>JAJECE010000050.1 GCA_022822185.1 Rhodothermales bacterium | reverse complement strand
ACTATTTTTGGGCATTTTCAGCACAGAAAACGAAAGTCTATGCACGGCCAAGGGGCTTCCCCGCATCTGTCTTCTTTTTTCCTTGGAACAAATTGCCCCAAAAATCATTCTCTATCCTGACGGCAGTTGCCACTATACCTCAATGAGTGATTTCGTAGACCCAAATCTGGATATAGAAGACCGGGGCGAAGCCAAGTACTTTCACGGACGGACGGGAATATTAGATAGTTTCCAGCGCCGCCTGAAGTGGGCGGAGAAGGATCCAAAAAAAGGAACCACGTTTCTGATTCAGGCAGCACCCGGCGCAGGCAAGAGTGCGCTGCTTTATAAATGTGCAGAACTGGCAAAAAAAGCGAACTGGCAGGTCGCCCACATTGGACCTTCGGAACTCTGCGAGACCAATACACTGCTCCGCACGCTGGGGTTGAAAAAGGAGACTCAGACCAAAACGACCACAACGAGCGTGGATGCGCACAGTAAGGGAGGATTTTTTGATGTAGTCAAGGCGGGGCTGGGCTTCTCCCGTTCCACCACAAAAGCCCATGCAGAGCGGAGCCCACTGGAGGTGCTGAAAGATGGAGAAGGGAAACTACTCCTGATCATGGACGAAGCACAGGACTTTGCGCGGGACTTCGCGCCATCGCCGAGCAAGGAACAACGTGATGTCCGCGCCCTGATTGATTCCGTCCACAATGGAAAAATTGCGGGGAGGCCTGTGATGCTGCTCACTGCTGGGTTGAGTGCCACGAAGCGAGCCTTCAAAGATCTGGGCGTGTCCAGATTTAAGGACAACTGCTATGTAGAGTTGGGACCGCTGAAACCGGAAGCGGAGTGGGCAGTCATTCAGGATTGGCTACAACTAGAGGGTTGGGCGAAGGGGGATCCCACGCCCTGGATTGAGGCGATTATGCAGAAGACCCATGGTTGGCCGCAGCATGTAGCCGCCTATGCCGAGTCTGCTGCCATCCACCTGCGGGCAACGGGGCGGCAGATGACTCCAGAGAAATTGAAGATGGTACTCGAAGTGGGGGAGATGAAACGAATAAAATTTTATAAATCCCGTGCGGACGGGCTTGACGAGGATCACCGTACGGCTATTGCCAGAGCCTTTGCAAGTGCACGTAAGGATCAAACACAGACCAGAAAAGCAATTATGGCATCTCTATTGCAGGATGTAGAGATGCAGGAGGCATCTGAAATCTTTGAACTAGCACTCGATAATGGGGTAATAGATAACCGGAATCGGCGCTATGCGATCCCGATCCCCTCTATGTTCGACTGGTTCATAGATAATTACTTCATTGATCGGGATCCTCCCGACACCATCCCTCCCAGCACGAATTCTCCACCTGATAGACCCTTAGATTGAACATCGAAGGAGTTTAATCTTGACCTTGTCCCTCCAACCGATTCTGACCATGAAATGGAGCGATAACTGCTCCTGTTCCCTGCGACCGTTGCCCCTTTCCCCATTGGACCGGCGGAACAAATTGTTTGGGGAATCATCCTCTGTCCTATCCGTCAGTCGCCACTATACCTCATAGGTGATTTCGTAGACACAAACCTGGATCTAGAAGACCGGGGCGAAACAAAATACTTCCATGATCAGAAGCGAATAGTGATTAGTTGCCAGCAGCGTGTAAAATGGACGGAGAATGATCCCAGAAAAGGAACCACCTTTCTGATCCAGATTGCGCCCGACGCGGCAGGGGTGCGCTGCTCCGCATCGTTGCCCGTGCTCCCCTCTGATTGGAAACTTTTAAGTGGCCGCCCAGAATAAAGCTGAAGCTGCTAGACAATCATGAAAATTTTGCAACTTCAAGTTGTTGCCTAGTCATCTGGACATGAGCGTCTTACACCGGGACATGAGTATGGAGGAGTTTGACAACGGGTATTTCTATGTGTCTGACCTGCGCATTTTTGCCCGCGAACTCGGAATCACCGTCGGGAATCACCGAAAATTTGAACTGGAAGAATTGATTCGGGAATATTTGCGGACGGGAAAGGTACCGGATCCTAAACCTGTCCCTCCCCGCAAAACCGGCACAGTGCGTGATCTACTGAGAGAAGAAACGGTAGTCACAAACTATGTCGGGGACAAGAAGACCAAGGCTTTTTTGTTGGAACTGGTTCACGCCGAAGCACCGGGCCTTCGTAACAGGTCGGGGCAATGGTACTGGCTCAATGATTGGAGGCGTAAAAGACAGGGAGCACGGGAACGCTTTACCTATCGTGACTTAGCCGGGCACCTGCGCATGCTGATGCAGACCCGAGGCCGTCTGCCTCAGATCCCCTCCGCACGAATGAACAACTTCATTACAGACTTCCGGGCAGATCCAGCCAACGCAGGCATTCCAAGGGACGAAGTACTCAAAGCCTGGAATTGGCTAAAGGCACAGCCGGGCCCGAACACCTATCATGAATTTCGCAATCTGGTCTCCTCCGAAGAATCATAGAGACAGCGTGAAACACATCTATACAATGACCGATTAAGCAGACAATTGAAGTCAGCAACTATTAGAATTGATCTTCAATATTTTTAATTTCGTTTATGAGAACCAACTTAGAATCTGAATTTAATGCCTTAAAATGTTTCTCCCCGCATTCGAACTTTGATTTTTCATTATCTCTAAGATCTGATTTTCTAATACTGCCCTTGCTCTCGGCAACAAAGAAAAATAATTTTTCTTGATCTCTGTCCTTCCAACTCAGTACCCAATCAGGATTATAGGTGCCTAAGGGGGTGTCAATCTTGAACCAACTGGGAAGTTTAGAATAGAACGTAACATTTGGAGATTGTTCAAACTGTTTTGTGAGTTTTGATTCGACTTTAGAATCACAAACTACAAACTCATAAGGAGACTTAGTACTTCTGACTGAACTGTCATCTGTGTATCTGAAGAGTTCTTCTTTTTCGAAAAGTTCTTGATTGAAGAACTGAGAATCACCTATTCTCTGATACTTGATCCCGGGAATGATATGCCAATGCATTTTATCTTTCAACGCTCTATATCTTCCAACGATATGTTTTTTGCCTTTTTTCAACAATACATATAGTCCTTCTTCAATTGCTGTATCGATTTCATTCTTTTTGTCAATTCCTTTCACTTCTTCTATATCTTCATAATGAAGTGTACCGTATTTTCCAAATTCTTCCCTTAACCAGTCTTCTTCTATCCAGAATTTTCTTCTATCTATCTCCACTACTTGCCCCCTTATATCTTTAGGTCGATATATACCTTTAAACTTAGATTGTGATCTGACAAATACTAATAGATAGTCATGTCCCTTGATTACTTTCTTTGCCAAACCGCCTCCCTCGGCCCTGACAACTACCATCTCGGCGAATAGGTTTTCTCTCCCAAACAAATTTTCCATTAACAATCTGATATTATGGACTTCATGTTCATCTATTGAAATGAAAATCACACCATCATCTCGCAAAAGATTTTTAGCCAAGATTAACCGAGGATACATCATATTCAACCAATTGGAATGGTAGCGTCCGTCACTATCCGAGTTGGTAGAAAGTCTATTCCCTTCACTATCTAATTGACCTGTAAATTCTTGATAGTTTCGGAGATTGTCTCCATAATCATCCTTATACACAAAATCGCTCCCAGTATTGTAAGGAGGATCAATGTAGATCATTTTGACCTTCTCAGCGTAACTTTTCTGAAGAAGCTTGAGCACCTCCAGGTTATCCCCTTCAATATATAGATTTTGGGTGGTCTCCCAGTCCAAGCTTTCTTCTTTAACCGGAATTAATGTGCCAGTAGATGGTTTATGTGCTTCCCGCCTTGCCTGAGTTTTCCCAGCCCAAGTGAAACGATAGTATTCTTCACCGTGCTCCACTTCTTCCCCGAGAATTTCCTTGAGAACGTTGAAATCAATTTTGTCTTCGGTTACAATTTGTGGGAAGAGGGCCTTCAGTTTTTCAATACTGTCCTTAACCAAATCCTTGCTTTGGCTCAACGGGTCACTAGGATGTATCCGTTCAATGCTCATGGAATAGTAGTTTTGTTTTAACCCAACTGTCACTTTCCATATTCAGATGGAAATACTCGTTCAACTGGCCAAAGATAAGCAATAACGCTCTTATTGCTATCGACATCCTCTCTGTTCAGGCCAGATTCATGGGACGCAGATTTTGCCAAGTACGGCGGGGCGGGCAGCACCGGTGACGGATGGGATATTGGTTGGGATACCGTTTGCACTCTCATGAGCCAAGACCGCAAAGCAAAGAGCCTCTTTACCGTCAGAATCCACTCCGTGCAGGTCGGATGTCTCCATAAGCACGGGAGTCCCGCCCTGTGCGAAATAATCTCCAAGCAGGTCGATCAGCGTCCGGTTGTGAGCGCCGCCGCCAGACAGGATGAGCCGGTCAAGCGAATGCGTTGGCTGTATAAATGATTCACAGGCCTGCCAGATGGATGCAGCGGTTAAAGCAGTCGCCGTAGCAATCAGATCCTCCGATGACATCTGACTGGCAGGATCTAGGAAGCGCTGCAGAAATGCGTGACTGAGATATTCACGCCCCGTTGACTTGGGCGGGGCGGCAGAGAAATAAGGATCACACAATAATTTCGAAAGCAGGTACTCATTCACGGTGCCGGATTTTGCAATACGCCCCCCTTCGTCAAAAGGTATGTTCAGACACCGACGACACAGGGTATCTATAATCATGTTGCCGGGCCCCGTATCAAAACCATAGACCTGCTCAGCCCGGGCATTCGGAGGCAGAATCGTCAGATTTGCCACACCGCCAATATTGAGGCAGCCACGGGTTTCCGTATCGTGCGTAAAGATCACATAATCAAAGTACGGAACCAGGGGAGCCCCCTGCCCTCCACATGCCATATCGGCCATCCGAAAATCTCCTATCACCGGTACCCCCAGTAATTGTGCAATCGTAGAAGGGTCGCCAATCTGAAGTGTAGAAGAGATCTCTTTGCCGGCAACCACAACCTGATCAGGGAGATGGCGGATCGTCTGGCCGTGGCATCCCACCAGATCAAGCTGATCCACCTTTTCTCCATGTGCCTCAACTGTACACCTCACCGTTTGGGCATATTCGTGTGCCAATCGTACATTCAATTGACTGAATTCCACGACACTGATTGACTCCTGACTAGCAGCCCGCTTCAGAGCGTTTCGCAGTTCTTCCGGGAACGAATACGTCGCTCCGTACCAGTTTTTGATCGTGAGGCTTCGCCCATGCCCCTCAAGCGTCGAAATTGCGACATCGATCCCATCCAGAGAGGTGCCGCTCATCACACCGGCGACACGGCGACGATTTCGTTGGATGATCACTTGCCCGATCCCGACTGTGCCAGTTGGTCCATTTTTTCTGCTTCACCGAGCAGGCGCTCTTTTTCGTGTGGATTCTGTTCGCTGAGGGACCGGTAGACGGCCGCAGCTTCAGAGTATTTTTTCTGTGTGGACAGGATACGGGCAAACGTCTCGGTCACCGGATCATCGTCCGAAAATTCTTCCAGGGGTTCGTCATCATCAAGGACCACCTCAAAATTTGTCCGATCCGAAGAATCAAGCTGCTGAATCAGAGTTTGAATTTCATCTGTCTCTCCAAAAATCTCGTTTAGCCCACTCTGTAAACGCTCTGTATGGGTGAAGACATTCACCCCGTCCGGCAGTTTCATCTTCCTTAGAATCCTGTCCTCGGAACTCAGCGAACTTGCAGTTTCCCAGACAGAGTTTGCGCGGGTATGCTGGTTGCACACATCCAACGCATGCCCCAGGACGTAATTCGTCAATATATCTTCAGGATAATGAAGGCGCATTTCCCGGAGTTGCTCTATGGTCTCGGATGCGCGGCCTTTATCAATCATTATTAAGGCATCAAAAAGGGTGAGTGTGTTCATAACGGCTGCGTGCGAAGTTCAAGAAGATTGTATCGGGTTACAAATATATACGACAGCGAAAATATCATCTGGAATCCTGCGGCCGCCCAGATCCCCTCCCACAGCAGAAAGCAGAGCCCTGTAAGGGAATATACGGCCATCACGGTTTCAAATGTGATCACCAGTTTCGGCCTTCGGACACGATACTTCCCTTTTGTCTTTGGTGTCCGTTCAAAGGGGATATGGAATCGTCTGAGCGCATCCCAGACGGCTTTTGTATTGCTCACTGCAAGGCCCATGGATCCTGCCATGAAAATTGGGAAAAATCGCATACGACGCTTCCAGTCCGGATAGAGTTGACGCTGAGCAAACGTCTGTGCAAGAAAAAAACCCAGCAGACCGACCAGTCCGAAGCCCATAAGTCCAAAATAGGTTTCTCCAGGGCCGAATCCACGGGTCTGCCAGAATAGAAGAAGCGGGTGAAGAAGGGCGGCAAGAAACAGGCAGGGATACACCGCGTGCGCGGTCAGATGGATGGTTCCCTGAATCTTCGTTCTGAGCGGGACGGATGCCTGCCACAGCGGGCGAAGCAGTTTGCGGGCCGTCTCTGCAGTCCCTTTTGCCCAGCGGCTTTGCTGAACCCTCAACGCACCCAGGGTCTCCGGTAGTTCCGCAGGAGACTCCAGTTTATGGAGATATATAAACTTCCATCCCTTCAACTGCGCCCTGTAACTCAAATCCAGATCCTCCGCCAGCGTGTCCCCCTGCCATCCCCCTGCTTCGGTGATACAGCGCCGCCTCCAGAGCCCCGCTGTTCCATTGAAATTAATAAAACAGCCCGAGGCGCTGCGTACAACATGCTCAATGGCGAAATGCGTGTCAAGAGACCATGCCTGCACTTGAGTAAGTAGCGAGGAATGAGCATTTATGTGACCCCAGCGTGTCTGGATCATCCCCAGGTCATCTTCTTCCATGTAGGGTACCAGAGAAAGCAAAAAATCTTCCGGCGGGACAAAATCTGCATCAAAAATTGCAATCAGGTCTCCGTCTGCTGACTTCAAACCATTCTCCAATGCCCCTGCTTTATAGCCCTTACGATGGGAGCGCTGGATATGAGAGATGTTGAGCCCCTTTGCACGCCAGTCAGCAACCGCCTGACGGGAAATTCCAACGGTTTCGTCCGATGAATCGTCCAGAACCTGTATCTGTAACCGGTCACGGGGATATTGAATGGCTGCGCAGGCATCAATCACTCGCCTGGCGACCCCGGCTTCGTTATAAAGCGGGATTTGGATAGTCACCCGCGGCAAGGAACCATTGCGGTTCGGATTTGGCGGCGGAACGGGATCCGGCGTTCCATTGCGGGCAACCATGACTGCCATCCACAGCAGGTTAACCCCATAGAAGGCAAGCACAAGCATAGCGCCCGCATACAATATGGCAAGGCTGATCATTACCAGTCGGAGGTTGCCGCCGTGAAAAGATCATCTGCAATATTCTCAAGCGCAGCCAACGCAGCAGATTCTTCTGCCTCCAACCCACCCTCCAGCGCATCATAATCGTCAAAGCCACTGAAGGTCCGCTCCAATACATCCTCATCTATCTGATTCGCATACTGGGCCGCAACCGAGATGGACACCCGGTTGTACTGAGCACGCTCCTGCCCGGTCACCGAAGTTGGCGCATTCACATACCGGGTAATCTGGGCGGTAAGCAAGAGATCGGCCTCCGTTTCACCTTCAACCAAACTCAGTCGTGTCTGCTGGACAAACCGCTCAATCAAGAATTCCGTCAGAGACTCATCCAGAAGTGTGAGCGGACCGACACTTTGGTCTTCAGCAAGCGGGATGGCAATGGTGTTCAGGTGCGCAGGAATACTTACACCGCTGAAGCTGTAATAGGAACATCCCTGTAGAAAAAAGGCAATCCCAGCCAATAATACCAGATTAGCCCGGGTCCTCATCCAGTTCCTTAAGCTTACGGTACAGGGTGCGGTAACTGATCCCGAGTGCCTTCGCAGATTCCTTACGGTTTCCGCCAAATTTCTCCATGGCCTTCATGATCAGCTTTTGTTCGGCCTCCTCAATGGTTGGCAGCGGTTCGTCCTCCGGTTCCTCTTCTACTTCGTACGCCACCCCATCCAGGTTCTTCTCCGTCTTGGGTTCAGGAAGCATCGGCAAGGCAGGGCGTTGAACCTGCACCTCCTCGGCATACTGTGGACCCGGCTTACTGCCGGGAAGATGTTCACGAAATACCTGACCTACATCTTTGCGCAGATCCTGAATATCCTGGCGAATTTCCAGTAATGCCCGGTAGATCACTTTCAATTCGGGGGAAGATTCACTGCCGGTTGGGGTCTCCCCATTTACCCGCATGATTGAGGTTGAGGGACGGTTGGCAGTGATGCCGCGCAAAAAAGGACGGATGTCGTCTGCATCCACATCGGCACCACGGTGCAGGACAACGACCTGATCGGCCACATTCCGCAGTTCCCGTACATTTCCAGGCCACGAATATGACTCAAGAAGCTCGTAGGCGGCCGCCGACAATACGCGGCGGGGAGATTGATATTTCTGACTGGACGAATACAGGAACGCATCAAAGATCAATCGGATGTCTTCCTTGCGCTCACGCAGTGGGGGGATGTGAATGATCACGGTGCTCAGGCGGTAGTAGAGGTCTTCCCGAAACCGGCCATCGGTTACTTCACTGCCCAGATTCTTGTTCGTTGCTGCCACAACACGTGCATCCGTACGCTGAATAGTCGTAGATCCAACGCGGTTAAAAGTGCCGGACTCCAGCACGCGAAGCAGTCGCACCTGGGTCGGCTGCGGCATTTCGCCAATTTCATCCAGAAAGATCGTCCCGCCGTCTGCCTCCTCAAAGAGGCCGCGCCGGCGTTCAGTAGCCCCCGTGTAGGCTCCTTTCTCTGCACCGAAGAGTTCAGACTCAATCAATCCCTCGGGGATTGCCCCCGTATTAATGACCTTGAGTGCTTTATGCCGGCGCAGGGACAATTCGTGGATCGCCTGTGCAATCAGCTCCTTGCCAACGCCACTCTCTCCCTCAATCAGGACAGAGATGTCCGTCCGTGCAACCTGACGGACCCGGTCGATGACATGGTGAATCCCAGGGGATTCCCCAATGATTCCAAATCGGTCTTGTACGGTTTTTCGATCCATAGATTCGGGATTCCTTGCTCACTCAACCAGAGAGAACCTCGCCAAAGAGAGTCGCAGAGGTGCACCCTTTGATCTTTACATTCGCGTACATTCCGGCCTGAAGTGTGCCTTGATCAAAGATGACCATCTTGTTTGTATCGGTACGTCCGCACAGTTGTTCGGGATTGCGCTTACTGGCACCTTCCACCAGTACGGTATGCGTGCGTCCGATTTCCATTTCGTTTCTTCGGCGGGAAATTGAATTCTGGAGAGTGATGATTTCACTTAAACGGCGTTTTTTGGTCTCTTCAGGAATGTCGTCGGTGTACTTGCGCGCTGCATACGTATCCGGGCGCTCCGAGTACATAAACATGAAGGCATGATCATACTGAATCTCCTCCATCAGGGAGAGGGTATCCTGATGCTCTGCTTCAGTCTCCCCGCAAAACCCTGCAATAATATCGGTGGAGAGTGACACATCCGGACAGATTCTTCGTGCGCGTTCAATGAGTTCACGATACTCTTCGGCAGAATAGCCTCTACGCATGCGCTGCAGAACCTCTGAATTACCGTGCTGCACCGGTAGATGGATAAAATTGCACACATTCGGGCGCTCTCTGTGGACTTCCAGGAGCGCTTCGGAGCAGTCTTTTGGATGGCTGGTCGAATAGCGGATACGCAGTTGCGGAGAAAGCAGACTGACCCGATAGACCAGGGTTGCAAAATCTACGGGGCCGTCCCTGTACGAGTTTACATTCTGCCCCAGCAGAGTCACTTCCCTATACCCGGCATCCAGGAGTTCCTGACATTCCTGAACAACAGTGGCGGCATTCCGGCTGCGCTCACGGCCGCGCGTAAAGGGAACCACGCAAAACGCACACATATTATCGCATCCCCGCATGATGGAGACAAATGCACTGACCCCGTTAGAATCGTATCGCACCGGCGCAATATCCGCATAGGTCTCTTCGCGGGACAACTGAACATTGACCGCGCTCTGCCCCGTTTCCTCAACCTGGCGCAGCAGGCGGGGCAGGTCCCGGTAGGCATCCGGCCCGATGACGATATCGACCAGACGTTCCTGTTCCAGAAGCCTGTGACGCAGGCGTTCCGCCATACAGCCGAGGACCCCGATCTTTAGATCAGGATTACGCTTGCGCTTGCGTGCACGAAAAAACTCAAGGCGCCGCCGGACCCGCTGCTCCGCATTCTCCCGGATTGCGCATGTATTCAGTAGTACAACATCTGCCTGGAGAGGATCATGCGTGAGCCCGTACCCCGCGCTGCGCAGGACGGACGCGACGATTTCGGAGTCAGATACATTCATCTGGCATCCGTAGGTCTCCAGATACACAAACAAACTGCCTTCGGATTCCGATTGCGGCAGTTTGATTGCGTCCATATCTTCAAGTATGGGCAGACTTTTTTGCACGATTCTTCAGGAAAATGATTCAACGGACAGCAGAAAACGCACAAATACCCGTTTTTGTTCTTCAAAGCTCTTGTTCCGCATAGATTCAAGTCGTAAATTGGGCTTTCAATCCTGATCAACTCCTGTTCAAATGAAACGCATCCTTTTTACCGCAGCAGCAATTTTTCTTCCTTTTGCCGTAACGGCGCAGCCGGATCCGGCGGTGCCGGATGGTGAGAATCTGATGGTGCCGGAATCCTGGCAGGTACGCCTTGACCGGCCAAACCCGGAAGCCGTCATTGGTTCGGAGGCAGATTCGGTGGATATTTACTTTGTAAACATGACACCGGGTTGGCACATCACCACCGGCCCTGCAGCCATCTTTTATCACCCCGAAATGATGACAGAGGGAAACTATACGCTGGAGAGTACAATCCACCTGTTTGATCCAGGGGAGCGCCGTGAGGCGTATGGCGTGTTTATGGGCGGTCAGAATTTAGACGGCGAAGAAGTCATGTACGACTACTTCCTTCTCCGCAACACCGGAGAATTCCTGCTCAAGCGCCGCAACGGAGCAGAAACCTCACTGATTCAGGACTGGACGGCCAGTGATGCCGTAAACACTTTTGGACCGGATACCGAGAGCTCGGTGGAGAACCACCTGAAAGTTGATGTTCAGGAAGAGACCGTCACCTTCTCGGTCAATGGCACCGAAGTGGCGAGTGTTTCCCGTGACCAGGTGATGACCGGGGGTTCTGCAGGACTTCGGATCAACCATGCACTGAATGTACATGTCAGCGACCTCAAGGTAACTCCTCACGAATAAGGGCCGATCACCTGGCAGCCTGTGGATAAAGTATGATCACAGAGTTAGGCTATACAGCTGCGTATCGTAGATGGCCCAATCATCTATTTTTCGCCCTTTTTGAGTCTCTAAAGGGCGAAAAACATCTCTTCCATGACTATTTTGAGCAGTCTAATCCTCAAAAACCAACCCGAAAAGCGTTGCTCAGATTTTTCCGAACTTTATCCACGGGCTGCTAACAGTAAGTGTAATTAATCCATGATTCGTATTTTATCCCGCATGTTTGGATCCTGCGAAAATATCATACAACCGACTCACTCAATGAGCGATCATCGCCTCTCTACTTTAGTCATTTGCCCCCCCCATTTTTTCGAAGGGGATTAGGTAGTTTATGTCTGCTGCTGTTGCTCGTATTGGGGATTCCCACTGGTGCATTGGCACAAGGAGACGAAAGCACATGGCTGGATTCCCATCAGAACCTGATCACGGGGAGCAGTCAGATTGATCGGCCTGAGAGTCTGCAAATCCATAATGGCAACGCTATACGCCCTGTGTCTAGGCATCCCGGGCGTGGGGGTTCAGACTACGTTCCGTTAGAGGATGATGGGAACCGGACAGATGCCGTTACGAATATCAGGAAAACCGGCATCTATGCGCACATCGGATCGAACGTCGCCCCCCCTGGCCCGCCAACGAATTTGGTAGCAAAGGGAGGAAGAACCAATATCAAACTTTCCTGGACAGCTCCCTCGGACGACGGTGGATCGGTGATTGTTGGATACAGGATTGAGTGGTCTTCCAGTGGTCAGAACAATGACTGGCACACTTTGTTGACTACAGTTTCCGGGCGTGATAAAACGGATTACACACATCGAAATCGTACGGCAGGTACGACGGATTATTACCGCGTTCGTGCAGTCAATCATGATGATGGTGCGGGCAATCCTTCCAATGTGGCCAGCGCAACAGCAGGTACACCGGGTGCCGTAACTGGAGTAGCTGCAACAGCTTCCGGGCGCAATCAGATTAATCTTTCCTGGAGGGCCCCCTCTGAAAATGGTGGAGCATCGGTTACGGGGTACAGTATTCAGGTATCCCCCAATGGAACAGGGAACTGGACGGACTTGGTTGAGAATACGAACAGTACCGCCGTGACCTACCCGCATGAGAACCTTTCCCCCGGTACAACGCGCTATTACCGTGTTTATGCCATTAATTCCAGAGGTGTGGGCACATTTGACTCTAACGTAGCCACCGCAACGACAGATCCCATCACTGCACCAACCGCTCCCACCGGTTTAACCGCAACCGCTTCCGGGTCCAATCAGATCAATCTTTCCTGGACGACTCCTTCTGATAACGGAGGCGAAATCCTTAGAGGGTATGCAATTGAGGTCTCCATCAACGCAGGGACATCCTGGACTTATCTGGTGGGGGGCACCGGAAGTTTGGCCACGACCTATGAGGATATGGGACTGACCGCAGGAGAGACACGCCACTACCGCGTCTATGCGAATACTCGTAATTACCAAAGCGGTCCTTCCAATGTGGCCCATGCGACAACAGATCGCGCTGAACCAGATGCCCCCACCGGTTTAACCGCAACTGCTTCAGGACCTACCCAGATCAATCTTTCCTGGACGGCTCCTTCTAATAACGGGAACACAGCGATTACAGGGTATAAAATTGAGGTATCCGCGAATGCAGGGACCTCCTGGAGTGATCTGGTGGAGAACACCGGAAGTTCGGCCACGACCTATGAGGATATGGGACTGACCGCCGGAGAAACACGCCACTACCGCGTCTCTGCGATCAATTCCGATGGAGAGAGTGATCCTTCCAATGTGGCCAATGCAACCACGCCGGCGGCGATCACTCGTCCGGGTGCACCTACAAATTTAACGGCAACCGCTATGGGAATGAATCAGATTGATCTTTCCTGGACTACCCCATCCAATGACGGGGGCGCATCCATAACAGGCTATCGAATTCAGGTTTCCCCCAATGGAACTGGAAATTGGACGAACTTGGTAGGGAATACAAATACTCCTAACACGACGCGTTACGAGCATACAAGTCTTTCTCCCGGCACGACGCGTCATTATCGTGTCCGTGCGATCAACTCCGAGGGGGCGGGAAATCCCTCCAATGTAGACCATGCAACGACCGATGCCTCGACGGTCATCAGGCCGGGTGCGCCCACAAATTTAATGGCAACCCCCTCCGGGCCGACCCGGATCAATCTCTCCTGGACGGCTCCCTCCAACAATGGCGGAGCAGCGATCACAGGGTATCAAATTGAGGTATCCGCGAATGCAGGGACATCCTGGAATGATCTGATGGCAAACACCGGAAGTTCGGCCACGACCTACCCGCACACGGGGCTGAGCGAAGGAACAACGCGGCACTACCGCGTCTCTGCGATCAACTCCACCGGTACGGGCACACCGTCCAACGTCGCCAGCGCAACAACCCAGTCTGTCAGGGCACCGGATGCACCGACCGGCCTCACGGCAAGAGCTTCAGGGAGTACCGAAATCATTCTCTCGTGGGAAGCTCCCTCGAACAATGGTGGATCCACAATCACGGGGTATCGGATTGAGGTGTCCACGGATGCGGAGACATCCTGGTCCGATCAGGATGCAGACACCGGAAGCGCGGCCACGACCTACACGGATAGTGGACTGACAGAAGGAACAACGCGCCACTACCGCGTCTCTGCGATCAACTCCGCCGGCACAGGCACGCCCTCCAGTGTCGCCAGTGCAACCACCGGGGGTACAACAGCACCAAGTGCCCCAACAGGGTTGACTGCAACCGCTGCTGGCCCAACCCAAATCGACCTGTCCTGGAGTGCCCCATCGGAAAATGGCGGAGCCGCAATCACGGGATATCAAATTGAGGTGTCCACGGATGCAGGGGCCTTCTGGAATGATTTGGTGACCAACACCGGAAGCACAGCCACGACCGATACGCACATGGGGCTTGCACCAGAAACAAGATACGATTACCGCATCCGTGCGATCAATGCGGTCGGCACCGGCAGCCCCTCCAATATAGATTATGCAACCACCGCCGCCGCCACGGTACCGGATGCCCCCACCGAACTCACCGCAACCGTCTCAGGACCCATGGAGATCACACTTTCCTGGATCTCCCCATCCAACAATGGAGGTGCAGCCATTACAGGATATCGTATTCAGGTCTCTGCCGATGCAGGCGAAATCTGGTCCGATCTGGAAGAAGACACCGGGAGCACGGCAACGACCTACACACATACGGGACTGGATGAGGGAACGACTCGGCATTACCGCGTCTATGCGATCAATTCGGTTGGGAAAAGCACCGCTCCCTCCAGTGTAGCAAATGTGGTTATCTCTGCACCGGATGCCCCCACCGAACTCACTGCAACCCCTTTAGGGCAGACGGAAATCAAACTCTTCTGGGCCAAACCATCTGGCAGCGGAGTCTCCATTAGCGGGTATCACATTGAGGTGTCTGCTGATGCAGGAGAGACCTGGTCGGATCTGGTCGCAAACACCGAACGTACAGACACCACCTACACGCACACGGGACTTCTCCCCGAAACAACGCGTCATTACCGGGTCCGTGCACTCAATCCGCTTGGGGCAAGTGATCCCTCCAATGTGGCCCATGCCACGACCGGGATGCCCCTGCGGCCCCCTGGAGTGCCGACCAACATACAGGTGTTTGCCGAGGGACAGGAGGCGGTGAACCTGTCTTGGTCCGCCCCAATGGACGATGGCGGATCGCCCATCATCGCATACCGGATTGAGATGTCTGAGGATACCGGGGTCACCTGGGAGATGGTGGCAGAGGTGACGACCATGACCTACCGCCACCCGTTTTCGCCCTCGGGACCCACCCGCTTTTACCGGATTCTGGCAAGGAATGCGGTTGGGCTTGGCGTGCCCTCCATGGCGATTCATGTCTCCCCGGATCCAACCACCTCCATCGAATCTTCAGGCGACGAGATTCCAACAGACTTCTCTCTGGAGCAGAACTACCCGAACCCGTTCAATCCGTCCACGGCCATTGAATTTTCGCTGACCAGTACAGGACAGGTTACCCTCACGGTATATGATCTGTTGGGACAGAAGGTGCAGACTCTGATCGATGGCGTGCAGCCGGCAGGCCGGCATAGCGTCCTGTTCACCGGGGCGGGCCTCGCCAGTGATACGTACCTTTATGTTCTGCAAACTGAGGATCAGAGAGCTGTCAAGATGATGACCCTGCTCAAGTAATTGTCGACTGCGAAATGATTAGATATACGAGTACAAGTGCTCTGTGCAGATGATTCTGTTCGCTCCAAAGTTCGGTATGCAGGGGAGGCAATTCGATCATTTCCCATGCAGAACACCTTCGCATTTCCTCCGTCACTTTCTGGACAGAACCCCTGAAATTATATTACTGAACAAACTCAACCCTTAGCAGCCTGTGGATAAAGTCTGGGATTCCAGGAATTCCAGATATGGAACGGTATATTATGGTTGTGTCCCTAACTTCAAGTTCAGCCATACCAATTCATGGCTGTAGGAAAGCGAAAGAAGTGTAGACAGGGGGAACTGTTTTTGTGTGCTCACGAGATCAGTTCTTCGTCCAGTTCCTTCTATGAGGCCTTCAACAAAATGCCTGGCAAGAACGGATTTGACGCGTATGTGGAGGAACTTTGTGCGTCATTTTATGCGGACGTGTCTATCGACATAGGCATAGATACCGCCCCATCTGGTTGACGATGACGAAGAAAATTGGATCGGACGGGGCTGGCCTCTCCTGCGGATCCTGACATCAGGGTGATCGGTAGGTAGTCATCTGACGTGCTACGTACTTGGCCAGTATATCAAATTCCACATTACAATGCATCCCGGCCTGCCAGACGTTTACATTGGTGTGCTGATAGGTATGTGGAATAATGGCGACAGAAATGTACGATTCGTGAAGATCTGCAATGGTCAGACTGATCCCGTCCAGAGCAATAGACCCACGCGGAACAATGAGCCCGGAATACTCATCAGGGATCAGGAACTTATAGATTCGTTTCCCTTCCTGCGTGGATGTGTCTGTGATTGTGCATACGGTGTCAACATGCCCCTGAACCAGGTGTCCATCCAGTCGGGATTCTGGAAGCAGTGCCCGCTCCAGATTGACTGGAGCATCCACAGGCAGTTCACCCAGGGTGGTTTTTGAAATGGTTTCGGGCACGGCCATGACCGTAAAGGTGTCGGGACCGCGCCCGGTCAGGCTTAAACAGACCCCGTTTACGGCAATACTCTGTCCCATAGACAACTCAGAGGACAAAGCAGCGTGGATTACGAGTTCCTGCCCATAGGGAGTTGTTCTCCTGTCGGTTAGTCGGCCAACTTGCTCTACAAGACCGGTGAACATATTTGAGAATATCTGTCAACTGTTAAAATGATGCCCCGCCCTGCAATGATCCTGAACAAGCAAAGAAGGTTCCGAGAGACGAAAGAGAGTTGTGATTTTTCCCTGTGTTAGTTTTGATTTAAGCCGGAACCATATACTTATACCCGGTAAAGAGTTGATCATCTTCAACCGATTCCCAGGAGCATTCTCTAAATACTTTACTTTGCCCCAATGTGTGAATGCCCAGATCTCCGATGCTTTGCCGCCCCTTGCCAATAAGTTTAGGTGCAATAAAGAGTCGAAACCTGTCGACTAAATCCTGCTTTAGCAGTGCCGAGGCAAGCCCAGGTCCTGCCTCCACGAAGAGAGACTGAATGTTCAAATCGCTTCCGAGCAGGCGGATCAGTTTCGGAAGTGCGACATGTCCATCTTCCGTTTGCACCGTAATCAGGCGGCCGCCTCTATTCTGGAACTGGCCGGCATAACCGGGACGGGCGTTTTGTGCGACAACTGCAATCGTCTTGGGGACCCATTCATCCGTGAATACTTTTAGCGTGCGGGGGAGTCGACCCTGCCCGTCAAGCACAATTCGCCATGGCTGCGTTCCGGATACGTGCCGAACGGTCAGGCCTGGGTTATCGGTATATGCGGTACCTGAACCAATCAGAACTGCATCATTTTCCCTGCGCCAGATATGGACAAGCTTCCGCGCCGCTTTACCGGTAATCCACTGACTCTCCCCTGTTGCAGTTGCAACACAGCCATCCAGGGTCTGAGCAATTTTGAGCGTGACGAACGGGGCCTGTCTGAGATGCCGGTGCGCAAAGGCTTCATTAAACCGGAAACAGCGTGTTTTCAGCACATCGGTCATGACCGAGACATTTGCAGACCTCAATTGATCAATACCGCCTGCTGCGGTCGGGTTTGGGTCACGCATCCCAATGATGACACGGACAATTCCGGCATTCAGAATATTGCGGGTACAGGGAGGGGTGCGTCCCTGATGGTTACAGGGCTCAAGATTCACGACCAGAGTTGCCCCGTGGAGTGCATCCGATCCATGCTGTGATCGCACTTGATTCATCGCCTCTGTCTCCGCGTGGGGACCACCGGCGTGTTTATGCCAGCCCTCCCCAAGAAGTGTGCCTTCATGACTTAGAATGACACAGCCTACACGTGGGTTGGGACTGGTTGCACTGTCCGCATTTGCTGCCAGACAAAGGCAGCGCTCCATCCAGTGTATCGCTGACTCGGGGAACATGGAATGATTGGGTTCTGATCTGGATTCAAACATTAGCCGGAAAATCATCCCTTGATGTTACCGGAGTTCCGTCCCTTCATTCAGAATGTCCAGATACCTGATGTAGGCATAATGCCGGTTTCTCTGACTGCCGGTAACCTCTCTCACAATCCCTGACTTGCACAGAACATCCATGGCGTGAGAAACCGTTGTATACGTGAGCCCGCTATGCGACTCAGCGAATCTCAAATTGATGATCGGCCGATCTTTGAGCGCCTGATGTACCCGCAATACGGAACCTGCCCGGCGTCCAGCCTCGGTTTGAATCTTGACTGTATCCGACTGAAACAGGGTTGTAAGCCTCTGAGCAGTAATGATTGCCTCCCTGGCTGTACTTACAATGCCATTGAAGAAAAATGAGAGCCATTTTTCCCAATCGCCAGTTTTCCGTACATAATTCAGCAGATCATAATAATTCCTCCGATATTGTTTGAAGTAGAGACTGAGATAGAGCAGAGGCTGATTGAGTGCATGTGCCTGACACATAATGAGCGTAATCAGTAAACGTCCTACTCTGCCGTTTCCATCCAGAAATGGATGAATCGTTTCAAACTGGACATGGGCTAATGCAGCTTTTGAAATTACAGTAATCTCCAGATTTTCAGAATTCAAAAACTGCATTAAATCGGTCATGCACTCCTCCACACACGAATGAGGGGGAGGCATGAATTCGGCCTCGGCCGGATTCATGCCTCCAACCCATACTTGGCGATCCCGAAATTTCCCAGGACTCGTGTCATGGCCTCTTCCGCTTGACAACAAGATACCGTGAATACCACGAATGAGTGTGTTGGAGATTATTTCTCCCTCTTGAATGCGTCCCAGTCCGTATTCCATTGCACGAACATAATTGGAAACCTCGGTCACATCGTCTATTGGAACGCCAGGTGCCTGATCAGATTCAAAAAGAAGCAAGTCCGAAAGAGAGGATTGGGTTCCCTCAATCTGTGAAGACAGAACTGCTTCCTTGCGAACGTATGAGTACAGGAATAGAGCTTTGTCGGGAAGCAGGGTTAATACTGTGTTCAGTCCACCTAATGCAAGCAGTGCCTGTTCCTGGAGTTGAGGAAGCGATCCCCTGATTTTCAACGGGGGGACAGGCGGGAGTTTGGCCGGAACAAATGCTTCAACCGTGAACCCGTTTATTCTGGCAGCAACATGGTGCCCGGATTTCGTGCGTTTCATGAAGGATGCCTCAATTTGGCCATGACGGATTTTGCATTCTTATTCCATTTTTAAGCTTAAAATAGAATAAGAGGCCGTCTTGTTCCATTTTGTAGAATAACCTCCGAACTGGAGGAACTGGCTGGGGCGACTGAATTTCCGCTGGATCTGGGAAGACAATGGAATCTGTCCCATTTGTTCTGTGTATCTGATGTGTTTCACCGTCATTGTCATGAATGTCCATCTACATAGAAGAAATCCGGTTAAACGGGTTCATATCGAAGATCCTCCGGGGGGCTCCGACATCCGGCTGCAGCTGCGTAATCATCTGGAGCGTTATCTTTGAACCGATCCAGTATTCCCTCAACCACCCATCTTAATTCTCCCGTATAAGTGTTCCTCTACTGTACATGTAACCTGAATGAGATCCCGTCTATTGCAAAGGGCGGGTTGTTACTGGGAAATTTAAACGAAGCCCGGCAACTAGAGACTGAGGCGGTTCTGGTGATGGATCGGAATGCTCTCATCCATCTCAGGCGGATTGGTTCCGCATACTACTCGGAATGCATTCCCCCGAACGCAATCATGAATTTAGATCCCTATGCTCCACCCCGTTCAGTGATTGCTGCCGGCGGGATCATCCTCCACCGGACTACAGATGAACTTCTTTGCATCCGGCGGCACGGAGTTCTGGACCTCCCCAAGGGAAAACTTGACCCCGGTGAATCCATCGCCCATTGCGCGGTACGGGAATTGCAGGAAGAGACAGGGATCGATGATTTAGTTCAGGGAAAGTTGCTGGGAACAACCGTGCACGGATACCGCCGGGCAGGCTTCTTTGAGGTAAAGACAACCTATTGGTATGCGTTTACATCCGAGTCCACGCAGTTTGTGCCTGCATTGGAAGAGGGGATTGATGCAGTCTTCTGGGTTCCTTATCCGCAGGCAGAGCTGAACATAGACTACCCGGCCCTGCGCAATCTTCTGGCTGACCTGAGGTCTGTTATTCCGGAAGTCGGTGAATCTTGACGGCTCCGTCCTGCAAGGACACAGACGATTTGCCCTGCAGAATCTCAATCAACTCCCGACCTGCGACATCCTTACGCCAGCCGTCTTTTAATAGATTCGATGGCTTTTCCGGGGTCTGGACAACATCTCTAAGACTTGCATTCGTCCCAATTAACTCGGGTTCAATCCCGTACTCAAACGCCCGGCTGGCAACGACTGCCAGCAAAAGATGCACCTGAGCGGATTCCGCATCGGTGAGCGGGTACCGGGCAAGCGGGACAGGACATGCACTAGTCGGCGTATTCATCGCCTCTTTGATCACCTTCGCAAGTTTAATCTCATGGCGGCGCGGTAAAGACGGACAGGCTCTTCGGACACAGTCAGGTTTTTTACATCGCCTCTTTGTTAACTGCAAAATTTCTTTATCCCGCAGAAAATGCTTTGGCAGCATGCCAGTCTTCAGCGCGGTGTTCGTGCGCCAGTCCGCAACCGCAGCGAGTACAGCGCACTGCTGCGGAGTAAATTTGAGCGTGCCGGGAGCACTCAGGAGCCGCTCGGCAGGGGTCGAAGGCCGGTAGCCGGCCGGATCATTAAAGATCTCCATCTCTTCCTCGAGCCAGGAAGTGCGCCGCATCTTCACTGCGCGAGAGAGCAAAGATTCGCGGATCTGATGCAGGTAGAGAACATCCTTTTTCGCATACTTGAACTGGGCCGGAGAAAGGGGACGGCGTAACCAGTTGGATCGCTGCTGACTTTTTGATAGATGAATGCCACAGAAATTCTGCACCAGTTCAGACAGCGAATAGTTTTTTCCTGCCCCAAGGAGGCGGGCGGCAAGTTTGACATCAAAAACATTTCTCGGCGTTGCGCCCGTTGCGCTTGCAATCAGTCCAAGATCCTGACTTGCATCATGCAGGATCTTGACAATCGCTGTGTCCTCCAGAACAGGCTTCAACGGGCGTAAATCATCAAAAGCCAGCACATCAATGAGGTAGGCTTCCCCGCTGCTGAACCCCACCTGTACAATAGATAAAACCGTTTCAGGATGTTTGCCGGATATAAACTCGGTGTCCAGAGCGACAGAAGAAAATGCCCTCATCTGGAAACACAGATCCGATAGCACTTGGTGGGTGTTAATCATAGATTGGACCAATCAGGGATTCAATGGGTAAAAGCGGGGGTTTGGCCTATCTTCAAGGTGAGTCAGATCCACTGTTCTATATTTATCTCCAAGCGAAATCATTTTTGAAACATGCCGTACATCGTTACCGAACCGTGTATTAATTGTAAGCATACCGACTGCGTAGAGGTATGCCCTGTAGATTGTTTTTATGAAGGTCCAAACTTTCTGGTTATCCATCCTGATGAGTGCATTGATTGCAATGCATGCGTACCGGTGTGTCCGGTAGAGGCCATCTATCCAGATGACGAGGTGCCTGAAAAGTGGGCGCACTACGCCGACTGGAACACCTACCTTGCAGAAAAATGGCAGGAGCAGGACTACAATATCATTGAGCGCAAAGACCCACTGCCTGATGCGGAGGAGTGGAAAACCAAAGAAAAATCCGAAGAGGACATTCTGGAGTGGGATGTCTAAGTGCCCGCCGAGTAATCACTCGCATACCTCTCTTGCTCCAGGGTCAGGGTGTCAATCCTGAGGCCCATTGTATCCAGTTTCAGGCGGGCAATCTCTTCATCGACCGAGGCAGGCAGGTCAATCACCCTGCGTGGCAGTTCCTCCCCGCTTTCTTTGGCCTGAATCAGTCCCAGGTGGGCCATAAACTGGTTGGCAAAACTCATGTCCATTACTTCGGAGGGATGCCCCTCTGCTGCCGCAAGGTTGACCAGCCGCCCGTCTGCCAGCACATAAATTCTGACTCCGTCTGATCGCGTATACTCACGGTTATTGGGGCGGATATCCCGTTTTGCGGTTGCGATTTCGGAGAGTTCAATCAGGTTTAACTCAACATCGTAGTGCCCTGTATTACAAACAATGGCTCCATCCTTCATCAAGTCAAAGTGCGATCCTCGAATCACATCTTTCATCCCGGTTGCCGTTACAAATACATCCCCGATACGGGCGGCCTCCTCCATGGGCATGACACGCATCCCGTCCAGAGTTGCCTTGAGGGCCGCTGCAGGGCGCACTTCGGTCACGATCACATTGGCCCCCATTCCGCGTCCCCTAATGGCAACGCCCCGGCCGCAGTGTCCATAGCCCGCTACGACCAGATTCTTTCCGGCAAGAAGCACGCTGCTGGCACGCAGGATCCCGTCCAGTGTGGACTGCCCGGTTCCGTAGACATTGTCAAAGTCCCATTTGGTTTCCGTATCGTTCACAGCATACACCGGATAAAGGAGTTTCCCATCGTCTGCCATTGCGCGCAGCCGCTGCACACCGGTGGTGGTTTCCTCGCTCCCGCCAATGATATGATCCGCAAGATGTGGAAACCGCTTATGGATCGTGAAAATCAGATCCGCCCCATCATCCAATGTGGTGTCTGGAGCTTTGTCAATGGTCCGGTCAATGCTCCAGTAGAAGCCCTCAACATCCTGCCCGTACCATGCATAGATTTCAATTCCACCAAGCGCCAGCGCGGCAGCCACCTCATCATTCGTTGAAAGGGGGTTGCATCCGCTCCATGAAACTTCGGCGCCGCAGGTGGCCAGAGTTTCAATGAGCACAGCGGTCTCTTTGGTGACATGCAGACAGCCGGTGATCTTGTACCCCTTGAACGGCTGAATATCTGCATATTGCTTACGCAGACGCATCAGCACGGGCATCCGGCTTTCCGCCCATTCAATTCGCATACGACCGTTGTCAGCAAGGCTGAGGTCACGCACTTTGTACTTTCCCTCCAAATGATCCATGGATTAATTTGATTAAAATAAGTTGGCAGCGTTCAAACCCGCATCGTTCCCTTCCGTTCGTTTAACGCACAAGCGTGATCGACTGCTGCAGAAGTTTATTACCGGCCTGCATCCGGATCCAGTATACACCGGGTGCAAAGCCATGTAGGTTTAAGTTAATTGCATACCCTCCCGCCTCATGCCTCCGGTCCGTCACATTCCGGATATTCTGCCCCAGAAGATTATAGACCGTAATCCGCACATCTGCGGCTTCCGGGAGGATATAATTAATGGTCGTCTCGCCGGTGAATGGATTCGGGAAGTTTGGATAGAGTACAAGATCTTCAGGAGAAGGAATCGCCGGTGTATCTCGTTCTAAGTGGTAGTACTCTGCACTGAAAATCTGCCAGAACCCATCTGCTCTCTGCTGTCTCCCCCGAATTAAATCCAGACGCAACTGATAGGGCTGCTGCAGGGATGTAAGATCAAACCAGGACTCAACGACTTCGGGAGAATTCCCGAAAAATATATCTGTGCCCGACTGGTGTATGTCAGAATAACCGATGCCGGCTACCAACGCATTCCATGTTCCGCCACCATCCTCGGTTACGCTTATCTGCCCCAGGCTTTCTTCACTCAGCTGATAGGCGTGACGCAGGCGCAGCATCGTTCGTGCTGGACGATCCGCAAAATAGGCGGGTGCCAATACGAGGGACGATTGCCGTTCAGACGTGTTGGTTCGCGCAAGATAACCCTCTTCGGAATCCGTCCATGTACCGTTAAGGCGGCCATTGGTCAATGCCGTTTGCGGGGTACGAGAAGGGGCATACAGTTTAAGAAGTTCTCCTGGTGGCTCTTCGCCAAGAATGCGAAGATTACTGTCAAAGTCTCGGACCATGATGTAGTAGCCCAACTCTGCACCCGGCGGAAGATCCGGTATGGGAATGGATGCACGGAACCAGTCCGGGTTCGTCCACAGCGGATTGAGCCGATAATCTCCCAGAAACGGCAGTTGTACCTGATCGGATCTGTATAGATAAAGACGAACCGATTCAATCCCCGTATCGTCGGATGCAGCGACCTGCATGGTGCTTGTTGTTTTACCGGGAGGGATAAACTGGTGCGCAAGCGGAGCACGGTGGACCACAGGCGGGGTTGTCTCCACCGGCGGATCGGTAAATACACGTATATCCCGAACGGCCCATCCTGCATAATTGTCCGTGGTGGCATTTGAGTTCCCGGTTCCAGTTCCAAACGCAAGCCGTGTATGGACTTCAAAGCGGTAAGCACCTGCAGGTGCATCCGGCAGAGGTACACGGACCCGGCGCCAGCCAAAACTGGACCCTCCGAAGGCACGGGTCCCCGACAGCGGATTCGAGAGCGTGGATTCAATGTCCCCGTTATAGCCCCACTGCGGCTTAGCAACGCTCCAGGACTGCCCGCCATCCGTTGAAAACTGAATCTGTCCGCCATCATAAAGAATACCGCCCGCCTCTCCTGGCCTGGGAACATTCGAGTGCTCAAAGTCATGCCAGTGCCAGAATTCCAGATGCGCATCAGGGTGTCCGGCCACATTGACCTCGGGGAAAGAGAGTACACTCTGCGCGGGTTTGTCACTATACGGCCCATCAGGCACCGTCACCCAGAGCATCCCATCATATCCGAACCCATCCTCTCTGGGGGCCCACTCGCCATCGCCCAAATTTGGCCAATCTTCAGGATTCCATACGCCAAGCTGCTCAGGGCCGGGGATCACATCCAGTCGCAACTGCGGTGCTTCCAAAGATGGAAATACTGCCCTGTTTGGCGGATCTGCAACATCATATGCTATAATTCGATACTCTACCCATACCCCCGGCAAGGCACTTTCAGGAACATCAGGAAATGGCATCTTCAGGGTATAGGTGCTGCTACCTGAGCGCTGCAATTCAAGCGTGCCGGAAGTCGTTCTTTCCTGCCTTGGGTCATGGATCGTATAGGCAAGTGTAACCCGGGACACGGCATTATCATCGGTTACCTGGATGGAGAGCGGGTCCCGAACTTCCTCCGGCACTACATGCATTACAGGCGTGTAGGTGATCGCTGGGGCCTGGGTATCCGGACCTAAACGTACGGACCAGAGGTCTTCAGGCGCGGATCGCGGCTGGGTCACCGCTGCCACTTCCGTTGAAGCCCGAAAATAGTACTCCAGAAGCGCGGCCGATGCAGGAAACATGAGTTCGGTGCTCCATTTGGTGCCCCCCTCGTGCGTTAATGCTTTTATTTCAAACTCTCCCGAATCCAGGCGGTAATGGAGATCCGCGCTGGTAATCGAAAACTCGGCCGCTTCAATATCCGCCTCAAGTTTCAGGGGAAGCGTGAGATCCATATGCCAATCCGGGGGAGTGTGGGTAATGGCGGGAATCCCATCCGGGGACTCAATAAATCCTTTGGGTTCAAAGATGTCATAAATGTCGGCAGTATATTGTCCGTTATTCAGTGCTTCGTCGGCCATTATGATTGCTTCAACCATGTCGGGAAGCTTGAAATTACTGGGCTCCAGATATGAAAACCCGGCCAGATGCAGACGGTCCGCATTCTCACGGCCAATTCGTTCCCACAGTTTCATCATCAGGCTCGCCCAGGTTCGTCCGTAGGTATAGATATTGCATGTGCCTCTGCAGTCCCGCTGGATCACATCGTAGTCATGATTCCCGTCGACGCGGCGCCCTCCCCAGGCAACGCCATCCCAGGGGAAGACCTGCTTCCAGTCTCTTGCAGGAACCAGTCCACGATCCATAAGATCCCGGCGGTAAGAGACCGCCCAATAATCGCCAAACCCCTCACCAAGAACTCCCCATTCCTGTAATGGACGTGTACTAAATCCAAGATGATGATGCATGATGGCATGGCCGTACTCGTGCAGGATCACGCCGGCATCCTCGGCATCGTCCACGCCGCCATATCCAAAGTGCAGGGATCTCCTTGACGGAAGGTAATAGGAATTATCCTGCGAAAATGCATAGGGATCTGCGGATATCGGGCGGGACGGTGGAGATCTTCCTACATCCAGAGACTGGATATAACGCTCGCTCATATCAATATAGTAGTACACCATAACCGCCTCAAAATTCGGATTATCCCGTGTATACTTAAAGTCCGTCGGATCACTCTCTACGGGCGCATCCTCACCGGTAATTCTCACCCACGGTCCACGCAGCCGGTAGTCTCCATCGCCGCCCCGTTCAATATCTTGAAGTGTAACGGTCTGAAGCAGAGCAGACAGTGCTGCGTTATTCTTATCATTGTTGTCGACATAGTCGCCTCCATAGGACGCGCCGGAGGCGGTCAGCGGATCATACAGCCATACCTGCCCCTCCCCATCTACTTTAGAAGGGGGCGGATCCGGGTGAGCGTGCGAGTGCACGCGCTGATCCAGTAATTGGATCAACTCTCCGGTATTGGCATCCAGGAGAACTTCCCATTCTTCCGGGGTATCGTCCGGCCATGCAACCGTCCGCCAGACCAGCCGCGGCGGCTGGCCGGGCAGGACCAGAAGTTCAGCAGGGGTTGAGGTTGCTCCATCTCTGGAGACGGCACGCTGTGCCAGAGATTCGGCCTGTGCTGCGCTGAGCGCAGGTACAGAATGAAATGCATCCACGCGTTCCAGATGAGGGGCGTAGCCGCTGATGGCCATCACGGGCAATCCGGCCCGGTTCAGATTTACATGTACATAACGGCCGTAAACCGGAACACCGGCCAGCGTCTGTTGAAAGGTCAGGTGATGGGCTCCATAGGTCTCTTTTTCCTGCACCAGCTGCAGCGCCTCCGGCGCACCAATCCCGAAGTCCTCCCCATCCCGTGTGAGCCATGACCTTACAGTAGCCTCCAGCGTGGACTCTGGAGTCATATCCAGACTTAGTCGGTAGGCGGCCCGCAGGATGCCCAGTTCGTTATCAATCCGCCCGTTTGCTGTCTGGGTTGTGGAAAAGTCCGTCCAGATATTCAACTCCGCAACCAAACTGCGGGAAGCCTCTGGAAGTGACTGGACGGCTTCCAGACGATGATCCTGCGCAACAGTTGTCACCACACAAAACAAGGTCAGCAGTGTGGTGATGGATGAGCGTATCATGCAGAATATTTAGTCATTAGCCTGAATGCAACCCTGCATATCTCTGCAATTTTTCTACGGCATCTAATTGCTCCCAGGGGAGGTGAATGCGCCCGAAATGGCCATAAGCAGCAGTCTGCTGATAGATTGGTTTTTTGAGTCCGAGGTGATTGATGATGCCCTCGGGTCTCAGATCAAATGTGCTTTCTACGATTTTGGACAGATCATGATCACATAACCCATGTTTGGCCGTACCGAACGAGTCAACAAAGATGGATACGGGATCCGCTCTGCCAATGACATAGGCAAATTGAATTTCGACCATATCGGCTAGATCGGCGGCCACCAGATTCTTGGCGACATGCCGTGCGGCATAGGCAGCAGATCGATCAACTTTCGAGGGATCTTTGCCACTGAAGGCACCGCCGCCGTGTGCTCCCCGGCCGCCGTACGTGTCCACAATGATTTTGCGTCCGGTGAGTCCCGCATCGGCGTGCGGGCCGCCCGCAATAAACTGGCCGGTCTTGTTCACGATAAGTTTGGTTTCGCCATCCCGCAGATCGTCAGCAATCACACGCGGCAGAAGATGATCGTTCAGATCCTGTTTGATCTGATCCCGCTCTACGCCTGCATCATGCTGGGTTGCAATCACGATAGTGTCAATTCTTTTGGGGGTTCGCCCGGTCTGGCCATACTCAACGGTGACCTGGCTTTTGGAATCCGGGCGCAGATAGGGCATGATGGATTCATTCTTTCGAATGCGTGCCAATTCTCTCACCAGTCCATGTGCATAGTAGAGCGGCATGGGCATCAGCACCGAATTCCCCTGGCCGTCTTCTTCAACCTCCTTACAGGCAAACCCGAACATCATCCCCTGATCGCCGGCCCCCTGAGGTTTCCCGCTAGAAGCATCCGCGTCCACTCCCTGAGCAATATCACCACTCTGATCGTGAACAAGATTAATTACCTTAAGGGTATCTGCACAAAAACGAAGATCAGGGTATATATAACCGATATCCCGGACGACCCCACGGACGATGGATTCATAGTAAATGTCAGCTTTCGATCGAACCTCTCCGGCGAGGATCACAATATCGGTGGTCACCATCGTCTCAACGGCCACGCGGCTGTCGGGGTCCTGGGCTAAGTATGCATCCAGGATTGCGTCTGAAATCTGATCGGCAACCTTATCAGGGTGTCCCTCCGACACAGACTCAGATGTGAATAAGTAATTGGACATAAGCTAAATAGAATCAAACAGGGGCATTGAACCGGTTGCGGTTCTTGTTGGTTCAACTCCCCTGTTTACGGTGAAATTCAGGCACTTTAGGGAAAGTTGTATGAATTTGCCGTAATTTAGTTGTCCTTTGCCGCGCGAATAATCGCTGCGGTTTCTTCAAATAAGCTACTAATCAGATAATTATGTCAGAACTTGCAGATAAGGTCAAGGCAATTGTGGTGGATCAGTTGGGGGTTGCCGAGGATGGAATTACCCCCGAGGCTTCTTTCTCGGATGATTTAGGGGCGGATTCGCTTGACACGGTTGAATTGATCATGGAATTCGAGAAAGAATTCGACATTAGTATCCCGGATGAGGATGCTGAAAAGATTGCCACCGTTGGAGATGCCATAGAGTATCTCACGAAAAAGAGCGGATAACTCTTCTTTTAGAAGCCTAGAGGCATGGCGATTCAAGACAAGCCGCGCCGCGTTGTTGTCACGGGAATGGGGATGCTCACGCCCCTGGGGCACTCTCTGGATGAATTCTGGGATGGGCTGATGAAGGGCAGGAGTGGGGCCGCCCCCATTACCCACTTTGATACGGAGCGCTTCGCAACCAAGTTTGCCTGCGAGTTGAAGGGATTTGATCCGATGGATCATTTTGACCGCCGTGAAGCCCGCAAAATGGATCCGTTCGCGCAGTATGCCGTGGTTGCAGCGGTCCAGGCCGTTGAAGATTCAGGGCTTGCGCCCGAGCGTATGTCTCAGGATGAACGGGACCGGGTGGCGGTCATCATCGGGAGCGGGATCGGCGGGATTCAGGTGTTCCTGGAACAGACCTCCGCCTATCTGGGCAAGGGCCCGCGCCGCATTTCGCCGTTCTTTATTCCCAAGCTGATCCCGGATATCGTGAGTGGTCACATCTCCATCCGCTATAAGTTTCGCGGGCCGAACTACTGTGTGGTGAGTGCCTGTGCGACGGGGAACAACAACATCAGTGATGTCTACATGATGATGCAGCGGGGGATGATTGATGCTGCGCTGTGCGGCGGGACCGAGGCCGCGGTCAGCGAACTGGGGATCGGGGGCTTCAATGCACTGCGCGCACTCTCCACCCGAAACGAGGATCCGGCAACCGCTAGTCGCCCGTTTGACAAGACCCGCGACGGGTTCGTGCTGGGAGAGGGGGCAGGTGTGCTGGTGATTGAGTCCCTGGAGCATGCACAGGCACGTGAAGCACAAATCTATGCCGAAATTATCGGTATCGGCATGAGTGCAGACGCAAACCATATTACGGCTCCTGACCCCGAGGGAAGCGGGGCAACGCTGGCTATGCGGAATATGCTGGCAGATGCGCATCTGGCACCGGAGGAGGTGGATTATCTCAACATGCACGGCACCTCCACACCACTGGGAGACATTGCAGAAACGAAGTCTGTCAAGAATGTCTTCGGCAGTCATGCCTACCGGATGAATCTCTCCTCGACCAAGAGCATGACCGGTCATTTGCTGGGAGCGGCGGGGGCGGTGGAGGCTATTGCAACGATTCAGGCCATTCGCAATGACTGCGTGCCCCCGACCATCAATTTTGTGCATCCGGACCCGGAGTGCGATCTGAATTATACGTTCAATACGCCGCAAAAGCGTCCGGTCAATGTGGCGGTTTCGAATGCATTTGGATTTGGCGGCCACAATACTTCGGTTGCGTTCCGGAAATTTGAGGAATAAGCACTCCCGCAGGTTCAGGAGATCCGAACTTCTCCCGGCTTGAGTCTGGCCATGCAAATCACCGAAATGTGGTTCCGCAGCAGGCGGTTTGGCAATGCATGCCCGCGCAGGATGACTCTGTTCACGGCCGATGAATAGACCGAGAGGAATCCAGTGTTCGGTCCAAACGGCGAAACGATGATGCTTGATTTGTTGAGCGGCCTTGACGGACTCCAATTGAGGATGGCCAGCAGCCCGTGAATAAAATATGATCACTGAGCCAGACAGCACACCTGCGTGTCATAGATGGCCAAATCATCTGTTTTGCGTCCTTTTTGAGACTCTGAAGAGCGAAAAATCTCTCTTCTATGGCTATTTTGAGCAGTTTAATCTCCAAAAACCAACCCGAAAAGCGTTGCTCAGATTTTTTCTGAACTTTATCCACAGGCTGAAGGCCTGCTCTATCCTGCAGAGGCCTGCGCTTGATCTCCAGCCGCGTTTCAGTCTGGACGGGTGCCGAACTGGGCCTCGCAGGCGCGGATGAGGTGTACTCGGTCATCAGATCAGGTACATTCGAGTAGTACCAACCTGACTCTATATGGAATCCTTGAGCAGTTGCATTCTCTTAAGGTGGAAGGGAGGCGTTTGCTGTAAGTTCGTGAGTGCAGATATTTACGTGATTTCAGTTGTGCCTGTCTGCAACCCCGCTGAAAACGACACATCCCCGAAAAGAACTCACAGCACCTCGAACGTAGTTCAGAAAATAAAAATCAAGACGGATGCTGTATCTTTCTAAAGAATGTTGTATCTTAAGACAGAACATTGTATTTCTGGGTTGCGATCCGGCGGCTGTGAAACAGCCAGATGCTCTTCGCAGGGCTTCAATGTTCGTGTTGGTCATTTAGAATTCTGTGTCTGTAGCAGTTGCAAGAGCCTTGAAGGAAATTGCGGTTGCGGCGGTGTGGTACGCCGCTAAGACACCGTCTCTGAATTTGACTCTATTTCTTCAACGCTAAAATCAGCAAATCATGACAAACAGAATTAATTTTGGTCCGTGCGTGCAATTGTAGTGCTCGTTTTATCGTTCCTAGCCTATACCGGTGGCATGTGGCTTGATCAAGCAACGGCCACCGTTGAGTTTGAATTCTGCGAGAACGATGTCTGCAATAAAGTCGGGGGGTTGGGCTTGTGCTCAGATAATCCGAATGCCAATACCGGCTGTGACAAAACAGGCGGGGGGTGCAGAACCTATAGTTGTGAGATGAATTGAGAGAGCCCTTGATGACCTTCCGTATCGCAGGAAGTACATCTCTGTACTCCCTGTAGATACTTTGCAAAAACACTTTCGTGCAGGAGAATCAAGCGATTTGACCTGCATAACCTGAGACCTTGATTTTGGGAATTGTGGTTGACTAACCAGATTGGGGGCATTTATTCAAACATGATTGATCTGATGAAGCTTTTTCCAGAAGTTCTGCATAACACCATTTTCTCCTTTCCCTGCAAGGGCCGTTGCATATTTTTTGCCGTTCTGCTTTTTTCGCTTCATACATCAGCATCGTCTCAGGTCGTGATCCATCCTACCAAAGAGAATATTCCTGTTTCTTCGGATTCCCGCTTTGAATTGCGACACGAAGTGGACGGTGCCGATTTCTGGAAATGGGATTCATCGGATGTGGTAGAGATTGGAGTCAATGAGGGAGATTATTCTCAAATGCTCGGGTTTGTCTGGGATTTAAAGATCGATGGTAACGGGACGATTTATTATTTCGATATCATCCATAAGGAAGTTCGGGCTTATGATTACAAGGGGGACTGGATAGCAAATGTCGGTTCTTCAGGAACTGGGCCAGGAGAACTTGATAGCCCTCTTGGCATGACCATTTTCCCTGATCGTAATCAAGTCATGATTGCTGATCAACTCATAAATCATGTTTTCGAACGTAAGGATTCATCATTCGTACTTGCGGCGACCCAGTGGCCGGAATATTCAAGCATGAATGGTAGAATGTGTGCAATGAATGGACACTACTACCTCATCGATTATAGCATGAAGACCCCCGCTGAAAGGAAGATAGTTCACAAGTACATGCTAGATGGTACATGGGTTACGTCTTTTGGAGAAGCGTATAGCCACGAAGATCCATTTCCTGTGCAGTCTTTTGCACACGACACCTTCATTGCCTGTAACTCTGAGCATCAAACCGTTGCATTAGTCGCAAATCACATTCCTGCAATGACTGGCTATTCAGATCAGGGTGAAATACTTTGGCAGGTTACTTTTCCAGATTATCGCTCCGTTGGATATAAACAGTACCGGAGGGATGGGAAAACATACATTGCAGTGAATCACGAAGTTGATGGATCCATGTTTTTGGCATTATTCTCTGATGGGGAGTATTTCTATGTGGTTTATGCCTTCCTCGAAAAACCCTCACGGTTTTCATTCGGACCGAAAGAAATTTCGGACAGCCACGCGTTCAGAGTCCATGCACAAACTGGACTCGGTATCTATCTGGGAGCGGCAGGCCCAAGAATTGGAGAGATATTAAGGGGGATAGACGGGAACTATCGCTTCACTACAACAGAAAGTTTAGGGTTTCCTCAGATTCGGATCCACAAATCCCAATAGGCCTTGAGGCTAGATAAACTGTAATGAGAATAAAGTCTAACATTATCGGAGTAGGTAGCCTCTGGTGGAGGGTGTCTGCAATCATCTTGATCTCTGCCTCATTTGTTTTAGGCTTCAGTGGAAGATTCCATTTTATTCCTACCATAGAACTTCGTTGGCACAGCGAGGGCGTATACCCCAGATATGTCCCGTCCTATGGAACAATTCCTGATAAGGAACTTGTGATGGTGTTTATTGGATCGTCAACCTGCGGATACAGCAATGACCGTTCCCTGCCGGATTTGATTGAAGAGGCTAAACTGAAACTGCAACGCAAAGCTTATGATCAAGGCTGGGCCTTCAGTGTAATTGGTGTGTCGGTTGACTGGATAACCGCGGAAGGCATTACTCATTTGAAGAAATTCGGCTATTTCGACGAAGTAATGACAGGACGAAAATGGCATGGAACAGGAGCAAGTATCTACTCAATGAACATCCAAGGTGTGAATGCTACCCCCCAGATACTCGTACTTGCGCGTAATTCCAAACAGAGTAGTGAGGTTGGAAATAAGTCAGCAAAAAGAGAGATCCCCATTTATCAAGTTGCAGGCCTGAAACAGATTCAAAACTGGCTCAACCGCGGACTCCCGCTGCCGCAAGATATATGGAGTTCTATCATAAACACAAACTCATGAAAAATCGCCCCGGCTACTCGACATTCCCTTTCATTTCAGAGCCTCTTCAAAGAAATACGCTCCAGGATCTGCGGGTATCCTTCAACATATCGCACGTTTCTTGTGGGATGAACACCCCAATCATGCAATGATCCTGAACGAAATCGTCCACCCACCGATGACAAGTCTCCAATTCTGCCGGAAGTGTTCAGAGGTGGACAACGGGTTTATGGATTAAGTCGCTGTATCAGGCTGGGATGTGCGGCGGTTCGCACAATCGGGCCGCTGACAGTGACCATAGAGATTGAGCGCGTGCCGCTTGATCTCAAATGCATAGACATCGGCAACCATCTCCTGGATATTCTGAATACGGGGGTCACAAAATTCCATGATCTCCTGACAGTCCAGACAAATAAGATGATCATGCTGCCGAAAAAGATAAGAGGACTCATATTTGGCCTGTGAATTACCAAACTGGTGGCGCACCACCAGATCACACTCCAACAGAAGGCTGAGTGTATTGTAGACAGTTGCACGGCTGATTGAATGCTTCTGCTGTTGCAGGCGAAGGTGCAGTGCATCCGCATCAATATGCCCCGTGACCTCGTATATGGCATCAAGCACAGTAAGGCGCTCCCTGGTCTCCCGAAGACCGCGCTGCTTCAGGAATGACCGGAAGTGGTCCCGGACTTCCTCTTGCTGGATTTGAGAGAGTTTTGCCAACGTACTACGGCTTGATCATACCCGTCTACACCGGGGACTCTGGGGGGTTCCGACTTAAATGTTTAAGAATTACCAGAATAAAAAAACTTTGGACCTCAAATACGCCCAAAATTTTGACGTTTCGAAGATATTGACGTAATTTAGAGGGGGCCATAAGACTAGTTCAATGAGTACATTTGATTTTAGCTACGGGGATGATGATCCGTTTGATGAAGAGGACCTTCATGCGCTGATTCATGCCTTTGAGCGCGGGGGGCCAGAGGCGTATTTTGACGTGAGTTCGCTGGAGGACATTGCACTGCATTATTTCGAGACCGGACGAATCGAAGACTCCCTCACCGTCATAGACAAGATTCTGGCAAGACAGCCGTTCTGCTCGTACACATGGTTGAGACGTGGGATCCTGATGGGCAACCTGGGACATCTGGAAGATGCGCAGCAGGCATTCGAGAAATCACTGAGTCTGAATCCAGCGGACAGTGAGGTACTTCTGAATTTAGGGATCACGCTGAACATGATGGGGCATCATCAGGATGCCATGAATTATTTTTACGATGCAATCCGTGTAGATCCGCTCAATGATGATGCTCATTTCTATATCGGGTATGCAATGATTCAGGCAGAAAATTTTTCCGATGCAGCGGCGGCTCTGGAAACCTGTATTGAGAGAAATCCAGAACACCCCGAAGCCTGGTTTGAACTTGGGTACTGCTACGATATTCTGGGAGACCTTACGGGATGTCTGGACGCGTATGACCATCAGATTGATCTGGATCCGTATTCCTGTGAGGCCTGGTTCAATAAAGCCGTGGTACTCGCCAGAATGGGACGCATGGAAGATGCACTTCGCTGCTATGATTTAACCTTGGATATCGATCCCGATTTTGTCCCCGCATATTATAACCGGGGGAATATCCTCTCTATTATTGAGCGTTATGATGAGGCGCTGGCCTGTTATCAAGAAGTGATCACACGCAAGGGGGAGGATGCGCCGGCCTATTGCAATATGGCACTGGTCATGGCCGAACGGGGAGATCACCAAGCCAGTATTCGCCTCTATGAAAAGGCCTCCCGATTGGACCCGAACCTGCCGGAAGTCTGGAATGGTTTGGGGCGGGAGTATATGCTTCAAAAGAGGTATCGGTTAGCCGCGAAAGCGCACACACGGGCGGCGGAACTGAATCCGGGAAGTTCCGAGTACTGGTACAGTAAAGCCGATGCGGAAATGCGGGCGGGCTATACGAGAAAAGCCCTGAGATCCTTCAAAAAAATGACCGAACTGGAACCGCAGAGTCATCATGTATGGATGCGGTATGCGTCCGCGCTTTCGATCAACAAAAAACTTCAGGAAGCCTGTACGGCCTATGAGCATGCCCTTCACCTGCAACCGAAGTATGCAGCGACCTGGTATCATTATTCCGGTGTTCTATTTATGCTGGGACAGATTGAGCCGTGCCTGGATGCACTCCGCGAATCCTTCACTTTGGACCCTACTTATGTGGATGTATTCATCGAACAATGTCCGACTGAGGTCTATCACCATCCACTCTTTCGGGAGTGCATTGACGAGCACAGTTAGTCTTGCACTGGATTCGGCAGTTATATAACTGGGTACTCAGCTGGGCGCAAACCCCCTATGGAGCATTGTCGCTGTTTGTGTTGGCGGTCTGTGAGTCAATTTTCTTTCCAGTCCCCCCGGATGTGCTCCTGATTGCACTTGCACTGGGACGGCAAAAAAAAGCATTGTACTTTGGACTGATCTGCAGCGTCGGCTCCTTATGTGGAGGCGCAGTAGGCTATATGCTCGGCCATTATGCATGGATCGCTGCGGATGGATTCACGCCCCTTGCACAGTTCTTCTTTCACAACGTGCCTGGATTCAACGAGGCAGTCTATACGGATTTGGGGCAAAGATTTGAAGAGTGGGGCTTTGCAATTATTTTCACTGCCGGATTCACACCGGTACCCTACAAACTGTTCACCATCAGCGCGGGCGCTTTCGGGATTTCTTTTCCGCTATTCCTGCTGGCCTCTGCGACCAGTCGAACGGCCCGGTTCATGCTTGTCAGCGGTTTAATCTGGCGATTTGGTGAGCCTGTACAGGCCTTTATTGATCGCTACTTTAACTGGCTTGCAGTCGCCTTCACCGTACTGCTGATAGGAGGCTTTGCCGTCCTGAAATTTCTTACTTGACCAGAATAGCCCGGGTACCGGTCAAATATCCGTCGGTTTGGACACGAATATAATAGGTGCCACTCGGGAGTTGGCTGGCATCAAAGGTGAGCGTATGCTCCCCGGCAGACAGGACACCGTCCTCCAGGACTTCAACAGAACGTCCAAGCAAATCCAGAACATCTGCACGAACCTCGGCCTGCTCAGGCAGCGAGAGTATGGTGGAGGTTACAGGATTGAACGGGTTTGGGTACGCGGGCGACAGCGAGAAAGCCTCTGGAATTGTGACGGATGTTTCGGTATGTGTGGCGACGGTGACCGAGCGCGGATCCAAAATCATCAGTCCATGCGGGTGGCTCCCGACGATGGTCGTACCGCTCCCGGGAAATCGATAGGAACTCCAGGCTCCGTCAAGACCAGTGCTACGCTCTGGATGCGTGTCGAAGAATGCAATCTCCCGGGGCTCATTAATATCTGAAATATCCACAATGCGGAGTCCCTCTGTGTAGTTGGCCGCAAACACATAATCCCCGTGCACATAAAGGTTGTGGTCCGCGCCAGTAGAGGAAAAATAAAATGCAGAATGGTAGACTGGATCTTCAATGTCCTGCAGATCCCAGATAATCATCCTCGTGTTCGTGATATCCGGGTTTCCTTCGTCAGTCTCGTCATTCATGATGAAGTAATCCTGATCGCTGGTCAGCCAGCCCTGATGCGCATATCCCACGTTGGGATATGTTGCAATTCCTACAGACACAGGATTTGCCTTATCCGTCACGTCAGCAATACTGATGTGGTTTTCATTCGATCCGATACAGATTTCCCGGCCCTGATAGTTTGCATCCGGGCCGCGGTAAATCACACACTGCGCATCATGGGAGTACCCGCTTCCTGCATAACCGGTGTTGTGATCTGCAAAGCAGCCTGCATACGTCGGATTGCCTGGATCTCGAATGTCCACGATGTGCAGTCCCGCGCCATTACAGGTGTCTTTTACACCCTCATCTGAGCGTGAAAGGCGATAAGCGGTAATGTAGGCGTAGCCGGTCTCTTCGTTGATCGCCAAATTATGTGCTGTTAGAATTCCATCGTAATGTGCAGTTTCCTTAAAATCCCGGGGAGTCCCCACAACGTCGCGCAGTTGACGAAGATCAAAAACCTGCATTCCATTGTTACCCCCGTCAACGGTCACATACATGTGGTTGTTGTAGACCTTCATATCCCGCCAAATGATGGGAACCTGCGAATCATGACCTGGAAGTTTTCCAAGGTAGATGGGATTGACGGGATCCGTCACATCTACGAAAGCCACAAACTTCGCGGTGCCTACGAGGGCATATTCACGTTTTGTCTCAGGATCGGTCCAACCCCAGATATCGTTGAGCAGAATTTCCTGCGCCTCCATATCCACTCTAGACAGGCGGGCTAGGAGGTCAATATCCCTGCACGCATGATCAGAGGCCATCTTATTTACGCACGCTACGCGGGATCCACGAATACTTGAATGAGACGACTGTGCCCAGACGGACTGGGAGGATAAGACGGCAATCAATACGAAGTGACAGATCTTTCTCATCAGGCGTTTTGGGGAGTGAGCGCGTTATACCTGATCCTCTGATCGTTGTTCCAGTATAGTCAGCAATTGGGAAAGATCAGACAGTGATTGTGCATCCAAGCTTTAATGTCGTTCAAATGATGCGTCCACTGGAAAGGTCGCCGCGGCAGGAATCGGTGATCCGGTACTAACCATCAACTCTTTCGCATGAAATGGTCGGTTACGCATTATCTTTCCGGGAATGCTCAACAATTACTATATTCTGCACAGGCTTGCCCGTATCTGGGATCAATCCATTCTGGGTGCTGCGTTCACGGATGCATGGTGCCATGCACCTGGGGAACTCATTATTGCACTGGAGCACCACGCAGAAACCACAGCGATCTCGTTTCTGACGCATGCACCCATCGTTGGCGCATTTCGACGCAAGGATGCTGGTCGCCCCCGGCGTAATGCAAAATCTCTTTTTCGTACACTGCGGCAGCAGTCCGTTACAGGCGTGCGTGTTTCCGAGGGGGATCGAATTCTGATTCTGGCGTTTACGGGTGGGCTTCAACTGCAGGCGCATCTGTACGGGAGTCGGGCGAATGTGCTTCTAGGAAATGAAAGCGGACATGTACAGGAAGCATTTCGTAAAGGTGGTCCGGTGGAGTTCCCGCCGGCACGCGCGGCACCGGAGCCTCAGAGTCTGACCGAGTTTACCGCTAAATGGAATCCGGTGGCAGAGAACCGAATCAAAGCACTGCAGCGCATCTATGTACGCTTCAATCGAGATCAGGCCCGAGAAGTGCTGAAGCCCTGCGAAGGGACAGATCCACCGAACCCCGCTGCAGTCTATGAAGCGGCACAGGCATTGCACCTGCAATTATTGAATACCCGGGATGCATTGTATGTATATCAGAACCCGCCTGCACTTTCTCTGATTCCTCTTGCCGGGCGAATGGACGCGGAGGTGCAGAAATATGATGATGTGGATGATGCGCTGCGCACCTATGCACAGCGCGTACTCTCCGAGAGAGCCTACCGGGCCCGGTATGAGCCGCTGCGGAAAAACCTCGTGCGGATGCTAGACAAGGCCGAGCGCTCGGCAAAGCGAATGCGTATGGAACGCTCAACCCCCTCACGCGCAGATGAATACGAACGGATCGGGCATATTCTGATGGCTTCGCCACCGCTGTCCGCCGGCAATTCCCGTGTGGAACTGCCGGATGTATTTCATCCGGGAACAAAGGTCACGGTGTCTCTGGATCCGGCATTAAACTCGCTGCAGAATGCCGAGCGCTATTATTTAAAAGCCCGAAAGGCACGCACATCCCGGACCCATCTGGATATACTCATCAGGCAGGTCGAAGAGAAAGTGCTCTCATTGAAAAGAGACCTGACGGAACTGGAAAAGGCGAAGACCTATAAGGAGTTGCAAGCATTTCAGAAGGGTCGCACGAAGCCGGGATCACCTGGGCGGCCATTCCGTCGCTATGCTCTTGCGCCTCCGTATGAATTATGGGTCGGGCGTAATGCAAAAGAAAGTGAGATGCTTACGCTTCGGCATGCCCGCCCCTACGATTTGTGGCTTCATGCGCGTGGAGTAAGCGGTGCCCACGCGGTATTGCGGCTTCCGAAACGTGATGCGCAGCCAAGCCGCCACCTGATTGAACAGGCGGCGGCGATTGCGGCCTGGCACAGCAAGGCACGCACCAGCAGCATTGCTCCGGTCATCGTAACCCCCAGGAAATATGTTCGTAAGGTACGTGGGACTCCACTTGGCGAGGTTGCGGTAAGCCGGGAAGAAGTGGTGATGGTGGAACCTGCGCTCCCGTGAAGTATCTTTCTGTTCCTTTACCGATACAAATGGGAATTATATCCATAAGTCACAATGAGGGGAACCTTTCCCATTCAGGTGGATAAAATGGATACAATCGGAAAGGATAGTGCCTCCCTGATTGTCTACACAACATCATCCGCTTGATGCTATGCCCATTAAAGATTGTAAGACAAAGTCCCCCGCTGGTTCAAGGACACGGCAGCATGTGACGATCCGCTTTCGTCTGCGAGGCGACAAAAAGACCTGCCGGTTTCTGAATAAACTGGCGGGTGTCAACCGGTATCTCTGGAATGCGGCGCTGGCGAAAGCCAAAGACGATTATGCGGAAACCGGGCAATCCCAGACCTCTCAGTTTGATTTCTACAAGTGGTATAAAGTACACAAGGATACGGTCGCACCTTGGCTAAGAGAGTATCCCGTAAACGCGACTCGCACTGGACTGAAGGATCTGGCGGATGCCTACAAGCAGTTCTTCAAGAAAAAGCGGGGGCTGCCCAGGTTCAAGAAAAGGGGCAAGGCGAAAAAAAGCTTCAGCGTAGCTGTGTCAGGGGGGAAGATATTTTCAACGAATGAATACGTTCGGCTAAAGCGGGGAATGCATATGAAGATGCTGCGATTTTATCGAGTGAACCGCTACACAAACCCCGTACCCAAGACGGCTCGCATCTTTGAAGAAAACGGGAACTGGTATATGACGGTCGTCTATGAAGTGGACGCGACCCTACAATACGCGGACGGCATTGGCATTGGGGTCGACCGCAATTGCGGGCAGGTTGCGGACAGTGCGGGAAGGATCTTCTATCTGACCGACACATCGGGTATTGAAAAGCGCATTCAGAAGCTTCAACGTCGATTATCGAAAAAACAGAAAGGAAGTTATTCCTGGAGGAAACTAAAGAAAACCATTGCACGCCACGAACGCAAGATCAAGAACATCCGAAGGAATGACTTGCGTCATATTGCCTTATCGCTCACCGAAATCTCTACGCTTGTAATCCTGGAAGACCTGAAAACCAAGGGTATGACCGCAAGCGCGAAAGGAACGGTCGAGAAGCCGGGCAGGAACGTGAAGCAGAAAGCAGGACTGAACCGCTCAATACTGGGAACAGGATGGGCGATACTGGAGCAGTTCCTGCGGGAGCGAGGCGTGGTGATCAAGGTACCCCCGCATTATACATCGCAGACATGTAGCAAGTGTTCCTATGTGAACGCAAAGAATCGGCAAAAGCAGTCCGAGTTTCTATGTCTGGCGTGCGGGTACCAGGCGAATGCGGACACGAATGCGTCCGTAAATATCCGGGCGTCGGGGATGGCATCCTGGCACGAATTGTACCGAACGGGTTGTGGAGCCTATGTAAGACCTGTCATTGCGGAGTGCAAGCCTGCAATGACAGGCAACGGGCGATGAAACACCAAAAAGACCATGAGAGTTGTGACTCATGGATATAATTCCCTAACTTTGCAGGAATACTGGCGTAACGGGCCCCGACTACGACCCTTTCGAGATGTACGATGTCCATGGATTAAGTTCGGGAAAACGCTTTCTACTTGAAGTATGCATGTGGAAATGGAAGATCCCTGTTCATGTTTCGATTAATGACCATTGCGGTCAATTAAAATCATCCTACCCGCAGGAGTAAACAGGGCCCGCAAGTTTGACCATAATGACTGCGCCCAATATCATTTTACAGACAACAACGGTAATGAGCAGAGGCATGGATGTTGATTTTCAAAAATTGGTAGATTCCAATCCCGGGAACTGCTCTCTCGGAGAATATCAATATATCGGCAATCTGATTGACTTGCACGCTCCCGGGAATATTCTCGTCTTTGGTATCGGCTATGACTCCCCCTACTGGATGGATATTAATTCTGGCGGACAGACGCTATTTCTGGAAGACAGCACGTATTGGATTCAAAAGGTAAAATCCCAAAATCCGACCATTGTGGTGGAAGAAATAACTTATACGACCAAGCGAAGGCAGTGGAGGCGGATTATTGACCAACCCGAAAAACTCCAGTTATCCTTACCCCGGGCTGTTCTTGAAACTTTCTGGGATGTAGTGTTTATTGACGCTCCAAGAGGTAATAAAGGACGGTTTCCCGGCCGCATGCAAAGCATCTTCTCTGCATCAAATTTGAACTGCAAACATATCCTGGCTCACGACTGTAACCGCAGAGTGGAACGTATATATTTTCAGAGATATATCGGCGAGCCGACCCACATCGTGGATAAGCTGTTCCACAAGGTAAATTGAGGACTATCCGATTCGCCGGGCACAGAATCATTGTTCAGTCTGACCGCCGATGGACCTAAAGAGTCACTGGATCCACTTCCCAGGCCGGCTACTGCTCACCAATGAAAGCAAATCTTTTTCGGCACAAATTTTAACGCAGGAAGTTTTGCTGACGCTAGACAGTTCATGTCCGTCATCATTTTTGTTGGTTGTTGAAAATTTCCTGCCAGCCCGCCACATATGCCTTGGCCGGCCATGCAAGGTAGCCGGGATACGATTGACGGGCATCTTTGACCGCACGCCAATCAATCTCCACAGTCGAAATGCGCTCCATGGTCTCCAAAACCACCTCTCCCATTGGATCCACAACCAGAGATGGACCTCCCATCTCAACACCGAACTCCGGTCGGGGGCGGCCCACGGACATCACCCAGGCGGAGGCGGTAAGTGCCATTGCCCGGTAAGCCAGATGCCATCGGTTCCATGAAGATGGACTGGTTGCACGCGGGGCCAGAATCACCTGTACCCCCTGCGCTGCAAGCAGCTGTGCCGCGGTAGGCCGATTGGCATCCGAGCAAATCTGGACCCCGAACTTTGTACCCATACATTCAATGACGCGCGGAGGATTATCCGTGGGTTCATAGTGGTCACATTCCCAGAATCCCTCTTCGTCAGGCAGAACGTGTTTTTCTGATGTGCCTACGATATCTCCGTGTGCATCAATGAGCATTGCAAGGTTTATGCGGTGACCATCATGCATGACACGGATCACACCTCCCAGTACGGCAATCCCTATTCTCCGGGCGGCATTACGCTGCACAGTTTCCCGCCAGCCACCTGGAGTTTCGGCATCTTCAGTTCTTGCCTGTCTGGTAGCTGGAGACCATTCATTGAGTGGCAATTCGGGCAGGACGGCCAAATCTGCTCCTTGCTTATGTGCTTCCTGCAGACATGCAATCAGCGCCTCTTCTGCGCTGAAAACCTCACTGATCAGCGCAATCTTCAATGAATCCGATCCTGTCTCCATATGAGATTTCCCAAACCTATTTGAGCTCAAAAATTCATGTAATCAGGCTCCAAAGCAAAGACGATCCCGAATCTGTAAGATGCAGCACAATACTATGCGACTTCCTTCACCGGGTATCGCCCGATAACTGGATACTGTTCCATATCAATTACCGTCCCACTGATGGGACGGGAACGATCACTCAGCCAATAAACCGCGGCGGCGGCAATCGTCTCAGGTGTAATCAGTGCGCCAGACGGGGCCACATCATGTGGTATACGATTTGGCCAATCCTCGGGCAGTCCATCGTTAATCTTGATCTGGTATTCATTTTCGGTCAGCACCCATCCAGGATTAATCTGGTTTACTCGAACACCGTATTGCATATGAAGACTGTTGCCAAGATTGCGGGTCATGGTCATTAATGCCCCCTTGGACATGCTGTAAGCCAGAAGTGGTTCTTCTCCGCAGTGTGCATTGATGGATCCGATATTTACGATACTTCCTTTACGTTGGGTTAAGTACTCTAATCCAGCCTGAATCAATAGGAGTGGGGCCTTTGCATTGACGTTCACGACACGGTCAAAAAGATCGGGGGTCGTCGTTTTAATTGTTGATCTTGTCAGGAGTGCAGCATTATTCACGACCCCATCCAATGCTCCGTACTGACTGAGTGCTGAATTAACAATACGGGGTGCAGATTCCGGATCCAGTAGGTCGTCAACATGGATCTTACTGTGCTCACCTAAAATTCTCTGCGACTCATGCAGCCCAGTTTCATTCCGGTCTACCAGAAGAACCTGTGCGCCCTCTTGAATACACGCATGGGCAATGGCGCGTCCAATGCCTCCTGCAGATCCTGTAATGATAAATGTTTTTCCCTGTAACTGCATGATCAATCTAATTCCCGCATTTTACTTTGATGGGATTACCGTTGAATTGAGGTGCAATCGTGGATCAGTGGAGGCATCTGATCGCAGCGATAGTGCGGTTGGCTAATCCTGTACTCCCCGGAAGCATCCTATGAACGGGGGTTGTTGTTGAGTCACCTCCTATTCTGGCCGTTCATCAAAAAACGGGAATAGTGCTCTCAGTTGCTCTGATGTTGGCTGACTCCCGTATTCCGAGATCTCAAAGGCTTCTGCAAATTCAATCGCCCGTCCACGTTCCTCTCCATAATACTGTATGAGTAAATCTCTGTAGGTGTCTGCCACATGTGCATCCCGGGCCTGAAAGCGTTCCCGAATCCAGGCCTTGCGGGCCTCCTCTTCTTGAGGAACCTGATCGTGGTACCCGGCAAGCCATGCATTCCAGTCGGAAAACTGACTCCTGAGTGCAGCCATACAACCATACTTCTGGTCTCCGACCGGACCAATATCCACGGCAATATCCGGTTCAAAGGGATAGGGCCGTTGAAAATGATCGTAGTAGTACAGGAATACCGGATTTTTTTCTACACGCGGAGTCGTAGGTGTAAAAAAGGGAACGGTTACCATGAATGCGGCATCCTGAACCAGTATTGCCGTATACCGGTGGTCAGGGTGATAATCATTTGAGCGCGGCCCCAGGACGATATCGGCTTGCCAGTCCCGAATCAGTCGAGCAATAATCTTGCGGTTCTCCAGCGTAGGCATGAGTTCTCCGTCATGGTTATCAAGCATGACGGTCTCTTCTATCCCCAGGATGTCCCGGCAGTCTTCAATCTCGGCCTTTCGTGTAAGGGCAAGTGGGCCGCCTGCCATTGCGTAATGTCCGATATCTCCATTCGTGACGGAGACGAATTTCACTTTGTGTCCCATTGCGGCCCACATGGAAGCAACGCCGGCCGCGCGTACCTCGCAGTCATCTGGATGTCCTCCGAAGGCAATAATCCGGAGGGGCTTCTGTTCTTGTGCCTCTACACAGGTAGGAAGGATAATTCCAATCAGGAATAGACAGATAAACACCCAGCGGGCTGAATCTTGAGTTTTCATGATATTGAACTAAGTGATCGTTTGCATGTCCACCTGAATAATAGCACTTTCTCACGTAACTGCAAGAATTCAGGGTTTTCGGCTGAAGAGCGAAAAATGGTTTCTAGGAACCCGGCATTTCTGTTGGTTTCCGTTCTCATAATATAAACCCGACACGACTTAGAATTTAGCAGACAACCCGGCAGGCCCAATCCGACTCGGCAAATTCAAAATGCGTTAACCAGTGCACTCCATCATTCCCTGATGAATTTTCCTGTCAGTCCATGCATTTTATTTGGGCTTATATTCGTACAGACACCAAATAGGGGAGGGGAATACCGCCCCATTACAGTTGCAGTGAAATACTGATCCAACATTTTACACTGTGCAGTTTCAGTATCTGTATTTGATGATCCCGGTTTTGCGTTGCGTATCAATTCGGGAGCAGGGGTTCATGGATTGCAATCCCCGGATCAGGCAGAAACTCATTCTCCAATGATTGTGTCTCTCACGTACTGCTTAAAGGTGCCAACATCAATGTAACAGTCATAGCCGGTCTGGTTGACGATCTGATAGGTTTCAGCGGGCTCATTCAGAAGCAGTGCCACAGGCCGTCCCTGCCCCTCTTGAATCCCATTCGGCCAGGCCAAGTCGATGATTACACGATTACCAGTTTCAGACTCGCCCGCCAAGTCATAGCCGAATTCACCGGCCGGCAGTCCGTGGGATGCCATCCATGTTTGAAGATTTTTCAATTCCTCCTCTTCGTCGACACTGGAAATATGGGAATCAGGTTTGGACGGTGCAATTCCACTGCGTTGCCCATAGGCAGTATCTTTATTTTGGGAATGTTCAGGACTGAGTTCCGTTAAATACCTGTTTGCAGCGTCTGCCAGCAGTTGACGTCGCGCCTCTAGAAAATCAGGGTAATTCTCAACCTTCCACAACTCCGCATCCATCGGAATCCACTGAGATTCCAGTACTTCCGGGTGATGCTCTTGAACCCAGGGGAAGTATCCTTCTGTACCCATGCGGCGAAGGTCATCATCATGACTCCCTTTCACAAATCTGGAGGGTTCGGCCGGTGCAGCAGCGCTGATCCATTGATTGCAATTCGCGGTAAGGAAGCAGAAGTTTCCAACTGCATTCACTTGGGGCCGCGGGTATCCTGCTTTATAAAGTACCGCTTTGGGGAAGATATGATGAACCTGCAATTTTGCCCCCTTCCCCAGTAGCCCGGTCTTAAGTTGAATTCCGGTACAAAAATCTCTGGCCCCGCCCATTCTCGTCATCCAGTAGAGTATCGGATAGGAGTAGGCCCCGATTGACCAGGAGTCAAAGTCAGCGGGAATAATTTGAGGACGCCCCCAGGTCGTCCCAATCTCTGCAAGCAGCCGTTCTATCCCTTTTGGTGTGCCGTCAATCTTTTCCAAAGTTCGCTTGATTTTTGTTTCGGTACTCCCGGAAAAGCGTCCATGCATTCCCGCCCTCAAGTACCAGTAGAGCAGCAAGTTCCACTCTTTCTGGTCCAGGAATTTAGCTTCGTGCAATTCCAAATGCCGAACGATAACGGGAATCGCATATTTGGCAAACAGTACTCGGTCGTGATCTAGTCCCAGCTTAACTGCAATCTGGTTCAGTGCCTCATCCACATGCACAACAGTCTTTTTAAGTCCATTTTCGAATGTATCTCGTGGGGTGGTGTGCAAGTGTCGGAAAGCTGCCTCTCCATGTACGGCCGCATTGACACATCTCAAAAGCCAATCCAGTGTGAAGTAGAAGCCCTGTTTTTTCCATTTTCTGACATTTTTGCGCATTGCTTCTCTTGCGTTCGGCCATTTTGCAGAAATTTTCGCCAGTGCCAAATCACCCGTTGATAATCGGGTGCCTGCACTATTCAAGCGGTTAAAAATATCAACGACTTCATCAGATTCACCTTCCTTGGCTATAACTTCGTCAATATGGAAATCCTTTTCTCGTAAATCAAGCAAACGGTTTAGGCGGTGTCCAATTTTAATCTGCAATTTCAACTGTGAAGTAGTTTCGGGCGAGTCAAAATTAGTTGCGCATTGTTCAAGTATGATGTTTTCTATCCCACCAGGTCCTGCTTTCATGACCTTTGTCACGTCAAACCAGAATGGATCACCTTTCATTTTGATTGGTTGATAAAATTCAAACCTTTCTTCTATAGCGTGGAAATAGAGGCCTTTGAATGCCTTTTCGTCTCCAGAGAAGAAATTAGGGGGACTGCCTTTAATCACACCATAGAGCGAAGTTACTCTCTGCTGCCCATCCAATAATAGATCTACATGAACGTCATCTCGTTTAGTGGTCCATGTGAGAAGACTTCCTACTGGATGTTTCCGGTACAGTGAGTCAAAGAAATCTCGTACTTGCCTCCGCTTCCAAACATATCCGCGTTGAAATTCCGGAAGAATGAGCTTCTCGGCGGCTATGTTAACGAGAATGCTGTCAACTGTTGGCATGATAAGCGATTGATTTGTCCATGTTAAGAAAAGAGTTGTATGATCCGAAAATACATATTTTTGGCATGTATACCAAACGTACCCCTGTAGCATCGTTCTTGCTCACTGTGCTCATCGCTTGGGGCCGTCTCCAGATACTGAACTTTGAAACTTCACTATCAATGATTAAATTGTGATTTTTGCATTCCCATGTTACGCAAGATTTTAACTCCATGCCTGCTTATGTTCGCCTGGCCCACATTCGGTCAGTCACTGGAGGCGCACATGGATTCCCTGTTCGCTTTGATGGATCAGATAGATACGCCCGGTGCCGCCGTTGCCATTGTGCGCGGCGATAGCGTCCAATTTGCCAAGGGATATGGGATTGCTGACCTAGAGCATGATATCCCGGTTACCCCCAATACCGTCTTCATGGCCGCAAGCGTGTCAAAGCAGTTCACCGCTTACGGAATTGCACTCCTTGCGAATCAGGGAAAGATTTCACTGGATGACCCGGTCACCGACTACATACCGGAACTTCCAAACTTTCAGTATCCGATGACCATTCGGCATTTAGTGCATCACACCAGCGGACTGCGCGACGAGTTCAGCCTCCTGGCATTGGCGGGATACCGAATGGACGATGTAATCACCAAAGATGATATTTTGCGACTCATTTATCAGCAAAAGGATCTGAATTTTGATCCCGGAGAACGATATATGTATAGCAACTCCGGCTATACGCTGATAGCAGAAATCATCACACGCGTAAGCGGACAGTCCTTCCGTGACTGGATGCACGAGAATCTCTTCCGTCCGCTTGGAATGACCCGTTCACAGTTTCGTTCAGAACGGGGGCAGATGATTGAAAATGTCGCCTCCGGATATATCACTGCCTCCGATGGATATAAAGCGCAGCGTGTGAATTATTCCAGTGTCGGTGCCAGCGGGCTCTATACGACAGCGCTGGATCTGGGGCGATGGCTCATTGCACTGAAGCGGGGCGATGTCGGCGGCGTTGAGACGCGTGATCTAGTCCATTCCCGCGGAATTCTCTCCGATGGGGACACGCTCACCTATGCATTCGGGATCAGTCATGGATGGTTTCGGGGGACACGGTCCATTGGTCATAGCGGCTCACACCGGGGATACCGCACCTGGGCAGGACGATTTCCTGAATATGACCTAGGTATTGCCGTGCTTGGCAATCTGGAGGAATTTAATCCGTCAAATATGGCACAGAAGATCGCCGCTTTCTTCATTGAAGAAAAAAATCTGGGCGCGTACGAGGGGACCTATCACAGCAGGGAACTCGGAAGCACAATTTATATCTCCATCAGGTCGGATACCCTTCGTGTGCGTTCCCGACGAGGTGAATTGGCGACACTATCCCGAACAGGACGGGACTCCTTTTCCAGTGATACATGGTACATGAATTCCTTTGAGTTCAAACGGGAAGATGACCGCCTGACCGGAGTTCATATCAGTTCCGGACGTTCGCAGAATGTCTGGTTTGAGAAGATAAAGTAATGATGTACCGGCTCCTCCTTCTATGGTTGATCACAGTAATGACGGTCCCGGTCTATGGACAGGTAGACAGAATCTTCCGCCCCTGGGACTCCAGTAAAAGCCCCGGTGCCATGGTTGCCGTGCTGTACCGGGGAGAAGTCATTCATCATAAGGGGTATGGGATGGCCAATCTGGAACACAATGTTCCTGTTACCTCCGCCAGTGTCTTTGATGTTGCCTCGGTGTCCAAACAATTCTGTGCATTCGCAATTGCAATGCTGATTGACGAAGGAAAGATTGCACTGGATGAAGATGTGCGGACCTATCTGCCGGAACTGCCGGATTTTGGCCGCACAATTACAGTCCAAAACCTGATCTATCATACCAGTGGGCTTAGAGACTGGCCGGGCATGCTCGGCCTATCCGGGCGTGAGATGGAGGATATGATCTCTATGGAGGAAATCCGCTCCTTTGTGATGCACCAGCAAACCCTGAATTTTGTCCCAGGGACAAAATTCAGTTATTCAAATACAGGATATACGCTTCTAGCCCTGATTATTGAGCGTGTCAGCGGGCAGTCTTTCCGATCATTCATGGAGGACAGAATCTTTTCCCCGCTCGGCATGACCCATACATTTTTTCAGGATGATCATGAAGAGATTGTATCTGGACGCGTAACCAGCTACCGCCTGCAGACGGGGCGTTTTCATCGTGTCGGGAACGGTCTGATGGCCACTGGATCCAGTTCACTGCATGCAACAACCGACGACCTGCTCAAATGGGTCCGAAACTTTGAGGAACCGAGTCTGGGGACTCCTGCGGTGCATGCGATGATGAATTTACAGGGCCATCTCGGCGATAGTACGGTCATTCCCTATGGCTTTGGACTGGTCAGAGGGGTATACCGAGGATTGAAGACACATTCCCATTCGGGCGGATGGGCTGGTTTTCGGACGGTCATTCTGCGGATTCCCGATCATGAGTTCACGGTCATTATACTCGGCAACCATGCATCTCTGAATGCCACCATGATGGCCGAACGTGTCGCAGAACATTATCTGGGAGCGTTCATGGGGCCACCGGAAATGCCTCCAGTTCCCTTGAATTTTGATCAGATGCCAAGTGATTATGAGGGAATCTATGACTTTGGTGAAGCGCACATTTTACGACTTTCCGTGAATGGTCCATCACTTTTCGCTTACCTGCCTCCGACTCCGGGCGTGCCGGTCCAGTCAATCGGGACAGATTCTCTGTACGTTCCAGCACTCAATTTGACGGTCGCTTTCTCACGTGACACACTGGATCAGATTGTGCAAGCCTTCACAGGTGAGCTTGCGGCCAAGCGTGTCCCATTACCCCAAGAACTGAACCTTGCCCCAATTGAAGGATGCTATCACAGCAGGGAACTCGGCGTGTCCTACCGGATGCATATTCAGGATGATCAACTGATTGCAACCGGTCCTCGGGGCAGGAGCTTTGAGTTTTCAAGTACACTTGAACATGTCTTCACCAGTAATTCATGGTTCATGCCGGTAATCCGATTTTTTGCCAATCCTGACCATCAAACCATCACACATTTTGAGGCGAACAGCACGCGCAATCGAAAGGTGGTATTTGAAAAAGTCTCATACCAGAGCGGCGTAACATCTGGATTACAACACGATCACGATTCACGGTCTTGCACCTCTATGCCGTAGTCAACGGTCAATTTTCGCAGCAAAGTCCATGAACGTACAAATACATTGCCACAGTCGGTCTTGCTGCTCGGTGTCACTTACTTTTGGACAATCAAGTGCGAAGTAATCATAGATTATTGAATAGATCCGATATGGTCATCAGGATCCTCACCTGCAAGTCGTGTACAAACACTATCCCCGCCACCAGACTCCCTCCCGATTGGGCATCCTCACTCTACACGCAGTCTCCGCCCATGAATTACTTCTGAAGGGTCATTCTGCGCGTGTGAACCATACTGCCGTCCAACTCCATCCGGTAGATGTATATGCCACTGGAATAAGCATTGGCATTCCATTGTAATCTGTGTATCCCAGGCGCATAAACCCGGTCCGTTAAATCCGACACCTTCCGTCCGGTCACATCAAAAACAGCAAGACGGACATGTGAATCGTGAGATATGGAAAATTCTATATTCGTTGACGCATTAAATGGATTCGGATAGTTCTGGCTCAGGCTAAATTCAGACGGCAATTCGGAAGCTAATTCTTCCGTGGATGTGTAAATGTCAATTTCCGATAGAGGCAGCGTCCATACACCGCGCCCATGCGTGCCGACAATGAGTTCATCATCCCGAATCTTCATTCTCCACACAGATGCAGCAGGTAAACCGTTATCCGCATAATTCCACTGAGCACCATGATTATTTGACACAAAGAGACCAATCTCTGTGCCCGCCCAGAATACATGCGGTGCATGCGGCATAATGATCAAGTCATACACAGCGACGTTCGGGAATCCGTTCATACTGGTTCCTGATGGCGAAAAACCGGATAGATCCGTCCAGGTCTGTCCGTAATCCTTCGTCTCCAGAATCTTGGGTTGAGATGGCAGGGAAAAGAGTGCATATGCCGTCCCATCTTCAAGTGGATGCGTTGCGAGTCCGGAAATTTCACCCCAAGGCGCATTGTCCATTGTGGGCAAGGCGGCTTGATTGAAGGACTGGCCCCTGTCTCTGGAAACATGCAGCATCCGATAAGGATACAGTCCGCAGCCTGCCCATACTACATTTGATCTGGAAAGCGAAACTCTAACCTTACATCCATCCCAGGAATTCCACGAATCTTCAATTGCTGTCAGATTCCAGGTCAATCCGAAGTCTCTCGAAACCATAACCCCCTCCGCCTTTACCAGATATACGTCGTCTGGAGCACGATCACTGTTATCAATAGATGTGAGAAAGATGCCATTTATGGCATCAAAGGGGGACGTTCGATCCCATCTTCCACCGCCATCAGTCGTTCGGGCTACGAGGTCTCTTTGTGCAGTGATCAGGATTTTGCGGCTGTCCCTGGGATGCCAGACTGTTTCAATACCATCACCACTGTGAAGGAATTTCCATCCACTTCCACTGGTCGGTGCGGCACCCGATCTCCAACTCCCATTATCTTGCAGGCCTGTGACATAATCGGATATTCCCGGTGCCTTTGCTACACCATAAACCTGCGAAGTATTATAACCGGAGTGGGCTCTGTCCGTCTCACGAAAGGTTTTGCCGTTGTCTTTGGATACGGCAACTCCCCCGTCATTTACATTCAGGATCCAGAATTTGTTTTCAGCTTCATTAATTGGTAATGGATAGATACCATGATGGTCCACATGCACCGTCCTCCTTGGATCAATTTCCTCATCTAAGGATCGAACATAGGAATAACTGTTATAGATGAATTCTAGTGTGACCGTCTGATTTGGCAGGTGATCCGGAGTCCATGCAGCGCCGGATGCCAGAACCGGTAACAGACCATAAACCATCCCTTTGTCAACGCCCCCATTTTGGGCGATACGGGAATCAGGAGCAGCATCACTGTAATCGTATTTATGAATAAAAATGAATTCATAACTCTGCAAATCACGGGTCTCCAGATCTTCGCTGCGATAGTATTCAATCAGATTGAATTTGCCATCCTCCGCCTGATCACGAAAAGAAACCATAAGCTGACGGTTATTGTCCACATCCCATACCTGAAAAGGAATATCAACATAATCGGCAAACATGTAGCGAAAGAAGGGAACCTCGGGGCCTCCATTGCCATATCTGCCCGCGGTTTTGGAAACCCAGAAACGGTGGGCTTTTTGCGAACCTTGGCCGAACCTTATTTCGATGTTGGTAAAATCCTCCTCTTCGGTGTCGAGTGACCGGAATCTTCCGGAATAGGCTCTGCCGTCAAACGCCTCCCCATCAATATTCCGAAATTCGAGCCACGAATCCGTGCCTCCATCATTCAGCCTGCCCGGCAATGGGTCTCCAGGTATTTTTTCACCAGACAGTACAAGACGAAACAGTTCAATTCCACCAACGAACACAATGTTCGGATCGTAAGGATGTACTGCAATCGAATTATCAAACCATCCCTGTCCACCCATCCACCCACTCCAGTCCGTTGTTTCTGATGTTGGCCACCAATTCAAACCACCGTCATCACTCCGATAGAGTTGTGCTTCAACGGCTCCGTCTACAGAGGCATATGCGATGTTTGGATGCGAGGGCGAATACGCCAATTCGGTTCTGCGCATTTCGTCGATATGGTTAATCCAGGCAAACTCCCAGGTTTGCCCTGCATCATCTGAAACCAGGATTTCCCCGCTTTGTCTAGCAGACGCAATCTGCCGGTTGAAATTGTCCGGTTGTGCTCGTAAATCCTGTACGACCCTTTCCTGTGAGGTCTGTTCCCAACTCGATCCACCGTCGGTGGATCGGAAAATCCCGTAATTGGTGGCTGCCAGCACCACATCTGGATTTGAAGGATCTACGGCTAGCCGGTTCACATATCTGAACTGATCACGATCTGCGGTTGAAGCCAGTTGTGTCCAGGTCTCACCTTTGTCAGATGACTTGAAAATACCATATCCTGCGACCGAACCGGCTTGTGCCATACTTTCGCCAGTCCCCATGTAGATAATATTGGGATTGCTTTCTACCATGGCCAGGGCTGAGACGGACAGATTTGGTAAATGGTCCGTCAGAGACACCCAGTTTTCTCCCCCGTCTGTCGTCTTCCACAGTCCGCCGGACACAGATCCTGCATACCATGTATGCATATTTGGATCCTCTGGATCTACAAGAAGCGCCCGCGTCCGTCCACCGACATTTCCCGGTCCCCGTTCACTCCAGTCCAGTTTGATCCCGGGGGTTTTCGCCATTGCAAGCGCTTTCTGGAATTCCCTGATCTGATATCCTGCTGAATACTCCTCTGTGCCATCTATGGGGGTTCTAATATCACGGTGGTATTTGAAAAAGCGATCAGGATCCCCTTTTGAGGGAGAGGTATCTTCGTGGTGCAAAGTCTCTGAAGAATCAGACTCTGAAATCTCTCCTTTCTGTAGCAGGGTAGCCGTAAGTGTCAATAGCAGAACAACGAATCCAGCAATAGCCGCGAACTTGAATCTCATGATTGTGGGTACAACAAAGACATAGATTTGTGGTCTGGTGTCAAAATAACGTGCTGTCCGGGCTTCTCAACCTTAGTCTTCAGGGTTGATATGACTGCACAATGTGTCTGGATTACAATCAGTGTCTATAAAGATACTGCATTTTCCTGTTTTCTGCGAAACCACACGACGGGGGCTTTTTAGCCTGCAAACGTTCCCCCTGTGCGCTTTGTTAACTCCTCTGCGTCCACAATGGGCGGGTGTCAGGGTTGGTCTGTCCATGGCTCATAATCTGCCATTAGCATTTAGGAAGCAGATAACCGCATGGTGAGCAGCGTTCGTTCCAGTAGTTCCCAATTCTTGAGTCCAATTCACGGTATCTCCTTATGATACGGTTAGGGATACAATCCCCACAAATTTTTCCAGCACAATCATACTTGATCAGTAATGGGACATGATCGTTCATTCCATGGATGCTGCGATTCCGTGAACGCGCATTAACATGAACCGTCCACGGATCATAGAAATATTTGTCAAAACAGGCTAAATCCGTTCCAGTTTGATGGGATAGGTTTTTCCTGCGTTCCATTGGCAAACATACAGGTTCTCGTCCTGATCCACACATACATCGTGACAATGATTGAAGACCGGTTCATGCTGCAGCATGAGTTGCAATTCCCCGTTCTCATAGATCGGCGGGGTTCCCCCTGGATTGGATACGACACGATCATCTTTATTCAGGATCGTGACAAAACCGGAATCAGGGGTTTGGTTCAGATAGCGAAGCCGAGACCAGCATACGCCCGAATACATCATTTCCCCATGGATGACTGCGCGGCATACATAGGCACCCGGCAGGAAAATCGTGGAAAGATAGTCTCCATCCAATGAGAACCTCTTGAAGGCATTATGTCCTCGACTTGTACACAGCAGTGAGGGCATCTCTGGATTTCGAGGATCCACACATACACCGTGCGCCGTTTGAAACTGGTGATCTTCATCTCCTCTCCCTCCAAACTTGCGGATATATTCTCCTTTGGAATTAAACTGGAGAATCCACTGGGATCCGTATCCGTCGGCTACATAGATATCTCCGTTCGGAGCAATCGCTGTTTCTGTAGGATGATAGGTGTCGGACTCCCCGTACACCCCCAACGCGCTGGGATGCGGTAATCTCAAAACCACTTCTCCAGCCAGTGTGGTCTTGACCACCTGCGGATTCCCATTGAACCCGTTGTCGCAAATGAACAGAAATTCTTCGTCACCTTCATCCCAAATGGTTAATCCGTGCCCAAAGGGATAATCCGTCCCCCAAGTATCAAGAAGCCTCCCTGAGGTATTGTAGATCAGGATATTGTTGCGCAATTCATCTCCGATCATGAACAGCCGCCCAGAACGATCCTGTACCATCTCGTGGCAGTTATTAATGGGTATCGCCTTTGGATCCAGATTCCCCCATGTTCGATGTACACGATAGCGGTAGTCTCCGTGACCGATCAATTCATTGGGCACAGGTCGTTTACTGAGGATATTCACGGGAAAAAATATTGATGCCACTGCCTGGGCAGTACGCTGAGAAAATTTACGTCGATTCATCGTCGCTGGAAAGTTTGAAGATTATGTTCATTGATTGGAGGTATTCGAGGTAACACGCTGGGTCGGCATACCAATTCCCCGATACGTACACAGGATTGATCCATCTGAAGCGAAGTCCCAAGACTAGAAGGTGTAATCAACATCCAGATTCAGCGCTTGAATCCGCATCGGTTGAATTTCCACAATGCGCCCGGTGAATCCGATCACATCCTCTATAGAGAGAATGGGGGCTTCTGTGGGAATCATCAGTTGGATTTCTTTTCCATCGGAGTCCGTAATCAAAACCAAATCCTCTTCAAAACCCGTAATGACACCTTCGGTGGAAAGAATCTGATCCATATTGTGGAGCGAGTCACGTTCGGCATCAAAAATGCTTGTATATGCGATCCTCCACGGTACCGCACTGGCACGGCGCATGAGCAGCTCAAAACCCAGTTCAAAGCCACCATAGTAGTCTTCCAGACCGAACCGTTGCGCCATTGCCACCTGAATTGAATCACGTACATGAACGGGTAACTGCTGCGACATGCCACTGCCCACTGTAATATGTACCAGGCGCTCATATTCCAGAAGTGTCACCAGGATTCCATTATGCGTTTCGGCGGAACCTAATTCCCAGTATGCGTACATCGATGCCGCATACGATTCTATAGATTTCCCCTGCAGAGATGCCAGTGTAAGACCGGCGAGTGTAACGGATGTACTGTCGTAGAAATCCGAAAGGAGATTCATCAGGGCATGCTCATCTTCGACATCTAACACATCTGCCTGGTCCACCATCCAGTCCGGTTCGGGCATCTGGTTTTTAATCAGGCATCCTGCCATCAAAATTGCACATGCAAGCCAAAATGAGTGATTCCAGAAACCCATTGAATCCATTCAACGATCAGATGGACGGTGCGAAACTGTGCAGCACAGAACCATCGTAGGATCGTACCTGTGCATTCGAATTTTGGGTCTGTATCTTCACCTGAAGCCCCATCACGTTAAATCTTGATAGAAGCAGGTTCGGGCTCCCGTATGGCATGCGCCACTGCCCTGCTGATCCACCATAAAGAGTAACGCATCGCCATCACAATCCAATTTTGCAGACCGAACGATTTGGAAGTGTCCGCTGGTTTCTCCCTTCACCCATACACACTGTCGTGAGCGGCTCCAATAGGTCATGGTTTTCGTCCTCAGTGTCTGCTCCAGAGTCGACTTGTTCATGTACGCCATCATTAGAACTTCTAATGTGGTGGCTTCCTGCGCAATTACAGGCACAAGTCCATCCTGATTGAATGCGACATCCGTTATCTTTGCGATGGTAAGTTCACTCATGATGATACTGTCGTTGTGAGGGACCTTTATACAATAGAAATGTAAGATTGACGGATAAGGTACGAACAAAACATGGTACGGCGACTTTTTACGTTACCCATACGCGCATATCAACTGCTATTGTCACCGCATCTCCATAATGCATGTCGGTATACGCCTTCGTGCTCAAATTATGCAATTCAGGCCATAAACAAGTATGGAGTGCCGAAAGGGATTATACTGGCGATATGGCGCGTTCTGCGATGTCATCCGTGGGCAAAGCATGGATATGACCCTCCCCGCTGGTTTGGTGAGTCGCCGGAGGAGCAGAGATGAGCATACATGAATCAGGTGCACCTGCGAAACTGCGATTTGCACTCATAACGGTAAGTGATACACGGACAAAAGCCACCGATAAGAGCGGAGCATGTATGGCCGGATTTATTCAGGAAAGTGGACACATAATTGCCTCGCAGTGTATTATTCCTGATGAACCGGACATCATACGGGAGACCATTCATGCCCAGTCTGGATATACCGATGTGATCTGTTTGAGCGGAGGAACCGGGATCAGTCATCGAGATCAGACATTTGAAACAGTCAATCCTCTTTTGGACAAGAGATTGCCTGGGTTCGGAGAACTTTTTCGCTTACTCTCCTGGGAACAGGTCGGTAGCCGAGCGATGCTCTCCCGGGCGATTGCGGGTACATGTGCGGGTATGGTTGTTTTTGCAGTCCCCGGATCCCCCAAGGCGGTTGAGTTGGCCATGGAAAAACTGATCCTTCCCGAAGCCCGGCATCTAGTTGCCGAATTACACAAGGATGTAGCATGAAGTATACTCTGGCGCTCTTGTTTGCAGGCTGGGGGGGACTTAGCCTGTCCGCATCCTCTTCGGCGCAGGAACTGCTGACGAATATGCAAATCTTCGAAAACCTTGGTATTTCATGCCTGGAATCCGTCCCTGCGGAGGCAGATTCTCTGGCTCTGTCTCCATCAGCCACTCTCCCCTATATGACCGGTGCACTGATTCGTCGCTGGCAAAAGCAGGACAAAATCCTCTTCTTTGCCGATTCGCTGAATACCCAAGATCCGCCTTTTCTACTTTCCTGGGAAGTGTTCAATGCGACCATCTCCTATATGCGTGCCGGGCGCAAAACGCTATCCCGCTCAGCAGAACTGAACTTGCGTTACACATATTTAGGGCTGAATGGCGAGATTTTGTCTCAGAATACCTGTCAGCAGGTGTTTTCAGACCAGATTCGAAAGAGTCTGATTCCTGAACTGGAATCGCCTGCCTACCCTGAAACCCAGGCCGAACTCCCTCCACAGCATTGGATTCGTCGTCATTTTGAGCCGGTGATCATTGCGGCTGCGACGGGGCTCGCTGCATTCCTCTTCTTTAATTTGCGGAATGATCGTGCTGACTAATCGGATTGCTATACTGAGTGTCCTGCTGGTCTGCAGCTGCGCAGATCCCCGGCCCCCAACCGGTGGTCCGCGTGACGAAATTCCACCCGCCCTGCTCTCGACCGAACCTCCCCATGAATCGGTAGAGGTCTCTCCCAGTGAACTTAAGCTGGTTTTTTCGGAATATGTGAATGAGGGATCCTTTGCGAGTGCTCTATCTATCGTCCCGACCCCGCAGGGGAGATTGGAGTATAGATGGCGGCGACGGTCCGTGACGGTGCGACTGCCCGAGCCGCTGCGAGACTCCACTACGTATGTGGTTACGCTTGATGATGAATTCAGGGACTGGCGCGGGGTTCGGCTGACACGTCCAATCTCCTTCGCATTCGCTACCGGGCCGGTGATTGACCAGGGCCGGTTACGTGGACGCGTTGTTGATCATGCCCAGGGGATGCCCGTTGCCGGCCTGCTGGTCCTCGCCTATTCGTCACAGGAGACCATTGATCAAGGCCCGGCCTATCAAACCCAAACCGATACGGAAGGGCGATTTGCATTCGACTACGTTCGGGAATCCGATTTTTTCGTTCTTGGATTGCGGGATCTGAACCGGAATCTGAAACCGGATCCAGGAGAGTGGTTTGCAGTTCCGCCGGTTCCAGTGATCAGGGCAATGCCGGATACAAGTCGCCGGTATGCAGACTGGGTGTATACAAAAGTGGACACACTGGGGCCGTTTATTGAACGAGTGCGTGCAACGGCCAATCAACTTATAGAAATTCGTTTCAGCGAAAGCGTATCCCTGCAAAGTCCGGCAGGCGAGCCCTGGAGCATTCGGGACTCTGTGATTCATGCCCCGATCATGGTTCATTCCAGTTATCAGTCAGAGTCAAATGCACGCCTGCTCTATCTGGTAACAGACCCGATTCAGGAAAAAACCTATGCACTCTTTCCTGATCCCGCCATACAGGACTCCAGCGGAAATACGGTGCATCTGGATACGATTTATTTTAGGGGATCCGCAAGAATTCGCACAGAGGAACCAACGTTCGCAGGATTTTTTCCAGAGGGTAACGAGAATCCATACAGACTGCCCCCCTGGGAAACCCCTCAAATTGTGTTTGATCAACCCGTTAACGAAGATCGCCTGGATAGCTTGGTCAGCGTTCAGGACTCCACCGGTACGATGGTAAATCATGAACTCCAGACTTCAAACGGAATCCGTTATTCCTTAATGTCCCTGAATGATCCGGCTCAGATTTACCGGGTTGCGGTACAGCAGCCCGACAGCATGCATGTGCGGTTTTTTGAGCGGCTTGGACCTCGGTCACTAGGGAGTTTAAGTGGAGTAACGGTTCCCGCCGGAGATAGTGTATTAGTGACACTCACGGACTCGGACGGCCATGTTCTGGCCGTAGATGTGCCCGATTCAGAGGGTGCCTTCTTTTTCAATAACCTCCCGGAAAACACCTATCAGTTACATGCATTTATTGACCGAAACCGTAATGGCCGCTGGGATGGGGGTTGGATTGATCCGTATCAGGCTGTTGAGCCGATTACCTGGTCATCTGAAGCCCTGACCATTCGTCCCCGATGGGATACTGCCCTGCCTGAAACCCTTAAAATCGGTCAATCTATCCTAGAATTCCCCGTTCCATCTGATCAGTAAGTTCTTATGCAAGTCCAGATCACGAAAAACCCATCTCTTGATTCAGATCCTTTTGTTACAGGTTTTCTCCCACTCCTGCGTGGCAGTGTGCAGCAAAAATTTGATCAATTAGCGATTGAGTCCTTCGGGTTTTCTGCATTCACACTCATGGAAAATGCGGGGAGAGGCGCGGCATTGGCCATTGAGAACATCTATGGCGCTATGTGTGGACGCAAGGTTGTCATCTGCTGCGGCAGCGGGAATAATGGTGGGGATGGATATGTGGCTGCGCGGACACTCTATAACCGCGGGGCATCGGTTTGTGTGATGGTTCTGAAACCGCCCTCTACACCCGAAGCAAAACAGAATTGGCATTTCCTCCAAAAGCTGAATGAACTTGATCAATCACACCGACTGAAGATTGAAGGTTATACGGGGCAACCACTTCCACCGGCGGACCTGTACGTTGATGCTCTGTTTGGCGTGGGGCTGAATCGGCCACTGCAGGGAGATGTCCTGAATTTGGCGGACGCATTGAATACAATGAATGCACCTGTGGTTGCGCTGGATCTGCCCTCGGGGCTGCATGCCGATACGGGGACCCCGCTTGGAAGCGCCGTGCAGGCTGACCTGACGGTCACGTTCAGTGCATACAAGCCGGGATTGCTGTTCGGGCAAGGGCCGAAGTATTCGGGCCGTATCGAACTGGTCCATATTGGAATCCCCCTGTCTGCAATCCTCCGGGAACCATCTCTCCCAATTCACTGGCTTACAACCGATTCAGTCATCTCGTCTTGTATGCCAGATCGGGATTTACAGGCACATAAGTATACTGCAGGGATGGTTCTGGTGATTGGAGGATCCCCGGGGTTTTCCGGGGCTCCCACGCTGACGGCACGCGCGGCGGCACGTGTCGGTGCGGGCTATGTTGCCTGTGCTGTACCAGAAAGTATACAGAGCATTCTGGCAACGGCTATGACCGAAGTCCCGGCAATCGGCCTGCCCGAAAGCCCGGAGGGGGGCATTGCTGCGGATGCTGCTATGAATGTACTCCAGCCATGGCTTGCGAAAGCGGATGCATTGGTCATTGGGCCTGGTTTAGGCAGACATCCGAACACGCAGGATTTCGTGCAATCCATCCTTCGATCTTCGGAGCTGCCGGTTGTCGTGGATGCGGATGCGCTCCCCGCTGCCGTACTGTTGTTGACCTCTGCGCGGAAAAGAAACTGGATATTTACTCCTCACTCGGGTGAATTCAATCGTGTGGCCCCGGAGTTCGGGAAATTTGATCCTCTTGACGCAGCGTGTCAGTGGTCATCCAAATGGAACTGCACACTTGTGCTTAAAGGGCATCCAACGGTAATCGGCCGCTCGCAGGATTCGGCCTTCGTGTGCGGAACAGGAAATCCTGCTCTTGCCACTGCAGGGACAGGGGATGTGTTGGCGGGCCTGTGTGGTGGACTCCTTGCACAAGGCTGCGCAAGATCAACGGCGGCCATCTGCGCGTCTCATATCGGGGGACTAGCCGCAGACCAGTACTCGCTTAAAAATCATTCTGGCACGATGATTGCTGGAGATATGATTGACGGTATCGTCACTGCATTGACCTCGTTGAGGAAAAAATAATTTCTGGGGAACCAGATGCTTTTTATCAATGTAGGAGCATGTGATGTTCGTTGTGTATATTTATCAACGTGTTTTTAATTAGTTACAAACCCCGCTGAATCATGGCATTACGTAAGGCTCCAGCAGCCGATCTAAAACGAACTTACGGCTTCTTTGTCCAGGTTGGAATGATCGCTTCACTCCTCTTGCTCATTCTTGCGTTCAACGCAAACCTAGAACGTGGGGAAGCGATGGAAATTGAGCAAGTTCAGCAGGAAGTTGTCCAAATGGAGGAAATCCTGCAGACGGAGCAAATTCAAAAGCCGCCGCCACCTCCGCGTCCCCCTGTTCCAGTGGAAGTCCCAAATGACGAGATCCTGGAAGATGACGAGTTGGATCTTGATGCTTCGCTTGACTTGGATGCGCCGATCAATGTTCCGCCACCGCCACCTCCACCGGAAGAAGAAGAGGTGATTGAGGAGCCTGAAATCTTCGAGATTGTTGAGCAGATGCCTGAATTGATTGGAGGAATTCCGGGCTTGCAGTCTAAAGCAAGATATCCTGAAATCGCACGTAAGGCGAATGTGGAAGGTCGCGTGATTGTGCAGTTTATCGTTGATGAAAACGGTGATGTGAGCGAACCTACGGTTGTGCGCGGTATTGGGGGTGGTTGCGATCAGGAAGCAATCCGAGTCATTACCGAGCATGCCAAGTTCATTCCTGGACGGCAGCGTGGTCGCCCGGTGAAAGTAAAATTCTCGCTTCCAATTCAGTTCAAGTTGCGTTAATCCGTTACTTTTCAAGAAAAATGCCCTGCACCTTCCTAAGATTCAGGGCATTTTTTTGGCCCATGACAGAAATCCTTTTCTGCCAGAAGGACAGTTCTCGTGTGCGCATAGGTTCGGTGATGGTACTGTTGTGATATCGCTCAGGGAATTGAGCAACCCGTCATGGAAGGACATTTATTCGTAATGACCTTGAACTTCGTTTTGACGGTCATTTAAACCCAGACTATAGAAATCTATTTCCATGATCCGCATTTTGTTAGTTTTCTTCATCTTCATTGGTGTCAGTGCCTGCAGTATGTCAGAGTCGGTTGATGATTCTGAAGCCTTTGAAATGGTTGAGCAGATGCCTGCATTGATTGGAGGCTTTGCAGGGCTGCAGGCCAAGGTAAGATATCCTGAGATTGCTCGCAGAATGAAGGTGGAAGGCCGAGTGATTGTACAGTTTATTGTGGATGAAAATGGCACTGTGTACGATCCTTCCGTAGTGCGCGGCATTGGTTCCGGCTGTGATGAAGAGGCAATCAGAGTCCTGAAGGAACACGCAAAATTCGTTCCCGGTCGACAAGATGGGCACCCGGTAAAAGTGAAATTCTCACTTCCGGTCATATTCAAGTTGAGTTGAGTGACCATCATTGCCACAGATCTGTCCTGTTCCTGTCGAAGATGCAGAGAATATTTTTTACCCCTTTCAGCAGCCCTTTCCTGCCGGAAAGCCCCCTGTGTGATGTGCATAGGTCGGTGGTTGTATCGTTGAGATCTCTCGTCCAGAGGATTGAGCGATCTGTCATGGCAGGCAAGAGATTTAGTCATGATGACCTTGAACTTCGCTTTGGTGGTCATTGAAATCCAACTATAGAAATCTACTTCCATGATCCGTACCCTGTTATTTTTCTTCATTCTCATTAGTGTCAGTGCCTGCAGTACGTCTGAATCGGTTGATGACTCTGAAATTTTTGAAACGGTTGAGCAGATGCCTGAACTCATTGGAGGCATAAATAGTCTGCTGACAAATGCGACGTACCCTGAGATCGCCCGTATGGCGGGCATTGAGGGAAAAGTTATTGTAGAGTTTGTTGTAGACGTAAAGGGAAATGTGCGTGATGCTTCCATTGTACAGGGCCTCGGCGGGGGGTGTGATGAAGAGGCAATCAGAGTCCTGAATGAGCATGCAAAATTCACACCCGGTCGTCAGGATGGCCGTGCCGTAAATGTGAAGATGACACTTCCAATCACGTTCAAATTGACTTGAATCCTCCCCCGTCCAATGGATATGCCCTGTGCCTGTTTGAGGTGCAGGGCATATCTTTTGATCCTTAACCGGAGCATATCCCGGTCAAAAGAATACTGGTCAGCACAGATGGGGCCGTTCGTAAATCATGGTGTCCTTGGGCAGGAGAGATTTGCACGGAGTTGTTTTTTTTTGAGGTCGGGCATTATATTTGTTTAGCGACAGTGACCATAGAATGTATCGTAGATCATGCCCCGTACTCTCCTGCGACTCCTGCTCCTCGTTGGCGTGAGCGCCTGCGGCACACCTCAACCCTTAACAGAGTTTTTACCTTCCGAGACGGTTTCCACTCCCGGTGGCCAAATGCCACAACTGATTGGAGGGATTGCCGGATTGCAAGAGCATGTCAATCATCGTGCGTGTCGTGAGAACTCCCCGAAGATGTGGAGGCGTGTGGATGTGTATTTTACCGTGGACGAAAATGGAAATGTGCTTGCCCCCTCTGTTCCTGAAGGCCTTGGTCCTGCCTGTGATGCGGAAGCAATCCGGGTTGTTCGAGAACATGCCAAGTTTATTCCAGGACGGCTAAACGGAGAGCTGGTAAAGGTGAAATTTACTCTTCCTGTCGCATTTCAATGATGTCTCATCCACGCAATGACCTCTCGACATAGATCTGCAATGATTCCTGAACCAAGTGTCCCGTATACCTGAACCAGTCGTTCGGATTAGAGAGAATTCTGTCTGTGCAGGAGGATCCTGGAATCAGCGGATACGGTTCAATGGAGTTCAAATTAGAACTGCTGACTGCATTACGAAAGGGAAATTCTATTATTTCCTGTCTTCGCTGTTGTGTGTGCCGGCTGCACATCTCAATCCGTCCTGTCTCCATTGAATACGGGTGAATTACCCGAAGTGTATGAGGTGATTGATAGGCCGTCAGACTTGACTGTGGAACCTGACGTACTATTGCAGAATCTAGACCATAGCGCGTGTTGCAATGTAATCAGGCGAATCATCATACAGTTCGTTACAGATCAGAATGGGAATGTGCGTGATCCTTTTATCGGGGTACGGATCGGCATTGCAATGCGGACGTAATCCGGCTCATCACCAAATAGGTAAGATGCACTCCCGGTCACCAAGATAGCCGCGCCGTGAACGGGAGAATGAAAATGTCGATTGTGGTAGGAAAGCTATACTGAATCGCCTCCATTCCTCCAGAAATCATTCGCGTGTATCAACACTGGACGGGTTGATCTCGGATTTGTGAGACCGGCATCTCCTCCCGGACATCGCCCTTGATGACCCCTTCGTCAGGAGCGTAGCTGTACACGGTCATTTCCTGGAACGCCATCCCTGTGTTCCTGCCCGATCCTCATCGATTCAGCGTGGAAGAAGTACCCATGATCGGCTTTTCTTGCAATATTGGACAAAATGTATTATCTTATTGTTACTTCAATGTTAAGAGAGTGTTAAAATTAATCGCTCATGACCTAAACCAGCCCACCAAGGTGGGCGTATCTGGAGACTATCATGACCCGCATCACCGTACTGTTTGCCATCTTCCTTGGCCTAGGTTTCAGCGCATGTGTCACACCTAAGGCGACATTACAGGAAGTAGATCAAATCAACAGGAAGCCTTCAGAGTTTCTCAGCATGATCAAGGGGCCCCCTCTAATCCCTCACAATGGAGCAGAGAATCAGCATGTGTTCGTATCCTTTATTGTGGATCAGACCGGACAGATCGTGAACCCTGTTGTTACTCAGGGATCAGACGAGATGATAAAACAGAAAGCGATTCAGTCCATCCGATATAGTCGATTCTCCACCCGTCGTGCTGGATTGCAGCCATCCCGTATAGAAATGACGATGCCGGTCGCTTTTCGCGGATACGACAACCTGCCGGATTTATCTGACTTTCTAGATCAGATCCCAATCCTACTCGGCAACATGGAAAGTCTGGTCAAAGAAATTCGATATCCAGAACGGGCGAGGCGGGCAAGCCTTGAGGGACAGGTGACCGTAGCCTTCATCATTGATAAAGATGGACATGTCCGCTTCCCGACAGTGATCCGGGGGCTGGGAGCGGGATGCGATGAAGAAGTTCTGCGGGCCGTTCAATTTGCACGGTTTCTGCCTGGTCAACTCAAGGGAGTTCCCGTCAATGTCATCACATCTCTGACCTTTGTCTTTACCCTGACCTGAACAAGTTGTCTCGTGTCAAATACTGAATAAGGTCAGCGTCAATTGTAGATGAAGCCGGAGGGTATCTAACATCTTGTTCTGGCAAAGACGGGAACGCAGATCTTCAGCGATGTCAGCAGACTCAACTGACATCGCAATATTCTGGTAATGGATGCAGAGATTGAAGCGCGTGACATCGCTACATCAGCCTGCCAGATCCGTGAAGGCTTGGAAGTAACGGCCCAGATCACAGCCGGAATAGGTCTCTACGCAGAGGCAAGTGCATGTTAGGATGGTGAAAGCATGGAAACCGGTACAGGTCTGACTTAGCAGTGGAATATGCTTCTCAAATTCGGTGTGGTATTTGTGAGCAGGGATGCATATGCAGGTCCGGTGATATATGCGGTAAACGGGTTGAACGAATGAGGATTATTGGGATCTTTACAAATGGATATGAGTTCGCAGGCCGACACAACGTTCGGAGTCTGAACACACACAGGATCAAATGAAGCAGACGGTCATGGGATTTACAGGCAAACGTCTGATCTATAATCGGCTGACCGAGGGGCTGAATAAGTTGCACGTATGTGAGTGATTACCAAGTAGGATGGCACAGAACCAAAACGTCAACGCTGCGAAGCGGGCAAAGAATGATGAGTTCTATACGCAGCGCAGGGACATCGAAAACGAAGTCAGACACTACCGAGATCACTTCACGGGCAAGACGGTCTACTGCAACTGTGATGATCTACGGGTATCCAATTTCTGGAAGTACTTCAGTGATAATTTCGAGTCGTTAGGGCTGAAGAGGCTCATCGACACATGCTATAAAAACCAGAACATGGATCTGTTCAGTCAGCATAACTCTGAGCGGGCGGTTATGATGGAGTACACAGGTGATCGCGATGGCAACAAACGAGCAGACCGGCACGAAATTGATGTGACCCTGCTGCGGGGAGACGGGGACTTCAGGAGTGCGGAATGTATTGAACTGCTAAAGCAGTTCGACATCGTATGCACGAACCCACCGTTCTCACTCTTTCGCGGGTATGTTGCCCAACTAATGAGGCATGAGAAGCAATTTCTGATTATTGGCAACAAAAATGCCATTACCTATAAAGAGATATTTCCGCTGATTAGAGACGGTAGATTGTGGGTGGGGAATACGCCCATGAGCAGAGACCTCCTATTTGATGTACCCCAGAATTATGCTGATGAATTAATCGCAACCAGAAAAGAAGGCAGTGCTTACAAGATAGTTGACGGCACTGTTAAGGGAAGATCACAAAGCATCTGGTTTACGAATCTTCCTCATGCGAAGCGCAACAGAAAAATGGTGCTGTACAAAGACTACAGCCTTGAGGAGTATCCGCACTACGATAACTATAATGCCATTGAGATGCGTAAGACCGTCGAAATCCCGCGTGACTACGATGGTGCGATGGGGGTGCCAATTACCTTCCTGGATAAGTACAACCCGGAACAATTCGAGATATTGGGGCAGATGGCCACCACCAAGATCACGGAGTTTAATTTTGGGTACCCCTACATAAACGGAAAGAAGAAATACGCCCGTATCTTAATCCGTCACAAAAGATAGATCAATGAAAATACATGTAGAGCAGATCAAGATCAGTGAGATCGTTGACGGCTATCAGGTTCGAGAGGACGACAGCGTAATCGGTTGAGGCGAAAAGTTGAACATTACGCCCTCCTGCCAGCGTGAGCACATCCGATCAGGGGATGCCAAATGGCAGGTTCCTCTGATCCAGTCAGTGTATCGCGGACATCCGATCAACTTGATATATTTCGCCGAAGAGACCCCCGGTTTTTACAGCGTACTTGACGGGCAGCAGCGCCTCCGAACAATTTGCGACTTTGTCAAAGACAGTGCCTTTGCAGTTGATCTAGACGGAGAGTCATACATCTATGATCAGGTTGAGGTCAATGACAAAATGCATGCACGCTTCATGGATTATGCAATCCTGGTGTGTTTTTGCGAGGAGGGATCGGGAGACGATTACATGATGTGGTTCAAGATCATCAATAAGGGGGCGGCGGAGCTAACCAATCAGGAAGTGCGGAATGCTCTTTGCGACGGTCCCTGGGTCGCTTCAGCAAAAACATACTTCTCATCAACAACAGCCGGACAGACGATTCTGTGCAATGACCTACTGGATGGTCAGAGAAAACGCCAGCAGCACCTTGAACGGATTCTGCGTTGGCGTTTGGGGACGAAGGATGACAGGGAGATACTCACCTATATGCAGTGTAAGCGTAACAGAGAGAATGCCGAAGATCTCTGGGACTACTATCTGCAGGTACATACATGGGTTGCTTCTCTTTTTAATGTGGCATCTGCTCAACGCAAAAAAAAATCAGATGCGAGCAGACTGCGTACTATCATGGGGCAGCCCAACTGGGGGATGCGCTATGCAAACTACAGAGAGCAGCAGTATGATACCGAGCACACACATGCGCGTGCACAGGAGATGCTAGACTACCCCGAACTCAAAAAGAAAGGACAGATCTACCAATATATCCTAGAAGGGGAGAGGAATCCGCAGATCCTCGAACCGAGATTTTTTGATGAGGAAACGCGGGAGACAGTCTGGCAACAGCAGGGCAAATTGTGTGCGTATCAGATACAACCGCTCCACGATTTTGCATGCATTGATCCACAGGAAGATGAGATGCCCTGGGAGGATGCTCAGGCGGATCACATTGAACCCTGGGTAAAAGGGGGCGTACCGTGATAGAAAACTGTCAGGTACTCTGCAGCAAATGCAATCAGCGAAAATCAAGCAGGTAATGAAAAAGGCATAGGAAGCGCCCAATGCAGCTAGTGAGATTGGAGAATCCCCCAGGAAGCGCGGGCGTTCCGTTGTAAATGACACCATGCATCTGTCATACCTGAGTGCTACATCCTCGTAAAGATGCATGCCAACTGTGGATTGCATTCCCTCGGGCGCTTGTTTCAGTGGAAATTTCCCCGATTTCGCGCTGAATTTATGGCAGAGACGCAAAAATAAGAGATAAATACTCGAAATTGCACCGTATATCTGAACAAATTGTGTATATTGGCGGTTTCAACGGGAATTTTGAATGGGCCAGTCTAAATTGACTGGTCTTATTCGGGTACTCAATCCTAATCACACAAACTTTTACAACCAAACGCTTAGCAAGCAAATTACAATGAGCAGATACAGTGAACTTAAGTCAATTGTTGATGACCTTGAGTCTGATTTCAATAAGTTCCACGACAAAAATGTAGATGCTGCGGGTGCACGTATTCGCAGAGCTATGTTGGACTTGCGGAATCTTGCCAATGTGATCCGCAAGGAAGTGCAGGAGGAAAGGAACAGTAGAAAGTCGGGTTAAAGGACAGAAGGTCTCCCGATGGGTGCTTTATCCGATTCGGGAAACGAACGGTTCAATCTTCCGTAGTGCCTGCGTTGGGGGTGCAATATCTGCCCTCCACCGCAGTCTTTTTTTGCTTTTGGGGTCTTCTCCCGTACATGAGAGACTCTCCCTGTCACTCTGGGGGGTTGCGTCCGGGTGTAATGAATCGCTCTCCTTGAGATAGAACAAGGGGAGGTGACGCGTTTATTCGTGGCGGAGTGCCTCAATTGGGTTCAGTGCGGAGGCTTTACGTGCAGGGTAAAAGCCGAAGAAAATCCCGACACCTGCAGAGAATGCCAGCGCAATCATGATGGTGGCGGGTGAGGTGACCGTGTTCCAACCCGTCAGTTGGCTCAATATACTGGAGCCCGCAAACCCAAGCCCGACCCCGATTGCGCCCCCCAATACGCTCATAACGATGCTCTCAACCAGGAATTGAGTCAGCACATCCCGTCCGCGAGCACCAATCGCCATACGGATCCCGATCTCTCGCGTACGCTCGGTCACCGATACGAGCATAATATTCATGATTCCAATTCCCCCAACGAGGAGGGAGATGGAGGCAATTGCAGCCAGCAGCATGGTCATGACTTCGGTGGTTCCCTGTTCCGCGGCAGCGAGATCATTCTGGTTGCGTACCGTAAAGTCATCATCGGCAAACTCTGCCAAGCCGTGAGACTCTCGCATAATGGCCCGAATTTCCTCCTGTGCGGCGGGGATGTCACGCGACGAAGGCGTACTCGCTAAAATCTGAAATATCCGACTCCATCCACTGAGCCGTGTCTGAACGGTTGTGTGGGGAGCAAAAATCACATCGTCCTGATCCGTACCACTGGCGGTTTGCCCCTTCGGCTCAAGAACGCCAATGATCTGTACGGGAACGTTCCGTACCTGCACGGTCAGTCCGACCGGATCTTCTCCGGGAAAGAGGTTTTCAGCTACCGTATGTCCTAGCACGATAACCCGCCGCATCTGGCGCTGTTCACTTTGATCAAAGAACCGGCCATACTTGAGATCCCAGTTCCGAATGATCTGGTAATCGGTAGAGACCCCGTTAATGGTCGTACGCCAGTTTCCCTGACCTCCAATCACCTGCGTTCGACTAAACACCACCGGGGATACCGCAGACACGATCAGGCTCTCCCGTTTAATTTTCTCAAAATCTTTGACCGTGAGACGATTATAACTTTGTGCCCCCCGGCTCACCCCGCCCTGGCTGCTGGCTCCCGGGGTGATGACGATCATATTGGTTCCCAGTGTATTGATTTGCTCCTGGATCTGTGACTGTGCACCCTGTCCGATGGCCACCATCACAATGACCGCACCAACCCCAATCACGATTCCCAACATGGTCAGGAGGGTGCGCATTTTGTTTTTCAAGATGCTTGCAGAGGCGACCTTGATGAGTCTTGAAGCTTTCATGGATTTCGTTCGATCTAAATGCTGGTTCAGTGTCTATGCGACAGCCATCTCCTGAGCTTTGACCGCCTGAATGTGCTGATCCTGAATGATCTTCCCATCCCGCAACTCAATGATACGTTGCGTACAATTTGCCACATCGGACTCGTGCGTGATGAGCAGGACCGTCATGCCCTGATCGTGAAGTTCCTGGAAAAGCGTAAGAACTTCGATGGAGGTCTGACTGTCCAGATTTCCAGTCGGCTCATCTGCCAGCAGGATGGATGGATTCGTCACCAGAGCACGTGCAATGGCGACACGCTGCTGCTGGCCGCCGGAGAGTTCATTCGGTTCATGGTCCATACGGTCACCAAGCCCAACCCGTTCGAGCGCTTCCCGGGCTGCTTTTCGGATTTGAAGTTTACGCCGGGACCGGTCATAGAGTAGCGGTAATTCAACATTTTCAAGGGCAGTCGTTCGGGCAAGTAGATTAAACCCCTGGAATACAAAGCCAATCTTACGGTTGCGAATATCGGCCAACTGGTTGCGGGACAGGTTTTCTACATGCACATCATCCAGAAAGTAGGTTCCTGATGTAGGATAATCCAGGCAGCCAATAATATTCATCAAGGTGGACTTCCCTGAGCCGGAAGCTCCTACAATGGCAATCATCTCCCCTCGTTCGACGGTTAGGTCAACCCCCTGGAGAGCATGTACCTCGGTCTTGCCCATGGTATAAACCTTGGTCAATCCCTGTGTTTGCATCACTGGTTCGCGTTCCATGTAGACTAAAATCCTCCTGGACGAAAACGTCTCTGGGTGCGCTGAAATGGGTTATTTGAGTCTTCATCATCCTGTTGGGTGACTCCCGCAATGATCTGCAGGCCAGGTTGAAGGCGTGAACTGGTTACTTCCGTCATCTGCCCATCGGTGATGCCGGTTTGCGCCGGAATGACCGTCAGCTCGTTATTTTCATCTAGATACCAGATCATAGCAAAGTTATTTGCTCTGCCGCCGAAGCCGCCTGCTCCGCCGCCGCTCCATGTGCCACCATTGCCAGATCGGCCCCCGCTGCCTTGGTTTGCATTTCCTCCAGGCGTGCTTCCCGCGGCTTCCCTGCGTGCACGGATTACCTCAAACATTTGCGGAGTTGCCCGAAAACGCAGTGCAGCATTGGGGAGCTTGAGCACATTCGTCGCCGATTCAATTAAAAAATCAACGGTGGCGGTCATGCCGGGCAAAAGACGTCCATCAGGATTTTCAACATCAACGACAACGGTGTAATTCACCACATTTTCCTCAACGGTTGACTGAAGGCGCACCTGTCGGACCAGTCCGGTGAAGGTTTCTTCAGGATAGGCCTGCACGGTAAATCGGGCAGATTGTCCCTCCTGGATCTGCCCAATATCACTCTCATCTACCGAGGCAAGGATTTCCATATGGGAGAGGTCGTCCGCAATCAGGAATAGCTGCGGTGCAGAAAAACTCGCTGCGACCGTCTGGCCAACATCCACATTCCGTTCAATGACCGTCCCGGAAATCGGAGCAATAATCGTCGCATAACTCAGATTTTGGCGGGCACGGTCCAGGCTGATTTCCGCGCTTTTGGTTGCGGCCTCGGCAATGTCAAGGTCGTATTGCGCCCGCGAGTAGTCGATGTCGGTCACGAACTGTTGCTCAAACAGGGGGACTAGCCGCTCGAGTTCCCGCTGGGCCTGTCGGAGTTGTGCCTGATTACGTTCCAGATTGGACTCTGCATCACGTACTGCACTCCACAGGAGTGTGGTGTCAATCCGGGCAATCACCTGTCCCGCACGTACACGGTCGTTGAAGTCAACATAAATACTGGCAATAATTCCGGAAACCTGAGTGCCGACCTGGACCGTGGTTACCGCATCCAGTGCACCGGTACTTGCCACAACGGCTTCAAGGTCTCCTTCTTCCAGAGTTACGAACCGATAGGGGCTGACAGGCTCGGCGGATCCCCGATTGAAATACCACAAAGAGGCACCGGTAATCACGATTGCGGTTACGATAATAGAGAGTCGCATCAGAGATAGACTAATAAGCGGGTTTATGATTTGAAGAATCGTTCCGAGATGAGCGGTACTGTCCAGATGAACGCCCACGGTGTTTTTTTCGATACCGCGGTTTTCGATCCAGCCAGATTTCAAGTTGCTGCCACTGCTCGGGTGTGAGCGCCTGCTGCAGATCCGCAACCAGAATCTGGCGGTGAACGGCTAGGCTGTCAGACATGCTTCGGCGCTGCTGCATAAAGGATTGTTCCGCACGGTGTACAATGGCTCGGACTTCACTGCGCTGGTCTTCATTTTCAAAGTGAATGATTCGTTCAATATGGCGGGTAAGGCCACCTTGAACTCGTGTTTCCGATAATGTAACATTTCGGCGATGTTGCCATGCACCGGTTCCCAGAATGCCAATGGCAATTCCAGCGATCAGGGTACATCCAAGGAGGATCAGCGATTTAACACGGGTACTCATGGAATTGTTGACGATAGTTCATCTAAATCTGCAGAGTAGGCAGTTGTAAGGGTCAGAGGCTGCAGTCCAAAGACCATCTCTGTTGTTGTGGGCCGGATCTCATAGTTGCGGCTGACCAGTGCATTATAAGACAGAACCCCCAGAATAAAGAGTGCACTTGCAAGGATAACCGGCTTGAACACGAGCCAAATTGCTTGAAAAAACTGCTCTTCCCGAGAATGGATACTCCGCACTCTCCGCATAATTCGGTCAGCGAGGAAAGGCTTCATGCCAGAGTCGGCATTCATTTGTGCCGCTTCCTGGAGCAGGGACGGCAAACGGGAATCTCCTAAGGGTGTCATGATAAATCTGATTCAATGGGGTTTTTTATGCTAACGTTCTTTTTCAAGGATCGGGCCTAGAATCTGGCGCAGATGCGCAGTTGCACGGCTCAGTCTGGACATTACGGTTCCCTGGGCAATCCCGAGTAGTTCAGCCGTCTCAATGACCGAGCAGCCATCAATCAGCCGAAGTACAACGACAGCGCGGTGCTTGGGTTTGAGTTGATTCATCGCGGAGTTAATGAGTTTTATCTGGTCAAAACGTTCTGATTCGGGATCATCAGCCCCCGGTTCGGACAGCGCTTTGTCTGCATTATCCCGGCTGATAAATCGTGAACGGAGTTTTTTTCTTCGTCGAAGAACATCAAGGGATGCATTAATTGCAATCCTTGTGAGGTATGTACTGCAGGAAGCATCTCCGCGAAATCGGTCCATTGCCTTATAAAATCGGATGAAGACCACTTGCACCACATCATCCACTTCAGATGGATTACCCAACATCCCCGCAACGGTACGTGCCACGGCAGGTTGATGCCGTTCCAAGATCTCTCGAAATGCATTCTGATCTCCGTTTCGTGCACGATCAAGCAGGATTTCATCCGAAGGAATGGGGTTCACTTTTTCACAGATCAGCGCTACAGTTCACGTTATTACGGGGCATGACCGTCTTAGGGATCATCTTTTTAGCGGTAACATGTCCTGATCCGTGATCCATTGCCGGGAATCATAGAAGGTTCTGTTGATTCCAGCGTCGCATCTGCTGTCTTCGTGCTCTGAACTGATGATCCATAAATGTTCGGTACGAGGTCATTTGCTCGGGGGTCAGAAGTGCTGCAAGTGCGGTTTCGGTTTCCTGATCAATAGCTTGGCGTTTGGCCCGGATGGCCTCAAACTGTCCGCGCCCCCTGCCAGATTCCGGCCGAAGTGTCATCAAAGAGTCGGTCCGGGCCTGCAGGATTGCGTGAACTGCCGGCAATTGCTCTTCGGTGAGGTCAAGGATGGAAATCAGGGTATCCATGATGGAGGCCTGCACTTCCAGAACGTTGCCGCGCTGACCGCGGGGGCCCTGCTGGGCAAAACTGTTCTGGATGAAAAGCAGTCCGCTTAGAAATAGAATACAACACGGAAAGTACGATACAGGACGCATGGCTTGGCAAATATTCAGATACTTCGACCATTTAGACGATTCATCCGGGAAAATCTTCCCGAACTTGTGAGAAAAACGAATTTGCCAAGATTATCATTTTGTAAACAGTGTAACCGATTGCTGGCTATGTCGTAATTTTCGGAGAAATTCACTCACCAAATCGAAATTCATCATGGCTTACAAAGGTACAATCGGAATTCTTACGGGGGGAGGGGATGTGCCGGGGCTGAATCCGGCAATCCGTGCGGTTACAGTTCGCGCACTGCGTGAAGGATATAAAGTGCTCGGCATCAAGCGAGGCTGGGCAGGACTGGTGGATCTTGTACAGGATCCCGAGGCGGACAATTCGGCAAGTGTGGAAGAACTCAACGAACCCACTGTGAATGCTGCGGCACGTACAGGGGGGACCTTCTTGCACAGTTCACGTACTCGGCCAAGCCACTTGCCGAAGAGCACCTTACCCGTGCATCTGCGCAATCAGTTCAAAGACGAGATTAATGATGTCACCTCTGCCGTGCTCTCCAATATTGAGTACCTAGGGATTGACTATCTCATCCCCATCGGGGGAGATGACACGCTTAGCTATGGTTACCGCTTACACAAAGAAGGTGTAAAGGTCGTTGCCATCCCCAAAACCATGGACAATGATGTGCCCGGTACGGATTACTGTATCGGGTTCGGGACCTGCGTGACCCGGACGATTGAGTTAACCAACACACTGCGGACCTCTGCCGGCTCGCATGAGCGTTTTCTGGTCATTGAAGTATTTGGCCGCTACGCAGGGTATTCCGCATTGTTGCCTGCCATGGCGGGTGCAGCGGATCGCTGCGTGATTCCAGAGACGGATTTTGATATGGATCAGTTAACAAGTCTTATGGTCTATGATCGCAATCGACATCCCAGCCGCTATTCGGTGGTGCTGGTTTCTGAGGGGGCAAAGATCAAGGGGGATGACAGGATGTCTTTCCTAGGGGCTGAAAAAGATCAGTATGGACATGCAAAACTGGGGGGAATTGGGAATCGGGTTGGCGAAGAACTGAAGCAGCGTTCTCCCGAATACAATCAGGGAAAGCGGATCAATGTGGTGAACCAGAGACTGGGTTATCTGGTGCGCTGTGGTGCCCCGGACGCTCTGGATTCAGTTGTACCGATGGCATACGGTAATTTAGCGCTGGATTTAATTCTGAAAGGTACCTCCGGGCGTTTGGTGAATATCCGCAACGGCGTGTACGGGAATATTTCAATGGAGGTGATCAACGGTCCGCATAAGGTGGTGGATATAGAAAAATTCTACAATGTGGAGCGGCTCCGTCCTAATTTCAAGGATCTCCAGGATGCTCCCCTCTTTATTATGAATTCCGATTAGGGTGATGTTCCCTTGACGGAATCCCCCGATCCGTGCGCCCCCCTGCCGTGATCCGTAAGTACCGGTTGTGGCAGGGGGCTCCTTTGCACGGAAGTAATTCGATCCGTGCAACTGGGTGTAGTGCCAGAGGCCGGATGGCGGTGCCTGGGAGGGGCATGTCTCCGACCTGGAAGGCGGAACGTTCCCCAGTTCATCAGACAAAAATCAAAACCCGTGGAGATGCCTGTGACCCGCAAACACAAGGTTTTTGCTGAAAGTATTCAGAAAAAAGGATAAAAATCCTTAATTATTTGGATTTTTCAATTCTTTTTCCTAATTTATTAAGGTTTCAACTTCTTTATTCCTTAATAAATTTGGTTTCAATGCTTAATAAAATGCTTTGCACATTAGCAGGATTGGGTCTGCTAATGCCTCTTTCAGCGTTCGCTCAGGAAGCGGAAGCTGTCCCTGCGATCAGCGGCGCAGATACGTCGTGGTTACTGATTTCCACGGCGCTTGTATTGCTGATGACCCCTGGGCTGGCATTCTTTTATGGGGGACTTGTCCGTTCCAAGAATGCCCTCAACACCATGATGATGAGTTTTGTCGCGCTGGGGGTTTCCGGCACGCTATGGGCCATTGCCGGGTATTCCATTGCCTTTGGGGAGGGGAGTGCCTGGATGGGTGATTTTTCGATGTCTTTCCTGACAGGTGTCGGGCTGGATCCGAATGGCAGCATCCCGGATCTTCTGTTCATGGGATTTCAGGGAACGTTTGCCATCATTACTGCCGCACTTATTTCTGGTGCAGTCGTGGAGCGGATGAAGTTCATCCCTTACGTCATTTTCATTGGCCTCTGGGGCTTGATTGTGTATGCACCGGTATGCCACTGGGTATGGGGAGGCGGCTGGCTTGGGGAACTCGGCGCGTTAGACTTTGCCGGTGGTGCAGTGGTTCATGTTAACGCAGGAGTTGCCGCGGTGGTTGCTGCACTGGTGCTGGGGCCGCGAAAAGATTATGGCCGGGAGGCCCTTCTTCCGCACAATGTACCCTTTGTGCTTCTGGGAGCTGGAATTCTCTGGTTTGGGTGGTTTGGATTTAATGGCGGGAGTGCGCTCGCAGCAGATGGGATTGCTGCACTGGCGCTTGTAAATACCCTCCTTGCTCCGGCAGCAGGGGTCTTTGTCTGGACGCTTCTGGATCAGTTTACGACAGGGAAGGTCACTGCAGTCGGGATTGCGACCGGGATTGTGGTGGGGCTGGTGGCCATTACACCGGCCGCAGGCTTTGTGAGCCCTGGCGGGGCGATCATCTTAGGTGCAGTTGCGGTAATTCCGAGTTATTTCATCATCAAATGGCGTACAAGAACCAGCCTGGATGACTCGCTGGATGTGTTTGCGGCGCACGGTATGGGAGGAATCATGGGGGCGCTGTTGACCGGAATGCTGGCTTCACCTTTGTTCACAGAGGATGGGGGCTTGTTTTTCAGCGGCGAATTTGGGCAGTTGGGAATCCAGGCATTATCAATTGGCGCAGTTGCGGTGTATAGCGGCGGCTTGACCTTTGGTATATTGAAAGTGCTTGGGATGGTGACCGGTGGTTTGCGGGCGGAATCGTCCGATGAAGGCCTGGGAATGGATCTTGTCGCACATGGAGAAGAAGCCTATGCGACAGGAGAAGGGGCGGTTCTGTTGAATGAACTGGAGGCCCCTGCCCGCGTCAACGGTATCAAAAACGGCAGTTAATAAAATCAATCAAAATGAAACTCGTAAAAGCAATTGTCCGACCCTCAACTCTGTCGGATGTACTTCGTGCTCTCTATGCAGCAGATATTACTGGACTCACCGTATCGAATGTGCGCGGACATGGCGGTGAGGTTGAAGTGGTTGGAACGTATCGCGGGACGACCGCAAAAATGGAATTACAGGACAAGATCATGATTGACATCGGTATCTCTGATGATTTTGTTGACATCGCTGTGGATGCAATCTGTAAAAGCGCCTTTACCGGCAATGTCGGTGACGGTAAGATTTTCGTCTTACCGGTTGAGCGCGTGATTCGTGTTCGCACCAGAGAAGAGGATATGGCTGCGGTGACTCCTGTACGTTAACCGGGAGAACAATCATGCACGGTATCATGCAGAAAAAGCCTGGGATCTCCCTCTGCATGCCTGTGGCTGTTCTGTTTCAAAAGAAGCAAACCGGCCAGAAAGCCAATCGCGATAGGACGGGTTCGGAGCCATCTCAGGCGTTGTGAAATGCCGGTAGGCACGAATACCGAAACGTCCGATAACTCATTCGGTGCGCTGCCTTGGAGTGCCTGTTTTGGTTCCCCCGAATCGGCCATATTCAGCCGGGGTATCTGGATTGTTTTTCCAGATACCTCGGCTTTTTGCAGCAATAGGGGCTTTTGGAGTGCATGCGTTCCTGCCTACAGCGGGGCAGATCGAATAATAGATCAAGAAAGGTGGGAGTAATGGGATCCCTTGGCGTGCTACTCGGTTGTAGGGATGAACCCTGCACATGATCTGGAATGGACGCATTATATTGGATCAGCCTCATTGTCGGTGGAGTATTTGTTGTGCTTTCCATGATCGGTGGAGGCGACTCGGATATGGATTCGGATCTGGACATGGAGACAGATCTGGATGTGGATTCGGATGTAGGGGCGGGTTGGGTTGATCTGTTTTCGGTACGTACAATATTCCTGTTCGCGGCATTCTTTGGCATGTGCGGGGTACTGTTATCCCTTGCGAATGTACATGAGATCGTACGACTGTTTGTGTCCCTGACTGTTGGTTTAACGGTTGGAACCGGCGGGAGTTATCTGATCAAGCGGATCGGATATGCACATGTTTCCAGCGAGGTTACGGCTTCGGATCTTACGGGTCGGACGGCCGAGGTGATTATTCCATTCGGGCGCTCGGATGTGGGAAAAATCGTTCTGGTGGCGAAAGGGCAGCGTATGCAATTCAAAGCGCGTGGATTTGAAGGTGCCGAAGATGTCTTTGAGCAAGGCGAGGAGGTGGTTGTCGTCCGTATGGAGGGAGCGGTGGCGGAGGTATTGAAAACATAGCATTTTCAAAGTTGTAATCTATTGTGGATGGGGGATGTGTTCAAGACAGGCGGTGCTATCGCATAGAGCAATCTCCATTCCTCTTCAATTCGGAAAAAATTCCCCAGGATTCTGTATTCTTATTACGGCACATGCGGTCGCAGCTGCGGAGACGAACTAAAAATTCCCTGTTCTATATTAAGGGTGTAGTTTCCATTCTCGTATAGAACTGGATTGCAGTTTTCTGTTAGCGGCATGGAAGGTGTCCACTGTTATTCATAAAAAATCAAAATGGAAGCCATCATTGTTATTAGTGGAGTGCTCGTCACGGCCATCTTCGTGGTGTTTGGCATTGTGCGAGCCAATTTAAAAATCTGTCAACCCAATGAGGTCCTGATCTTCAGCGGGCGCAGGCGTCGTATGGAAGATGGAACCAAAGTAGGCTACCGGTTCATCAAGGGAGGGCGCGGGTTCAGGATTCCCATCATCGAGCAGGTGGAAAGGATTCGTCTGAACACCATCCCTCTAGATTTGACGGTTCAGAATGCTTACTCGAAAGGAGGCATCCCGCTTACGGTGCGGGCGATTGCCAATGTTAAAGTTGCCTCCAATGAAGCGGAGCTCGCGAACGCGGTTGAGCGGCTTCTGGGGAAAGATCCACACGAAATTCAGATGATTGCAAAAGAAACTCTGGAAGGGAATCTGCGGGGCGTACTGGCAACGCTCACACCGGAAGAAGTGAATGAGGATCGTCTGAAATTTGCAAAAGAACTTCTGGCCGAGGCCGATATTGACTTAAGTAATCTGGGTCTGCAGCTTGACACCATGAAAATCCAGAGTGTTGAGGATGATGCAGGCTATCTGGATGCAATCGGGCGGCAGCAGTCCGCACACATTATTGCCGCAGCGCGTGTTGCGGAAGCGGAGAAACGCGAACAGGCAAGACTCGCAGAAACGAATGCGGACAAGAGCATTGAACAGGCAGAAAATGATCTGCGTATCCTGAAGGCGCAACTGTCGGCGAAAAGTGCCGCAGAGGAGGCGCGGATTGATGTTGCCGCCGAAGTGTCGGCCGCACAGGCCCGGCAGCAGCTCGCAATGGAAGAGATCAAACTCGCAGAGAAGAGACAGCGGGCAGAGGTAATTGTGGCTGCGGAGGCAGAGCGTCAGGCAAAAGAGGAAATTGCAAAAGGGAATGCCGCCCGGATCTTTGAAGATGGGCAGGCAGAAGTGGAAGTTCTACGCCAGAAATTGAAACTCTGGCAAGAGGCGGGCCCCAATGCCGAGCGGTTATTTCTGATCCAGATGTTGCCGGATATCCTGAAACAGGTCGTTCAGACCGTGGACAATCTCTCAATTGACAAACTCACGGTCGTTGACAGTGGCAACGGGACCGGGGTTCCGTCCGTATTTAATCAGATTGCTGGATCAACGCCGGCTTTATTGGAAAGCCTCAAAGCATCAACCGGCATTGATGTTGCCGCAATGCTGAGCGGCGCATCGGCCTCGTCTGAGGAAAGTGAGTAGGAGGCGGAGATAGAAGGGCGGTGAGTAATCGCTGCGGTCATCGCCGTGTGAGACACACAGGAAGAGTGGAGTTAATGAACTTGCAGAGCACTGACGATGCGGAGCACCGGTGAATGATTGTCGGACGATTCCAGGCCGAGGGCTTTGGGCCCCCGGCCCGGATTGGATGTCAGTTGTCGATAATGTTTCCTTCCGTATCCAGTCGGACTACCGGGCCGTAGCCCAATTCCCGAACGCTGGACTCAATGACCTTTAAATCGCCGACGATCAGCCAGATCATGTCACTGGGTTGCAGCACTTCTTCGGCCGCGGATGCAATGGTATTCACATTCAGCGCACGTACCTTGCCGGGATACGTTTCGTAGTAATTTTCCGGCAAATCATACTGGACAAGGTTCTGGATACTTCCTGCAACGGATCCGTTGGTTTCCCACAGTCCCGGGAGTGCCAGAGTCTGGCTTTCCTGTGCTTTCAGAACCTCCTCTTCCGTTGCAGGGCTGTCCCCGAGGATGCCTTCCAATTCGCCTTTGATCTCCATCATGGATTCCTTGGTCTTGTCCGTTTGTACGGGAGCATACACCAGGAAGGGGCGCTGACCGCGGGCTGCAAGCAGCAAGGAACTTGCTCCGTAGGACCAACCCTTATCTTCACGCAGATTCATATTGATACGTGAAACAAAGTTGCCCCCGAGGACGGTATTCATTGTCTCAATCCCGATATTGTTCGGCGTATTTCGGGGCGGTGCAAGGTGGCCGGCCAGAATAATGGACTGCTGCGATTCAGGGCGGTTCATCAGATAGACGCGTGAACCGCCTTCGTTCTGAACGGAAGCTATATTTTTTGCAGGGACCTCTGCGGGTTCCCAGTCGCCTAAGCGGGCCTCCAGAAGTGGCACAATGGCATCCAGGTTAATATCTCCTACAACGATCAGAGTCGCATTATTTGGCTTGAACCAGGTGCTGTGATAGGTTAGAAGATCCTCACGAGTCATATTGGTAACCGATTCTTCGGTGCCGCTGCCGGTCAGCGGGTTACTGTAGGCATGATCGGTTCCGTAATAGAGTGCAGGCATGACCCGCAGGGCCATCTGCACCGGGTTGACTTTTTCCCTCTGAATGCCTGCAAGTCGTTCTCCTTTCAACCGGTCAAATTCCGAATCTGTAAAGGAGGGGTTAAGAATCACATCTGCAAAGAGATCCAGGCTCGGTTCCAGGTTGGCGGTCAGGGAGACCAGACTTACAAATGAGCCATCTAGTCCAGTGCCGGTGCTCAGGTTTGCGCCCAGGTTTGCGATACGATCATTAATTTCCAGAGCGGTGAGGCTGGTGGTGCCCTCATCCAGCATAGACATCACCATACTGGCGGTTCCCGGGGCGATTCCCTGATCCGAGGCGTAGCCTGCATCAAGCATCAGGGTAAGATTTACCGAAGGGATTGTACTGCGTTCTGCGAGAATAATCTCTAGTCCGTTACTGAGTGTTGCCCGGTGCAATTCAGGGAATTTTACATCCGGTTCGGGGCCGGTTTCCGGTAGCGCTGACCGGTCCACTGCTTCTGCGGTTGCCGCAAGTTCGGGGAACGGATGGACTTCCATCACATAAACGCCGTCCGAGAGCCATCTTTCGGCTGCCTGCCGAACATCCTCAGGAGTCGCGGCATCTTTGTCCTTGAATGATTGGAGATATGCGTCAGGACTTCCTCCGTAAATCTCGGAGGATGCCAGGATATCCGACTTTCCACCAAAGCCGCCAATCCGTTCCATCCCGTAAATAAAACTCGCTTTCTCCTGTGTTATGATCCGGCGGAGTTCTTCGGGAGTTGGCCCATCGGTGAGAAAGGTTGCCAATTCTTCATCAAGGGCTGTTTCGACCTCCTCAAGGGACACGTCGGGGCGGGCGGTTGCATCGATGATAAACTGACTGCCAATGCTGCCCGAATAGAGGTAGGCGCTGGCATTGGTTGCAATCTGGTCGGTATAAACGAGGCGCTTGTAGAATCTTGAGTTCTTGCCACTAGACAGGACGCTTGAAGCAAGATCCAGCAGGTGAAAATCGTTGGTATAGCGCTCGGGGACATTCCAGACCTTGTAGACCCGTGCCTGCGGCACACGATCCTGCATGCTCTCACGCTGTTCACCGGTACGTTTTGCAACCCATGTATCAAACTGCGATACTGGAGGTCCAGGTGGGATATTCCCAAAATATTTTTCGGTCAGTGTCCGCGCTTCACTCACGGTGATATCTCCTGCAATGGAGATGACGGCATTATTGGGGCCATAGTAGGCATTGAACCATTCCTGTACATCCTCCAGTTCGGCAGCATTCAAATCATCCATGGATCCAATCACGGTGTGGGCATAGGGATGTCCTTCGGGGTAGGTTGCTTTTGTAATGTGATTGAAGACTTGGCCATACGGGGCGTTTTCGCCCTGACGTTTTTCATTCTGTACGACTCCGCGCTGCTCGTCAAGTTTGGCCTGATCAATCGCACCGAGGAGATGTCCCATTCGATCCGATTCCATCCATAACACCAGATCCACGGCATTTTTGGGTACCGTCTGAAAATAGTTGGTGCGGTCCCTGCTGGTTGTGCCATTCAGGTCGGTTGCCCCAAGTCGTTCCAGCACCTGGAAATAGTCGTCGTTAAAATTCTCGGAACCGTTGAACATCAGATGCTCAAACAGATGCGCGAATCCGCTTTGTCCCTCTGGTTCATTTTTTGATCCGACATGATACCAGAGATTTACGGCCACCAGAGGGGCCTTGTCATCTTCATGGACAATGACGGTCAGTCCGTTGCTCAGATGAAATTTTTCGTATGTGATCGTGGGTATTTGCATCGTTGTTTCTTCTTGTGCCCAGACGCTTGGCGCGGTGAGCAGCAGGGCTACAAGGGTGAATAGGATGTGTTTCATGGGTAAAACTAAGATTTATCAGTGGATACTCCGCAACAAACCCTTTACGAAGTATGCGTGATTTGGGTTTCATTCGCTATGATGGTGCAGTCCCTCCGTTAATCAAGGTCTTCCCCAGGATTGAATATGGCCCTTAACGAGTCAGATCTGGAACACATTCGTACGGTTTGCGTATATTACGCTAAGCGTACGAATACTTCTACAAAATGGCACGGGAGACTCTGAAGTCCTCATCCTCCCAAGTATCTAGGTCTCAGGCAGGGAATGAGATCTCTATGCATTCCGACACATCGCTTCGTTCGAATGGGATCAAAAACGGCATGATTCATGCCCCCTATTTACCGGAGGGGCAGGTGGTGCTGTATATGTTGCATTCTGCGTTCAAGGATGATCGAAGAGCCTTAACCCCACTTCAGATCAATAAACTGGTCTATATTGCGCATGGCTGGATACTGGGAGTTTTCGGCAGACCTCTCATTGATAATCGCAATAACCAGATTCAGGCCTGGAAATACGGGCCTGTTGTCGTAGGGGTCTATCACATGCTAAAATCCTATGGCGATCAACCGATCAATGTGTTTGATTTTTTTGCAAAGATTGTCCGATCCAATGGTTACTACGATTCCGGTTTGATGCCGCGGGGATACTAGGTCTTCCGAATTGGTGGAATTCGAGAAACAGCATCCAGAGGTAGTCAAAGGGCTAAAATGGGTATACGAGAATTACACACGATATAGCGGAGGGCAACTGATCACGCTGACGCATCAGGTGGGAACGCCCTGGTATGAATGCTATCAGGGACACCAACCGGGGGTTCTGGAAAGATGGGGGCTTACTTCCAGTATGCCCAACATACCTATTCCTGATCCGATCATTCATGCCTATTACAGAAGTCGGATGAAGAGGCACCAGCAGGCATGAGTTCTGATCCCGTAGAGGTGCAAGACGCCGCTGATTGGCCAGATAAAGTGGACAGTCTTCCCGCTCCGGAAACCGTCAATCCAACGACCAACAATTCTCTCTGGAATTTAGTCAGTCAGGAGTACGGGAAATTTCATAAAAGTACACAGACGTTTATCCGCTGGTCTATTCTGATCGTAGGGGTTGCATTTGCATTGAGCTTTGCATCTTCAAAAATTACGAGTATAGTCTGCCATTGGACACCAGCCCCGATCTATTTTTGCGAAAATTCAACGAGTGATTCCGGGGATCTGCCGGATAATTGATTACTCTGCGAGGACATTTCCAGGAATGTTGCTTTAGCGAACATCAAATCACAATGTTCTTTGATTGGTTCGGCGTAGTTACGCTCTGGCAGCACCTGTCCGTCGCCGCCAGAAGAAGTAGGCTGCGGCAGGAAGCCCCGAAAGTACAAAGGATAAGTCAATCAGAGACTGCTGCCAGTCCAGCGTACCGCGAACAAGAATTAATGCCACCAGGAGGAGCAGGTAAAGGGCGGGGAGCACAGGGTATCCCGGCATCTTGAAAATCGTATGCTCACCCCCTACATTTTGGTGTCGAAGTACGAACAATGCCATCGTGGTGACGGCGTAGAAGATCAGAATGACAAAGACCATCCCCGTTACAATCGTTTCAAAAGATCCCCGGACCAGTAAAATGACCGCACCCCAGCCACACTGAAGCAGGATTGCGCGGGAAGGAGTGCGGTATTTGGGATGGATATAGTTAAGCCACTTAAAGAAAATGCCGTCCTTTGCCATCGCATAGTAAACTCTGGGCGCAGCAATGATCGTCCCATTCACGCTTCCCGTGGCTGAAATCATCACCAGAATCGCAAAGGCACCTGCCCCAATGGGGCCTAACAGAATGGTTGCCATGTCAGCACCAACCCGGTTGGTTTCGCGAATGGCTTCCAGCCCTACAATGCCGTGATAGGCAATATTGACGGCAAGGTAAAGGACGAATACAATGAGAAATCCAATCAGCAGTGCGCGGGGAAGGGATCGGTTCGGGTTTTTCATCTCGCCCGCCGCGTAACCAAGGCGCTCCCATCCAATCAGGGTGAAGAGAACCAGAAGTAACGAGTCGGCAATACTCCCGGTGAATCCAAGTCTGCTTTGGCTGGCTGCTGTCTCGCCAAGTTTGTTTTCGCTGCCTGGAAGGGCGATCAGCGCAATGATCACCAAAAGCAGGAGACCGCCCGCTTTCACGACGGTTGAAAAATTCTGATAGATTTTGGCACGCTGGATCCCGGTGTAATTCAGGTAGCAGAGAGCGGCAATAATACTGAGCGCCATCACAGTTTCCTGCCAGGGAAGCAGGTCCACAAAAAACTCAAAGTAGGCAACGGCAACCATCGAAAGACCGGCCAGAGGGCTGGACCGGATGATAAAGATCTGGGCCCATCCAAAGATGAATCCGGCTAGCGGGCCGAAAGCACGGCGGATAACACATATTCCCCGCCCGTGACGGGCAGGCGCGTGCCGAGTTCAGCATAAATAGTGTCAGGCTGAAAACTACGTGTTTTTTCACGAACGAATTTTCCGGGGCAGATTTCGGGTTCAATTTTCCGATGATTTTTGTCGATTTGCGGTCCAGCGTGGGTTGGTGAGTCTAAAAATCGGGAGATTTGGCCTCTTCGAGAGCAGGAAAAAGGGACTGTACGCCCATTTTCACTACAATTGGACACACCTCGGGCCCTCCGGTCAATGGAGTCCGATCTGCATTTTAAGAATTGCGGGGGGAGTCGCTTACGCTGCCTTCCGCAACTGTTCCCGATCCTGCGCCATCAGGAACCTTCCAATCTGACACAGATTGGTCGCAACAATACTTGCGCCCACCGTTCGCGCAAATCCATCCTTGCCGCCTTTGGTGCGAACCCGGTCGCCGCCATGATGCTCCAAGCAGTTAATCCGGGATTCAATCAGAACATGCTGCTTGCGTGCCTTCTTGAATTCCGGCGTGGATTGGCGTTCCCGATCCGCCTTGCTGAGACGGCCCTTCTTTGGAAGGATCGGATGCGGCAACAGGGACTGGATCGCTTCCAGATTCTCCTTCGAAGAGAAGCCACGATCAAAACTGAGCGTGTGGATCGTCGGATAGCGGTCCAGGATTTTTCGTACCACCTCCTCGGTGATGGCCACATCCACCTCCGTCCACATGATCTTCCACCATAAAATCAGACCGAGCGGACTCTGACAAATCGTGACCGGAACCCCCAATTCCACCTCCTTCGGACGAGACTTCCCCTTGCGGATCCAGCGCGTATGCGGGGCATGTAACGAGTAAATCTTCTCCGCATTCGGGATATCCTCACCCTCCACTAAACGTCGCCGAACCTGATCATGAAGTTTCAGGGCCTGTTCGGAGAGGATTTGAAGTTCCTGCACCCACTCCGAGTCGGGAAACCGCTTCTGGATCCATTCCAACTGTATGAGACACTTGTTGATGCGGAGCATGCAGAGATCTAGATACGATAGAACCGCATCCGGATTGGATCTGCACTTCCTTGTGGTGCTCACCACCAGGTAGGCCGCATACAAGGATTTCCTCAGATGGGCGAGTTGTCGCCATCCCTTCAGACTGCAGACCTGCCTCAACTCCAGGACCTTCCAGGCTTTGTACGAACGCCGCAATAATTTCCATGTGGCATCATGGAGCAGGCGAACATCGGTGGGAAAACGAACATTGGTTTCCACCACATACGAATCGCAACTCCCTTGTTCGGGAGTCGCCTTTGAATTGGCCATCAGGTTGTAGCCCATCTCCACCACGATCTCATTGATCTGCTGCCAACTCGCTTCGCTGATCAAACCCACATTTTGGGTAATCGTCTGCCGCTTGAAACGCAACTCATCCTTGTACTCGGTTTCCACTTGCAGCATAATCCGCAAGTTTTTGTGCTGATTGGACAATTCGGTCACCAGATCAAACGTCGCTTTCATGGATTGCTTCAAAAGCAACAGCACAAGAATGCTCCAATAGGTCATCCCTGGACGGCCGGTGTCTTGACGGATCCCTTTCCCTACCTGACCCTGGATGATCGTCAAGATCCGGTCTCGGATCTCCGGCCGCATCCAAATCGCCTGCAAGGCACGCAGAACGCGGGGAATATGGTCACGGGAATCCGAGTCAATCAGGATGTCCTCAATTGGAACGGTAAAAAGGGTGGGATCTTTCCACCATAGGTTTCTCATGGTAAAATAGAAAATGAAGATTTTAAGAATTCGAGACTCGTTTCTCACGGAAACCGGCCCTGTGAGGGCTGGAACGCACCATTGTAAGATTGATTCCCGTTTTTGCCAAAATTTTTGAAAATTCTTCAACTGACCATTGTAAATCTCCAGCAAAAATGTTAACGAAAAAACCCGCAAAGAAACAATCTAAAACCACATTCTAGCGAATCAACTGCTCAAATCTGGAGTTCATGTCCAAGCACTAAATAAGGTAGCCAACGAAAGCCAGTGCCCCACAGCCTACCCACAGCCAGATGATCTGGCTGAATGAACTCATGTTCAATGCGATCTGCTGTGGTACAGCAAAGATGCCTGCTCCAATGGTAATGCCAATCAGAACCGCAGAGGTGTCCACGGTCGTCAGGACACGTCGGAGTGTACGGGGCTTAGAATCCAATGGCTCGTCCGTCATAGCTGCGTGAATCGGCTGCGCCGTAAAGCGTGCCGCCTCGGATCATAATGCAATGCGCACGCCCCTGAGAGGTGCGATACCGTACCCGGTGACCTTTGGCCTCGTACAGTACCTGGGTGTCAGGGGAGATTCCCCACGACTCAAAACTGGTGATGTCCGGCAGCCACTGGTGATGAATACGGGAGGCCTCCACCGCCTGTGCAATGTCCATCTCAAACACGGTCACATTGAGAATGATCTGAAGGACCGTGTTGATGATTGTACGGCCGCCGGGAGTTCCCACGACGATGAACGGTTTCCCGTCCTTCGCAACAATCGTGGGAGTCATGCTGCTCAGCATACGTTTTTGGGGGGCAACAAGGTTCGGAGGCGTGCCGATGCGGCCGGATACATTCGTATTCCCTGGAACTGGATTAAAATCCCCCATCTCATTGTTCAAAAGAAATCCGGTTCCATCTGCGACAATCTGTGAACCGTAGCTGTGCTCAAGTGTGTAGGTCAGCGAAACTGCATTTCCCGCTGCATCCACGACTGAGAGATGGGTTGTTTCCTCGCTTTCGGCCGGCAGGTACAGGCTGCCGAACCGTCCGGGATCACTCTCGGAAGCCATGTCATCGTGAATGGTACTCCGAAGTCGATTCGCATGTGCTTTGCTGATCAGATGCTCCACGGGCATGTCCGGATTGAAATTCGGATCCCCAAGATGTTCTGCACGATCAGAAAATGCCCGTCGCATTGCCTCCGTCAACAGATGCAGATACTGGGCGGAGTTATGGCCGAGTGATGCAAGGTCATATCCTTCCAGAATATTGAGCATGGTAAGGACTGCCACGCCTCCGCTGCTGGGAGGACTCATGGAATAGATATCGTAGTCACCGAAGCTTCCCTGCACCGGGGGTAACTCCTCCGCTTCATACAGGGCGAGATCCTCCATGGTAATCAGGCCGCCGTGGCGGGCCATGAATTCACTCAAAAGCCGGGCAGTCTCCCCCTGATAGAATCCATCATGTCCATGATCCCGGATGCGGGCCAGTGAACCGGCCAGATCCGGCTGCGTCCAGATCTCTCCAGGCTTGAAGACCTCGGTGCCACCCTTTAGAAAAGCCTGACGGGTCGCTGTGTAGAGAGGATCCGACCGTTGCGCAAGTTGCTCCAGAAACCACTGCATGGCACGTGTGGAGGGAAAGCCCTCTGCGGCCAGTTTAACTGCCGGCTCCACTAGAGTCGCCCAGTCGGCCGTCCCCAGGCGCTGATGGGCAAGCCAGAGCCCGGCGACTGTGCCGGGAACACCGACCGAAAGCGGCCCCTCATGATTGGAATTATCCTGCACTTCACCGTCAGGCCCAAGAAACATCGTTTCCGTGGCAGCTAAAGGTGCTTTTTCCCTGAAATTAAAGGTGGTCACCTCTCCGTCTGCACTGTGATAGACTAGAAATCCCCCACCTCCAATATTTCCGGCCGAAGGAAGTGTGACGGCGAGTGCAAACGCCGTCGCGATGGCAGCATCTACTGCATTGCCCCCGCTTCGGAGGACCTCCATTCCCACTTCGGAAGCCAGATAGTGGCTGGAAACCACCATGCCGCTGTCGGAGGCCACCGGGATTCGGCCGGATTGTGCCTGCACAGTCCCCGAGACTGCAATCAGAACGGTAAACAGGATTGCACGATAATACCGCATCTTCGTAGAGAGTAAGGTTTAAGAAGTTAGATGTTTATGGATTCAGCACGGAGAATGTATGAAATTTCCCGGCGTAAGACCTTGGCTGGATATGATACATGTGCCGGTTGAGCCTTATGGGATAAAGTGTCAGATGTGCTGTCTTGATTATGGTCATGCGCATACTCACCGGAGAATCACCCGTCCACGTAATGTGGGCGAACCTTGATAGAGGGTGGATTGCAGTTGATGCGCAACTTCCGCCCGAATACGGAGCCTTGATCCAATTTGATATTCTGCTCCCATCCGGGCGGCAGACCCGTGTCCCAGTTCTATTCCAGTGTAGGGGATCACCGATCCGTGATGAACCTGGAAACTATATCCGAGCCGGGATTGAATCCGTGTCCCTGCCATTCGGTATGCGCCTTGCTGATGCCATCTGGTCTCCTGCCAGATTTCATGGAGGGATCCAAATGGCTGACCGGTTGATGAGCGTACTTCCATATCAGGGCCGAAGTTTCCCCAGGGTGCATAACGCAATACTCCACTGAAGCCCCATTCATTTATCGTGCTTCCGTGCAGAACAAGTACCTGTCCACGTCCTGTAATGTGAAGCCCCGCAGAGGGTAACGAAAGGCGTGCACCGCCACCCATTTCCAACCCGGGCCCTGTCTGTCCATCTCCACCGTCGCCACGCAGCCCAGTCTCAACAAAGGGTTGAAACATCCCTTGGTTCGCAAGCTCAATTCGATATGCCCCCTCAAGAGACAACTGGAAGCGGTACACGCCGAGGTCCAGTTCACGAATGCGGCCGGCATTTTCATGCAGGTCCATTTGTCCGCCCCATGCGGCACCTTTGACTGCAAGCGAAATCCCATCCGGGGTCGTAATTAACTCCAGATCAATCCCTGTCGCAAAGGCGCCCAGAGTCGTGTTGGCCTCCTCAAGTGCTAATTTGACATCCAAAATCGTCACATCTCCAGAACTGATCCCCGCCATTGCCCAGACACTGGCACCTTTATTCCATGACCAACTTACGTAAGGGGTCAGCATACCAGCATTGACCTGATAGACCCCTTCGACCGAAGTGGTCGGTGCCAGCCGATTCGTACTGACTCCGTGATGATCATAGTCCAGATCGCCACTGAACCGTGAGACCGACAGCCCAAAGAGAAAGCGGCCATACGATACATCAACCCCGCCGTGAAGGGCGGTGAGGTTACCGTCATAACGGAGAGGGTAATTACGGTTGTTTCCAGCGAGGGAACGATAGTCTGTCTGCGCCCAAACCGTAATCCGATCTTTGATGCGGGTCGCCAGATTCGTCTGATCAAGCCTTGATGCCCACGAAGATGCCATTGGATATCTCTGGAGTTGATCGTGCTGCAATCGCGTTGCAATACTGGATAAGCCACGGGAGAACCCTGAGCGCTGGGATGCACCATCTCGGAAGGTTCGGATACGACCGCTGATTGCTCCGACAGAGCTGGCAATCATGGCCCGGGTTGCCTCGGGTAACACGACGGTGTTCACATCTGCGGCCCGCTGTGTAGCGTAATCATCATCCTGGATCAAGAGATCCGCACGAATTGTCATCCCCAGATGCACAGCCGTAATTGTGACCGTTGCATCCGTTTCCGCAATCATATTCTCCACGGGGGTCAGGGTAAAACTGCCGCTGCTGAATCCTGCGCCGGCAGGAACTTCAATCTGAAAATCCTGGATGCGCTCAAAACCGACTGCCCCGGCGGTTGGCTCAGAAACCGAAAGATCAAGCATTTGCGGGCCTGCATAGCGCGTATCTCCTGCAATGGAAGCCAGAATATTCACAACTGTCGGCCCATCCCCCTCCGTGACGATCTCCGGCATGACGGTTAATGTAAATCCGCCCGGTTCGGCATCATCATCTGTGAGAGAAAGCTCTGCTGTAGCACGAAGATCATCACCTCCTACGGTGATCGTTAAGGTCTCATTGCTCTCATCTAAGCGGTTGTCCACAGGGGTCACAAGAAACGTGATGGAAGCGGACTCCTCCCCTGCGGGAAGAGACAATGCCGGCGGTAGGTCCAGCGAAAATCCAACCGCACCGGGCATACCGGATCCGGTGCCCGCAAGGGGCAGCATTTTGTCTACTCCATAGCGTGTGTCTCCATTCACGCGAACGGTCAGAGCGACCTCTGTTTTACCGGCATCCTCTGGGAGGATCGTTGGATTCAGGGACACGCTAATTCCTGCAGGCTCGTCATCATCATTCTCCAGAATAATCGTGATTGTCTCTAATACGAGATCACTCTGACTGCCAATCGTGATCACTCCGTTCGGTTGATGAGACTGATTATTTACGGGGGTGATTTCCAATTCAACACTCCCTGTTGCCTGTCCTGACGGGATCGTCAGAACGGGGTTGGTGACGGGCAGGTATTTTACCGAATTCGGGTCGCCGCTATCGGTGATGCTCAGCGGGATTTGCTGGTTGGTGCTGTAGCGGGTGCTGCCTTGCACCGTGGCAGTTACGGTGACGGTTGTCGCACCAGCGTCTTCATGGATGCGTTCGGGCGATGTGGTCAGGAGGATTCCTTTTGGGATCTCATCGTCATTGAGCAGTTGAATCACCACCGGTGCCTGAATGATGGGGTTCGTGCTGGATACCGTGAGTATTTCATTCACTTCAAATTCCTGATCATCCACCGGCGTTAGGTCAAACGTTGTGGCGGCAGTAATCAGATCTGCCCGGAAAACCAATTCAATATCTGGAATGGGTGTAAAATCCACTGCGTCTGCCTGCCCGCTTCCGCGGATTGAAAGCAGGATCACCTGTTCTTTCGAGAAGGCCTGCCCGCTAGCAATCATTCCGGTCACAGTTACGGTTTGCGTCCCGCGCTCTTCATAAACTGTTGAGGGATTTACGGAAAGCTGCACCTGTCCGGGATCGTCATCGTCAAGAATCATCACGGTTGCAGTTTGCGTGACCAGAGAACTGCTGCTTTCTATGAGTACAGACTCATCAATCTCGTCCTCATTGTCATTTTCGGGGGTAAGCGTAAAGGTTGAGGATGTCCTCGTTGTGCCCGTATTCAGTACAAGGTTAAAATCTGCTACGGGGGAAAAGTCAACCGCTTCAGCCACACCGGATCCGGTCACTGTTACAGGCAGTATCTGAGTTGCCCCGAACTGTGTAGCACCATTTACGATTGCGGTGACGGTAACTTCGATGGCACCGTCATCTTCACGGATGGAGGCCGGGGTTGCGGTAAGGCGGATATCCGGGGTTTCATCGTCGTCCAGTAGCGTCACCATGGGGGAGTTGGCGACGAACTCCTTCGTACTGGCAATTGTGATGATTTCATCGGATTCATCCAGTGTATCATCCATCGGTGTGAGTACAAAGGTGGCAGATGCCGTCGCTCTGCCGGCATCCAGAACAAGATCAAAGTCGGGTACGGGCATGAAGTCAACCGCTTCAGCCACACCGGATCCAGTCACCGTCACAGGCAGCATCTGAGTTGCCCCGAACTGTGTAGCACCATTTACGGTTGCGGTGACGGTAACTTCGGTGGCACCGTCATCTTCACGGATTAAGGTCGGGGTTGCGGCGAGGCGGATGTCCGGGGTTTCATCGTCGTCCAGTAGCATCACCGTAGGGGAGTTGGCGACGAATTTCTGGGTACTGGCAATTGTGATGATTTCATCGGATTCATCCAGTGTATCATCCATTGGTGTGAGCACAAAGGTGGCGGATGCCGTCGATCTGCCGGCATCCAGAACAAGATCAAAGTCGGGTACGGGCATGAAGTCAACTGCTTCAGCCACGCCGGATCCGGTCACCGTCACAGGCAGTACCTGAGTTGCACCGAACTGTGTGGAGCCGTTTACGGTTGCGGTGACGGTAATCTCGGTGGCACCGTCATCTTCGCGGATTGAGACCGGGGTTGCGGTAAGGCGGATATCCGGGGTTTCATCGTCGTCCAAGAGCATCACCGTGGGGGAGTTGGCGACGAATTCCTGGGTACTGGCAATTGTGATGATTTCATCGGATTCATTCAGTGTATCATCTATCGGTGTGAGCGTAAAGGTGGCGGATACCGTCAATCTGCCGGCATCCAGAACAAGATCAAAGTCGGGTACGGGCATGAAGTCAACGGCTTCGTCTATGCCGGATCCTCGGACCGTAATGGGAATCGTATAATCCTCTTCTATAGAAGGGGTATTTTGCAGTGTTGCAGCGACCGTAATGTCGGTCTCTCCGTCGTTTTCCCGTACCGAACCTGGATCAGCACTCAGCAGGATCATGGGGGCGGTATCATTATCCAGTAATTGAATGACAGCGGGCTGGAATATGGATGGATCGGTACCGGAAAGCGTGATGGTTTCATCTTTAGTATCTTCGTCATCCTCAAGCGGCACTATTTGAATGGTTGCGGTACTGACCGATTGACTAGGTGCAAAAACGATAGAAAAACTGGATACGGATGTAAAACCAACCACATCATCATTGTCGGACCCGGAGACATCAATCAAAAATGTTTTTGTTTCCGCGAAGGTGGTGCCACTGCCAATCGTTGTCGTAACGGTCACGGAGGTTGGCCCATCCCCCTCTGTGATTGTAGATGGATCCGCTGCAAGCCGGATATTGCCGGGCGCGTCATCATCATCTTCCAGTATGAGGGTTGCCGGCTCGCTGACCAGTGCACTGGAACTGCCGATGGTGATCGTTTCGTCGTTTTCATCTTCTGTATCGTTGACCGGAGTCAGGGTAAAGGTCGCCGTGCCGCTAGATGAACCCTGCCGGATGATTAAGTTAAAATCCGGCACAGGTGAAAAGTCCACCGCCGGGACGATCCCCGATCCGCGAACGGTGAGGGGGAGCGTCTGATCAGCGGGAAAAACGACTTGACCGTCCCAGTCTGCATTGACGGTGATTTGTGTTGAGCCACGGGATTCGATAACGGAGGAGGGGGACGTTGTCAGGATAATGGAAGGGGTTGGGTCATCGTCAACAAGATTAATGAAAGCCCCGCCAGACAAAATTGGAGATGTGCTTGCAACGGTGATCGTCTCATTCGCCTCATCCACGAAGTTGTTCTCTGGAATGATGGTAATGGTCATCCCGATACTTGCGGTCTCTGCAGGAAGCGTGATCGTGAAGTCGGCGACAGGTGCAAATTTAACCACTCCAGGGGCCTGTGATCCGCTAACGGTAATAGGAATCGCCTGATCAACCGCATAGGTTGTATGCGGGGGGCCGGGATTGATTTCTGCAAAGATTGTGACTTCCTGTTCTCCGAACTCTTCAAAAAGTGCATTCGTACTGGCACGAAGAACGACACCGCGCGGAGGTGCATCGTCATCCTGCAGTGTAATCGGGGTGGGCGTGGTATTTAACAGAGGATTCGTGCTGCGGATGGTAATCGTTTCATTCACTTCATCCACATCATCATTTTCGGGAGTCAGCGTAAAACTTGCAGATCCGCTCCTTGTGTTTGCCGGGATGATGATGTCAAAGCCCGGGATATTTTCAAAATCAACCGCATCCGCTCGTCCCGAGCCTTCTATCGTGATGGGGAGTATCTGTTGGGTGGCATATGGAGAGCCGGTATTCACCTCTGCAGTAAGGGTGATCGTGGTTGCTCCGCCGTCCTCGTTGACGATGGTGATGTCTGGCGTGATTGTGAAGGTAAGGCGCTGACGATCTTCATCCTGTTCGGATGGATCCGGGGTATCTTTGCCGGTGACTTTCGCGGCCAGAGAATCGCTTTCACCATGGTCAAATGTAGAATCCATTGCGGGCAGTAGTTTGGGAAGTTCGGGCATCGGGGATGTAGAGCCTAATACGGGAATTCCTAGAAAGGGAAGGGCCAGCCAGACGATCAAAGGTACTCTCATGTTAAGTTAGAGAAATGTCCAGAATGTAAAAGGATGCGGGAATTGAGTTCAATGACCGCTCTCAGGAAAAGCGACAAAGATTCTGCAAGACAGGGAAATATAAGAGAATTGTTTCGGTTATTGACGGTTCAGTCCGGGATATCGAACATTGAGGGGCCGGGTTGGACAGGCCCATACGAGTTCACGGCTCTGTACAGCGGCATGATCGGTAGCGGACATCTACTCGGCTGTTTTCCAGTAACGCTGACCTAGTTTTAACGGCTCTACGGTTCCTGTAGTTATATGGCGCATGATCTGCGCGGCATGGAAACGCCCGTTCTCAATGAACCAGCGGCTGGTACGGAGACCTCCACAGACGGTCCCGGCAATATAGAGACCGGGGCGATTCGTCTCGAAGGTTTCCGAATGATGGAACGGGGTTCGGAATCTATCCTTCTGGATGGTGATATTTAATGCCTCCAGGAAGGAATAATCCGGACGGTAGCCCGTCATTGCAATCACAAAATCATTGCTTAGGGAGAATGCCCCTTCGGGGCCATGAAGCTTCAATTGCTCTGATTCAATGGTGGTCACCCGGGTGCCAAAATGTGCAGCAATACTGCCTTCTCGGATACGGTTTTCAATATCTGGTTTGATCCAGTATTTGATTTTTTCCGACAGCGCATCGCCGCGATGGATGAGGGTCACCTCGGCACCGTAATGGTAGCACTCCAGCGCCGCTTTGGCGGCTGAATTTTTTGCTCCGATCACCGCCACTTGCTGCCCGGCATAAGCATAGGGCTCCCGATAATAGTGGGTAACCTTTGAGAGTTCTTCGCCGGGGACATTCAGCAGATTCGGAACGTCAAAAAATCCGGTAACCACAATGACTTTACGACAGGGGTAGGTTCCTTTCGTTGTTACAACTGAAAAGTTATTGTCCGTGCCATCTACACGCTGTACCTGCTCGTAGAGTCGCAGGTCAAGGGATTCTACATCGGCAACCCGGCGGTAGTACTTTAGGGCTTCCGGGCGTGTAGGTTTGGTGGACAGCGCGGGGAAGGGGTGGCCTCCAATCTCAAGCAGTTCAGCGGTGGAAAAGAACTCCATGTGTGTGGGGTAGCCCACCAGTGAATTGACGAGCGTGCCCTTATCAATGATCATGGAACTCAGGTTGTGTTCTCCTGCCTGAATGCCGCAGGCTAGACCGACGGGGCCTGCCCCTATAATTACGAGGTCTTTCATGGTTACTATGATGGATACGACATGATGACGGGGGGGCTAGGAATGCAAATTTCTGAGTTGCTGAAAAAAATCCCGGAGCAGTGCCTCTGCCTGATTTGCTTCCACGCCGCTGACGACTTCTACCTGGTGATTGAGCCGTTCATCCTGCGGAATATTGTAGAGCGTAGAGGCACTGCCTGCTTTCGCATCCATTGCACCAAAACATAGACGATCCAGCCGGGCAAGTACGATTGCCCCTGCACACATCGGACAGGGCTCAAGGGTAACATAAAGCGTACAGTCTCGAAGAACTTTGGACTGGAGTGTTTCGCAGGCGGCAGTAATGGCAATCATTTCGGCATGGGCGGTTGGATCCTGAAGGGATTCGACCAGATTGTGCCCTCGACCCACGATCTGCTCACCATACACAACGACCGCACCAACAGGTACCTCCCCCTTTTCTTTTGCCTGTTCGGCTTGTTGAAGGGCGGAGCGCATAAAGCGGCGATCCGGTTCAAGCAACCGCGAGAGTGCCATACGCCTGATCAAGTGCGCCGTGTGCCAATGAACCGTAAAACGAGGCCAACCACGAAAAGAATGATCAGGATTGGGATTGTAGCTCTGGCCAGACCTACGACCAATCCAAGGATCAGATCAAACAGCAGGATTACGACCAACACCACAATCGCAATAATAATCCAGTTTAGAATTCGGTCACGCCGCATGAATATAAGGGGGTTTAAGAATTACTCAGAGAGTGCGACAAAATACTCCGATGTCGGAATAGATGTTCCATTCGGGTTAAATCCACCAACCAGAAGCACCGTTCGGATTCCTCTTGAGATTGCAGTATGATCATAGCGGTATGCAAGTGCCTGTGAGGGTTGCATGGAGAAAAATTGATGGGTCTGTTCGTGGAAGATCTCCATTTGTGTCGCTACTCTGGAAGATTCTATCCGACCGCCGAAAACCGCAAAAAGTCCATTCAGAACGGGAGCCGTTGCATGAACGGTGCGGGGAATCAGCAGCCCGGGTAATTGAGATAGACGCGGGCCGCCCCCCCTTGGATATTCTATACGCATATTTCCATTTATGGCCGTTCCATTTTCAAATTGGCTTCCCAATATAAAGTACGAGTCGGGTGAGGCGCGGGTTACAGTATGACTCGCAGTCGGATGTTCAATAAATGGAGCGGAAACGACGGTATTCAGGGCGGTCAATCCATCCGGTTCAATCTTGAAAGTACGCAGATCCCTGCGTATCCCGAAGAAGGGATTGGAGCCGTAGCGCAGATCCCCATAGCCTCCGACCAGATCAAGGAGAAATTCGCCATTCTCCTGACGGACGATCGCACTATGATTGGCTCGGCGGATGGGTTGTCCCCGTACAGGGACTTCATGAAACGCAGGTTCCGGGTCAGCAGGGTTATAAATTTCTACGGTTTCAATCAAATCGCTTACGCTGCCGGGGGAATCAATGCGGCTGCCTCCGACGATGAGGATCTGGCCGTCTGGCAGAACGCTGGCTGTATGTCCGGTTCTTGGTTTACGCAGCCGCTGCTGCATTTGGACAAAGGAATCGGAGCCGCGGAGCAAGAGAAAGGATTCTCCCTGTGCAGGGCTCATCTGTTGACGGGCGCCTCCGGTCACCATGAGGCTTCCGTCCCGGAGGCGCACCAATGAATGGCCGCCTCGCCCCTCTGGCAATGCGGGTGCATCCCGGGAAATACGATGCGGCAGGAACACGGCATAGGCAGTATCCCTTCGGGAAATTCCCTCTTGATCGGTTGCTTCCAGAAAAAACGTATTCAGACCGAGGCGCAGGTTGATTTGGATCTGCCAATATGCGGGCCCGGGGGGAGCTGGATCCATGGGGATACCGTTCAGATTTACTCCTTCCACAGCACGGAAATGTATAGACGCTACCCTGAGTGTAATGATCGTCGAGGTCTGTACTTCCGTCAAATCAGGTGCAATCACGACCAGCTCAGGCTTGGTAGCCTCTATAAATGGTCGCTCACATGCGAGGAAAATCAGACTGATCAACCAGCAGTTTCGCATAAGTCCCAGTCCATTCATCCGTCAAAGAGGGGGACAATGTAGGTTACATGATCCAATACAAGTGCATGTGCGGGGGCCGCCGGGCCTGCATTTCGGCGATCCCGGGAGGCTAGAATATGTTCCAGATCCTGAACAGATCTCTGCCCCCGTCCGATGTCCAGTAGGGTGCCTGCCAATGCGCGTACCATGCCATGCAGAAAACGGTCTGCTTCAATGACAAATTTCCAGTATCCGGGTCGTGCTTCGGGTTCCCATTGCGCATAATGTACGGTACAGATACGATTGACCGTTGCACTTTGCGTTCGGCAGAATGCCCCAAAATGATGGGTGCCGATCAGCAGGCTGCACGCATGATTCATACGCGGATAATCCAGTGCAGAGGGTAGAAACAGGCGCCGATTCCGATCCAGTGCCAGCGGTACACGGGAGATATAGTAGTGATACGTTCGCCGCTTTGCATCGTAGCGTGCATGAAAATCGTCGTGGGTTTTTGCCGCAGCGCGTACGGCAATGGTGGGAGGCAACAGGCCATTCAAGGCCGTGACGAGGCGATGCCACTGCGCAGCGGCCATTGCCTGACATTCAAAGTGCGCGACCTGACCTCGTGCATGTACGCCTGCGTCCGTTCGACCGGATCCCGTGATCTGGAGTTGATCGCAGCGCAGAAATGTTCGCAGGGCTTCTTCGATGTCTGCCTGTATGGTGGGATGTGTCTTTTGTCGTTGCCATCCACTGTACTTTGAGCCATCATACTCCAGTAGAAGTGCGTATACAGGCATTGAAAGAGGGATCAAACGTGTGATAGGGGAGATTTAATGTGCTCTGGCCGCCTGATTGTACCCCAAATAAGGAGTGCTGTTTAAAAATCTCTTTGGTGGATCAAATGGGGGTTTATTGTATTTGCTTTGACATTTCATGGATACTACGGATACAGTCTCAATCCGTCTTAACCGGCACTTGGTAAGTCGGAAAAAAGCATTCTATTCTCTGAATGAAGATCTCAGAGGGTACTTGAAACGTTATGAAAGGCTTCAGGTCAGGGGGGTACGCTATCAGGATCTGGCCCGGTATGTGGAATCGGTGCCGCTCTATGACGAGGATGGCAGGGATACGCTTTGGGCGAGCGTGATTTATCAGCCCAGCGAGCAGCAGGAGATTGATCATGATCTGCTTGTCACCTATGCAGATCTGCGTGCACACGGAGATCTTTCCATCATCCAGCATCTCTATGTAGATCGTGTTGACATCTGTTTATATGGAAATACACTTCCTTACAGGGTCCGGATTGTGAATGCACTCAATGAGAATTTTGACTACTACTATGTGAAACGAACAGATGCCAACCGGATCTATGGGCTTGAACTTGAGCATTTACTTTCTCCAAGCCGGATTGAGTATTTTGTTCGGGATGACACGACGATAGAGGAGCATATTGTAGGGGTTCCAGGGGATGTGTTTCTAACTACAGCGATGCCGGAGAACCGATTTGATCTGGTCCGCTTGGCCAAACAGTTTGTCAAATTTGATACCCGCTGTCTGCTACAGCTTTTAGGGGATATGCATACGGGGAATTTTGTGGTGGACATTACACCGGACTTGGAAAAATACAATTATCGCTTTCGCCCCATTGATTTTGATCAGCAGAGTCATCACAGGAATATTCAGGTTTATCGACCGCAGGCCTATGAAGCCAACGCACCGTTTATGGATGCGGTTTCGAACGTACTCCCGCCTGCCGCCATTGAGCAATATCGCAAGGAAGAGCGGGCATTGATGGCCAACCGGGTTCGTGTGAGTGATGGCCGTGTGCAGGCATTACTTGAAGTGATGCGCAGAGATCGCATTGCAGACCGTGACCATGTACAGACCCTGGCGGCGAGCCTGGATGAGTATCACGGGGAAGATCGGTTTCATGCCTGTGATCATATGGGGGAACTTGTCTATCAGTCGATTATGAGGCTAGGGGGGCGGTTAACCGACCAGGAAGTCCGTGCACTTGTGGATGATACTGCGGGCGAGGGCTATTGAAGAAAGGGATTCTGCATTCGTTCCAGACCAATGCGGGTCGGTGGGCCGTGGCCCGCGTACACGGTCATTTCATCCGGGAGTGTGAGTAATTGCTGAAAGATGGATTTCATCAGGGTCCCCCTGTCCCCTCCAGGCAGATCGGTCCTGCCGATGGACTGCTGAAACAGTACATCTCCTGCAATCACAAACTGACTGGCATCGTCAACAAAGCAGATGGAGCCCGGTGCGTGGCCTGGGGTATAGAGGATGCGCCAGATTGCATGCCCGAAGGTGAGGGTATCCTGTTCCTTGAGCCATCTGCCGGGTTTGGGTACGGGCTTTATCTGAAGGCCGTACAGGAGCGCCTGCGCGGGGGCTCTTTTCAGCCATATTGATGTATCCGGATGGGCCTGCCAGAAAAGGTCGAATCTCTTTGACAGTGCACTGCATCCCAGAATGTGGTCAATGTGGGCGTGCGTCAGCAAAAGGTGACGCACGGTCAGGTCATTGGAACGGATATATTCGGCAATTTCGGCCTCTTCCCGCTCATCGGAGCAGCTTGCATCCACAATGACCGCCTCCGAATCGTTATGGCAGACGTAACTGTTGGTGGCGAACGGGTTATGGGTAAAAGATTTTACGTACGTAATGGACATCGTTTTAATGGAAGGTTGGCGGTGCAATCATAATGACAAATTCTCCCTTGACCGCAGGTTTTTCACGGTAGCAGTTCAGCAGTTCCTGCAGGCTTCCCCGGCGGGTCTCTTCAAATTTTTTTGTGAGTTCCCGGGCGATCCCTCCGATCCGCTGCGGCCCGAGCAGATTGACCAGATCGGTCAGGGTTCGAATCAGCCGGTGCGGGCTTTCGTAGAGCACCACGGTGCGCGTCTCTGTCTGAATTGCTTCCAGACGCTGTCTTCGACCTTTTCGCGTTGGCAGAAACCCCTCAAATACAAAGCGTTCCGAAGGGAGCCCGCTGGCAGTCAGGGCAGGGATCAGTGCGGTCGGTCCAGGCAGGGCCTGTACCGGGATCATTTCTTTCCAGCACAGGCGGGCTAGATAAAATCCGGGATCACTGAGGCCCGGCGATCCGGCATCACTGATCAGTGCAATCTGTTGGCCGGTCTTCATGTGCTCAATAAGCTGCGGTGCACGCGTGCGTTCGTTATGATCATGGTAACTGACGGTCGGTGTACGGATGCCGTAGTGTGCAAGAAGCACACTGGATGACCGCGTATCTTCGCATGCAATAAGGTCCACCGATTTGAGGGTATTGATGGCACGAAATGTAATATCGGCCAGATTTCCGATTGGAGTAGGGACTAGATAGAGCATTCCATGTCGTGGATCTTCTGATGTGTGCGAACTTCGTCTTTACGTCGTCCCTTGAACTTCTAAAAAAGAAATTGTATCTCCAATCACAGCAGGCGGGTTGAGGGGCATATCGGGGCTCTGGAAGCATTTGCTATGTCTGGAGATGGGTTCAAATGCAGCCCTGTCCGGCGACAGATGTCTTTTTCTATGATCGTGAGCGAGAATATGAGGGTGATAGACTCCTGTGACTGGCCGTTTGTTTGGAGCGATTGGGCTGCGAATCATGTCCTATTTATGACTCTTTGTCTCAGGCCTTGCCGCATACCCTGGTCGGGCTTTCCGATCAAGGGTTACCCGGATGAACAGCCAGATGCCGGCTGCACCAATCAGAATATTGGCACACCACATGCCGAGCCATGGGCTGAGTAATTCCCGGTCTGCGAGTTTCTCCCCCTGAACCAGAGTAACCCAGTAAAAAATAAAGATCCCAACGGCTGTAAGACAGGCGACTCCGAGTCCACCCCGGCGGATGCTCAAGCCAAGGGGGATCCCAATCAGGACAAAGATGAAACAGGCAATGGAGATGGAATACTTCTTGTGAATCTCTACCTGATAGCGACTGATCGCCACAGCGGTTTGTTTTAGGCTTCGCCCTTTACTGGCAGCGGAAGTTCGTGCAGTCCGCCCGTAATCACGCGCCTGCTGATAGGTTCGGCGCATTTGATCGGTGGTTAAGCCTTCTAAAACGCGACGGGGAGCGGTGGAATCGGCATGCGAATTTCCGTAAAATGAATGTGCGGGAGGTGCTTCATACTCAGGGGGGCTCGGTGGCATGGCGGTGGACTTCTCCAATGAACGGGGGCGCGGCATCATGCTTTGCAATTCAGCGGTTTGCTCTGTGAGACGATGCTTCAGTGAATCCACAATCTCAAACATCCGATTTACAGGAGTGGAGCGATCAGATCGGTAGCCGCTGGTTTGCGCCTGGGTCTGCAGGCCGAGTTCGCTCAGGTCCAGCCGCAGACGAAACTGCTCAAAGGTTAGTTTTTCATAGCGTTCGTTTCCGTGTATATCGGAAGGCCGATAGAGCCGGTGCATTTCGCCTTCGTTGAGGATCATATCCAGAAAATCTCCCTGCGGGATCAACTCCCCCTGTCTGGCCCGAATTGTTGATCCATTGGCAATTCCCTGTGTATAGTCATAAATAAGAATGTCATGGAGTGTATTTCCATCCCGCCGATGAACCAGGATGCTGTACTCATCAATTTCCTGATAGAAAACCCCTGGTTCCAGATCAAATCCTGGTCGTGCACTTCGAATCGTCTGCCACATATTGAGGGCCCGAAAATTAGATTCAGGAAGAAGTACATTGTTGAAATAGGTCATGCCCCAGGCGAGAAGGGCCGCCGCGGCCAGTACCGGCCAGGTAAAACTCCAGAGTGTGATGCCGCAATTACGGATTACGATCCATGTACGGGATTCGGCAAGTGTCCCGAAGACCATTAATATGGCCAGTAGGGCTGCCATGGGGACGGCCAGCACTACCATGTAGGCAAGGTTGTAGGTGATCAGTTCCAAGATGAGTCCTATCGGAAGATCCCGGCCTGCCAGATCTGGCAGGAATTTGATCAGGAACTGCATCAGCAGAAGGAACATCAGCAGCAGCAGCCAGCCCAGAAACGGGCCAGGGAGCTGTTTCAGAACCATTCGATGAATGAGCGTCATAGCGCGGGGCGGCGATCTGCAGTCAGCCGGGATGTTTGGATATGATTCTACTCCGAATCTATGGAGTAGGTGCGACTTTCACACAACGGAATGCCCAAAAGCTACAAACCGGATTTTTTGTGCGAGTCAGGGAACCAGACATATTCGTTGATCTGGCGTGATCGAAAGGATCCTAGACATAGATAACAGGCCACCTTCTAATGCCCTATAATTGTGCCGAGTGCCATACAGCATAGAAATACCCGGCTGAACTGTGTGGATCAACGAGACTGAGCACCCTGCGCCTATCCTACTGCTGATCGGAACGAAGACTATATTGGTGCTCACAGGAAAGTTGATCGAGTGGTACTGCTTCGCACGTTTGGAGAAGCCAGGGAACGGCCTCGTAGGAATTATCTAGCCTAAAGGGGGCATAACGATTAGACTGATCTGACTGGTAGCGCAGGATTGGAGTGCTTTTTGGATGGACATCCTACGAGTAAGTTAGATATTAGAGTCTCGTTGTAATGGATTTTCTGCGGAGGCCCTCTGTCCCTGTTTTTGATGAAGCTCCCGATAGAACGCTATTTTCGTTATATCTCCCACATTTTGATTTTTTTGGAACTCTCTTTTTTTGACTGTTCCACCAGAATATCGGGCAGTTCATCTGTGGTTCGATGTTCGGAAAAATGTTGCCAGCAGTCGTATCTATGCTGACTATCATGCTGTTCGGCAACGTATCTGAAAGATGTGGAGCAGCTGCGCCACATTAATTGGTAAAGTATAGCGGGTGAAAGTCCTGCGCTATGAAACTGAGACCGAGTACATATTTCCGAGAGTCATGCGCATCTGCTCGTGATGGCAGATGTGAAGCGATGACAGCGGTACATCTGGACGGAGCTATTGAGCATCGAAGTTGTCGCTAGACATCTGGATACGCTAAATACCCTCCAGCATAAGGCAACGGAAACTTTTTGGCGACTTTTTCACAGTCTTACCTAAGGAGCAAGTTCAATCACTCTTAAGACAGCCGGGGAAATTGCCGCAAAGATGACTGCCGATTTGTATTCGCCCCTTTATAGCCAAGTGGATCCGCTTCATATTGGAGAGGCTGGCAGAGCCATGTTAATTGCTTTAGATTACGGCAGTCAACTTCTTGAAAATGGACAGAACATTACCCCGGGAAATCTCCATAAGATCATTTCTGAATATCCATCACACAGTTATGTGATAGACAGAAAAGAGGCAGACAAGCTCTTTCATTCCGTGGCGGAACCAAGTCATGAGGAGAGAATTCTAGCCGAGTGTATGGGTGATTTAGCGCTCATTCCAAAATTTTCGAGGTCGCATGGCTCGGGATTCCAATTTCTTTCGACAGAGGCAAAATCAAAGGCATAACAATATATGTTAGAGGTTAGAAAATGAAACCTGTTCACAGTGGAAATCGTCCTCTGGATCTTGGTGATCTGCTGAAGATTCAACAAGACAATATGGAGCGTGTATTAGGAGGGGGAGGAACACGGCTGACTCCACAACCTGTTTTTCCTTTTCCAAAACAGAAGCCGGTGCAACCTGAGCGTGATACTTCGCCTCATCCTTCCGAGGATAAATGTGAGGATGGGGAAGCGCCTGAATGAACTAGAATAGCATATGAAGGTGCTCAAAACGGGGCAAGACATGATCACCATAAGGTGTCATGGAACTAAATAGAGAAAGTCGCCTCGGCTACAAATTCCAAGATTTCGTCGCTGTTGAGCATCACTTTCGGTGAGAGAATACATGCCACAGAGATGTATGTGTGTGTCTTCTGGAAAAGGTTGAAACTTGATTAGCCTGAGAGTATCAAACCTATCTCGTTTTTCAATAAAGATAAATTCATTGTCCAATTGTTAGCGGGGAGTTTCTAGAGAGGGAATAAGTTAGGGGGATGGCCCCGATTAGTTGGGTATTTTTAAGTTTTCCAGACTGATTGAAGTGGATTTAAGGATTTGTTTCTCGGTTTCAGATGCTGTCTCTGTTGGCTGTGTTTCCGAAAACATCCACAGGCACAGAATTAGTCAAGGTAGAGCGATCAGTTGATCATAACGGCAACATTCATTTGCCGGATGTTGGGCCCCTGGATGTATTCGTCCAAAGAATTAAAGCAAAATCAGGTCTCCCTCGAAGCTTCAAATTACCCAGCAGCCCGTGGATAAAACCCAGAAAAATCTGAGCAACGCTTTCTGGATGGGTTTTTGGGAGGTCAGACTGCTCAAGATAGTCATAGAATAGATGGTCTGGCCATCTGCGACACGCAGTTGTGCTGTCTAACTCTTTGGTCACACTTTATCCACGGACTGCTAGAATATCGTACCTTGAGAAACCTTTCGCAGTGGAGTATGATTGTCAGTGGATCAGGTCATGGTTTGGAGGATTTTGCTTGGAATGGCTTGACATGTCGGTCTTGGCGGGGTGGCAGAAAATGCATTCCTTCGTCTTCGTACGGAGGACCAAATATCGCTGGAATCTTCCCGGAAAAGAGTTTCAACAGGGAACCAAAGTCATGTAACCCTATTTGAACTATATTATGTCTATACCAACGATCAACACAGACAAGCTTTTTGCTTTCCTGCGAAAGCTGGTTGAAGGGAAGAAACTTTCCGTTCAGGACGCTCACGAAGCAAGCAACGAGATTTACAACATGGCTGCCATTAATACAATTGAACGATTTGGTTCACGGCTGGACGCACTCAACGAGTCCAGTAATGCGAAACTGGACACACTCAACGAGTCCCAGAGGGTGGGGATGGAGGCGCTTGAGCGTAAGTACAACTCGATAATCTGGATTATCGGAGCTATCGGTGGGGCCATCACACTTCTTTTCGCAGCAATGACAGTGATGGTTGCAATCATTGCACTTGGATAGAGATTATTTGAAGTTTCAAGGTCAGGTAAGGATCTGCAGGTCGACGCAGATACGCTGTGGTCGCTGCCCTGAAGGGGTGCATTTCTGGAGCGGATGAAGTACGATAGCCAGCAGCGAAATAATGAGCATCTGAGTGGAGGCGGTGGGGACAGGGAAACCATCACCGGAAAATAAGCAACCGTGTTCAGGTTACATAACTTGCTAACGGTAAGGCGCAGTGCTACCCGTATTGACCGGATAATGCACGATGGAGGTTGAAAATTTTGATATTTTCAGACCATACGTCTCGTCCCTGACGGTGTGATGAGAGCACTTGAAATCGTTCAAAAGGCCATGTACATTTTCTTTCGGATAAAATCCATCGTAGGGGGGTATTCCCTTTGTCCGTGGATGGGCCAAAACATGCTTCTCCCCCCAGGTTTGCAGTTGGTCGAATATAACAATTTGAAGATGCCGCAGGCATTCGGCAAAGACCAGAAAATATCCTCACCAAAATAATGATTGCTCGCGAAGGGATGGTGCTGGTGGCCGCCGCATTTGCCACAGGTCTGGTGATTGCGGGACTCATACTCATGATTCCAGGGATGCCAAGGTGGGTTGAATTTGTGCTCGTGCCGCTCTTTTTGCCCGGACTAGGGCTGATGACGGCCTATTTTTTCCGAGACCCTGAACGCAGTGCACCACCGGGTTCAGATTTACTTATTCTATCCCCCGCAGACGGTAAGATTGTGGAAATCCTTCAGGAAGAGGAACCACGGTTTGTGAAAGGGCGGGTGTGGAGAATCTCAATCTTCCTTTCCGTACTGGATGTTCATGTAAACCGGGTGCCCACCAGCGGGACCATACGTCATGTTTCCTATAAGCCAGGAACATTTCGGGTTGCCTGGCATCCACAGGCCTCCACATCCAATGAGCAGTCTCAGATCGGGGTGGAGCATCCATCCGGGAGACGGATTTTATTTAAGCAGATTGCGGGAAGCCTCGCCCGGCGCATTCTTTATCGGGTATCCGAGGGCGATACGGTCAAGGCGGGAGAACGGTTTGGCCTGATCCGGTTTGGATCACGCATGGATATTATATTTTCGGCGGATTTACCGGTGAACGCAAAGACGGGTGATCGGGTACGTGCCGGAGTGAGTATACTAGGGGCCGTGCAGCCGATTTCGGATGAATCGGCAGAGAGTAATGAAGGTGTCGCCGGGAATCCATAGTTTTTATGGGAGCATTTGACGAATAGAACCCAGCATCATGTGATGTGGCGGTAAAAAAGGACCGCCATGCCCTATGAGGACCTTTCTGGTATGCGGCATGGACGAGAAGGGGCCGATCCGGGTTGCAGATTCATAAAACCACATACGCCGCAACCATCACACATGCATACAGGTATTTCTATATTTTGGGGCCGACCGTCGGGGCATGTCTCATGAATGAGCAAAGACGATCCGTTAAGCTACGCTCGGATCGCCGGGCGCAGGAGGGACACAATGGGATTTCCCGGGCCCGTCCAGGGAGCAGGGCCAGCGTCGCTGTCCCGTCCTTTTTTACGTTGATGAATCTGTTCTGCGGGTTCGTCGCAATTACCCAGATTCATCAGGGACAGTTTTCCTATGCATGCTATCTAATTATTCTTGCAGGATTATTCGATTTACTGGACGGAATGGCGGCACGCTTAACGCGTGGAGCCAGTCTCTTCGGTGCAGAACTGGATTCGTTATGTGATGTAGTATCGTTCGGGGTGGCCCCCGCATACCTGATTTATGCACGGATACTGGAAGGCAGCGGGATGTTTGGTCTAATGGTCAGTGCCCTCCCTGTAATGTGTTCCGCCGTACGCCTGGCGCGATTCAATCTGCAATTTTCGGAAGAAAAGAAACTTGACTTTGAAGGATTACCGACCCCTGTACAGGCCTATTTTGTGATCGCCATTGTGCTCAATATTGATCAGGAAACATGGCTTTCACACGCAGGTGTACTGGATCTGGAGATCTTTATCCCGGTTGTGGTCATCCTCTCGCTGCTTATGGTGTCTCTGATTCGCTTTGACGGTGTGCCAAGAATCTCCTTTGCCTATCTTCGTCAGTATCCCGTCGCTTCAGGTGCCTATATCTTTGCGGTATCACTGATCGGGTTCCTTCCTTATATCGGGCTGCTTTCCGTTCTTCTGGTATATATCGTGGTCGGACTGGCACGGGCAGCGATGCGATCTGTTCGTGCACTGATGGTGCTGCCAAAGTGAACAGTTCCATCGGGTTCAGAAAGAAGCCGGTTCGCATCAGCGACCGGTATCTGCTTTGCCCAGATGAAGTGAGTACAAAATATTCAGGTAGCTGTCGTAGCGTGCATCGCTGATTTTCTGCATTCGCCATGCCTTTTTCACGCCGCAGTTTGGCTCATGGTCGTGGGTGCAGGCGGAATAGCGGCACTCGGCAAGATATGGACAGAATTCCGGGAAGTAGTGTGCCAGTTCCCAAGGCTCAATGTCAAGTAATCCAAATTCACGTATGCCGGGGGTATCCGCAACGCTTCCTCCCATAGAGAGAGGATACAGTGCGGTATGTGCAGTCGTATGGCGGCCCTTGTTTGTTTTCTGACTGATCACATCCACGGGAATCTGGATTGCCGGGTCCATGGCATTCAGGAGGGAAGACTTTCCAACCCCCGAAGGCCCCAGGAATACACTGACACGGCCGGTAAGTGTGCGGCGTAATGGGTTCAGAGTTGTTCGATGTTCTACACTGGTGAGCAGAGTCTCGTACCCCAGTTTTGTGTAGCGTGTACAGAGTTCTGTAATGGCCGTCAAAAGTGACGGGGACGCTAAGTCCATTTTATTGAGGATCAGACCTGCCGGAATCTCCTGTGCTTCACAGGCAACCAGCAGCCGATCAATCAATCCGGGATTGAAGGAAGGTTGAACTGCCGCCTGCACAATCCAGATATGATCCACATTGGCGATCAGGATCTGGCGTTTACCAACCCTGCGGCCCGCAGCGCGGCGATACAGGCAGTTATGCCGTGCATGGATTTCGGTAATAAGCCCCGTCCCATCCTTCTGTGACAGAATGCCGACCTGATCGCCCACTGCGACAGGTTGCGTTTCATTTCCGTGCAGCAGCCGCATTCGACCACGAATCCGTGAAGGAATGACACGGGTGCCAACCAGAACATCTACCCAGCTTCCTGTGGATCGAATAACGGTACCGGTGGGCATTGTGTCAGCGACGGGAGGATTGCAACATGCAGGTTCGCATATTCGTACAAGTCAAAGGGTTAGTTTAATCAGATTATTTGAAATGGATACGATACAGGACACAGACCGCGACCCGTTTGCGGAAGCAACTGATGCGTTCAGCGGGCTTGAACTGGATCAGAAAGCAACCTTTCTGGTTACGCAGGCGGTCAATACCGCGGTTGAGGCGGTCTCTACACTGATGGATGTAGTGGCCGGAGAATGTGCAGAATTCTTTGATGTGCAGGCAGCCGTCAGTGAGGAGGAGAAAGACATATCCGGGGATGAGTCTGCGGAAGACGCACCCCCGACCCCGTGACCCAGATCGCGTCATCGCCGGTCATCCGGCAACGCCGGCAGACTCCTGAACCACCCCGTTATCAGGGGTCGGCATGGCGAACAGTTCAGAAGGGTCCTGAATGGGCGTATCGTTCAAGGTGACCTCAAGCACATGACTCATGCGACGTACATAACTGATGTCAAGCCCCTCCAGCAGATCTGATTGGATATCTTTGATATCGTTCTCGTTCTTGGAAGGAAGCAGGACATGCTTAATGCCTGCCCGTTTTGCGGCCAGAACCTTCTCTTTGATCCCGCCAACCGGGAGCACAAGACCGCGGAGGGTGATCTCGCCGGTCATGGCCAGATTGTGGCGCACCTTCCGCTGCGAGTAGATGGAAACGAGTGCGGAGAGCAGTGCAATGCCTGCGCTTGGCCCGTCTTTTGAAACAGCCCCCGCAGGTACATGGACATGCACATCGTAGTATTTAAAGGCATTCTGCGGGATTTCGAGTTCGTCTGCGCGCGCCCGGATGTAACTGAGGGCGGCTCTGGCAGATTCCTTCATAACATCCCCTAAACTTCCTGTCAGCGTCAGTTTGCCGGTCCCCTGAGAAATGGACGCTTCCACGAACAGGATTTCGCCTCCGGTCGGAGTCCAGGCAAGGCCGGTGGCAACCCCGGGCACTTCGGTACGCTCGGCAACCTCATTGTAGAATTTACGCGCCCCGATATATTCTTCAATATTCGCCTTCACAATATTCATAGACTTCACTTCCTTGGTGGCCACTTTTTTGGCAACCCCGCGAGCAACCCCGCCAATCGTACGCTCAAGGTTGCGTACGCCGGACTCTCTCGTATATCCGTCAATGATGTAGGCGAGAGCGGTATCATCAATCGTAAGCTGCGTTTCCTTCAATCCATTATGCTCCACCTGACGGGGAATGAGATAGCCCTGGGCAATGGCCAGTTTCTCTTCCTGCGTATAGCCGGATATATTGATGGTCTCCATGCGATCCCGCAGTGCGACGGGGATGGTATGGAGTGAATTGGCCGTCGCGATGAAGAGTACCTTGGAGAGATCATAATCCAGTTCCAGGTAATGATCATTGAACGCATTATTCTGTTCAGGATCAAGGACTTCTAAAAGCGCACTGGAGGGGTCCCCCCGATGGCGGTCTCCGACCTTGTCAATCTCATCCAGCATGAAAACCGGATTCACAGATCCCGCTTTTTTGAGTCCCTGCAGGATACGGCCGGGGAGTGCACCGATGTAGGTTCGCCGATGTCCGCGGATCTCGGCCTCATCATGGACCCCACCCAGACTCATGCGGACAAATTTGCGATCTACTGCTCGCGCAATACTCTTGCCCAGACTGGTCTTCCCTACTCCAGGAGGGCCATAAAAACACAAAATGGGTGCTTTCATATCTCCTTTAAGCTTCAGAACCGCCAGATATTCAATGATCCGTTTTTTGACCTTATCAAGTCCATGGTGATCCTCATCCAAAATCTTCTCTGCCCGCTCAATATCCAATTGGTCCTCCGTATATTCCGTCCAGGGCAGGTCAAGGATCCAATCTACATAGTTGCGTGTGACTGCGTAATCCGGCAGGGATGGATTGGTACGCTCAAGTTTTTTCATCTCCTTTTCAAACGTCGTCATGACGTGTTCGGGGAGTTCTTTTTCTTTTGCACGCTTCCACAGGGAATCATGTTCATCTGAATCATTCCCTTCCCCGAGTTCATTCTGAATGATTTTCATCTGCTGCCGGAGGAAGAATTCGCGCTGCTGCTGATTTACATCATTTTTCATGCGTGAGCGAAGTTCATCGGACAGTTGCAGAATCTGAATTTCTTTGTTCAGGTGCTCGATGAGAAGCCGCCCCCGCTCTATCAGGGACTCCGTTTCCAGGATGGCCTGTTTTTCCTGCACATCAATCTGCAGATTGGAGGCAATAAAGTGGATCAGGAAGGGGAACGAGTCAATGTCCTCAATCGCCTCAATCGCCTCATTGGGGAGGTTTGGCAGGAGATTCACCATGTCAGAGGCGGATTCCTTGATGGAATGCATAAGGGCGCGTTCCTCTACATCATTGCCGGTCTCTTCCTCCTCGTCCAGCACTTCAATACGCGCCTTGAAGTAGGGCTTGGATTGGGTGAATTCTTTCACCTTGAAGCGCTTCCTGCCCTGAATAATAATGCTCTTTGAACCATCGGGCATCTTGAGCAATTTCAATATTTTTGCCACCGTCCCCATCTCGTACAGATCGCCGGGATCCGGATCATCCGTTTTCTGTTCCCGCTGCGAGATTACTCCCACCAGGTTGTTTTCTGCGGCCACATGGCGGACCAGTTTAATAGATGCCTCACGTCCTACGGTGATCGGCAGCATGACCTCGGGGAAGAGAACCGTGTTCCGCAACGCAAGAATCGGCAGGGTATCAGGTATGGTTAAGGTATCCTCGTCCTCTTCAATCACAGAAGGAGGGAGGATAATCTGTTCAGGTGATTCCTCTGAGGATAGTACTTGTGGCCAAGTATTCATGAAATATAAAATAGTGATACTCCCAATATGTCAAAAATTGGGCCAATCCGCTAGAGGTGACAAAGTGTCCATAAAAAATTTGGCGGGATTCGTAACCATTTGGCCTGTACTTTCGTTGAACACCGTTCAAAGAATGCAAAAATGTGGCATCCGAATATACTCAAGACTATCGGGAACACCCCCATCGTAAAATTGAACCGGCTGACGAAGGATATGGCTTGTACGGTTTTAGTCAAATTAGAGTCGTTCAATCCAGGGGGGTCGGTAAAAGACCGCATTGGTTATGCCATGGTTGAGGCGGCGGAAGCGTCCGGGCAGTTGAAGCCCGGTGGCGTTATCGTGGAAGCGACCAGCGGCAACACCGGGACAGGCATTGTGCAGGCCGCCAGACTGAAAGGTTACCGGTGCATCTTTACGGCAACCGAGAAGGTCAGTAAGGAAAAACGTGATCTGCTTACGGCCTACGGGGCAGATCTGGTGATATGTCCGAAAGATGTCGATCCGGAAGATCCGCAGTCCTATTACAGCACAGCAGAAAGAATTGCAGCAGAGACTCCCGGTGCCGTTTATCTCAATCAATACTACAATGAAGCGAATGTGCAGGCACATTATCAGACGACCGGCCCCGAAATCTGGGAGCAGACCGAAGGTCAGGTAACGCACTTTTTTGCGACCGCAAGCACAGGAGGCACGATATCCGGCAGTGCGATGTATCTGAAAGAGCAGAATGCGGAGATTCAGGTGATTGGGGTGGATTGCTACGGTTCCTCCTACTTCACCTACTTCCACGAAGGGATTATTGTCCCCGATGAAATCTATTCGAATCAGATTGAGGGAGCAGGCAAGGAGTATCTGGCAGGGAATATGCACATGGATATGCTGAATGATTATACGCGGGCCAGTGATCAGGATGCCATGAAGATGGCACGCCGATTAGTGAAAGAGGAGGGGATCTTTGCGGGGCAGTCAAGCGGACTGGTCCTGTCGGGGGCACTTCAATGGCTTGAACACCATCCCCAAGAGATCCGTCCAGATTCAGTCATTGTCGTTTTACTGCCCGATTCGGGGATGAAATATATCAGCAAGACGTATAATGATGACTGGATGCGAGAGCACAACCTCATTTGAATAAAAAAATATTGCCATTATGGAAGACGAAAACACAGACATGGGAGATTCAGATTCAAAACTCAATATTGAGTTAAATGAGAAGATTGCAGAGGGAGAGTATTCTAATCTGGTCATGATCGGCCATTCACGGGAGGAGTTCATTCTGGACTTCATCCGTGTGATGCCTGGCGTGCCCGCAGCCCGGGTCAAGAGCCGGATCATTGTCACACCCAGGCATGCGAAGCGGTTTTTGCGTGCACTGGCCGAAAATATTGATCGGTTTGAGGATACGAATGGGCCGATTTCGGATAGTGACAGCCCGGATCTTCCCATACAGTTCGGCGGCGGCGTTTTAGGAGAGGCGTAGCTATTTGCGTGCCATCACCAGTGCCGCCAGCGCACCGGTCAAAGACGCGGTGTGTGGCAGGATTACGGCCATAAGGGGCGCAATCTCCCCGGTGTACCCAAAGGGTTCGGTGAGTTTCTGGGCCGCCAAATAAATGAATGCCACCAGCAGGCCGAGTCCGATCTGCACGGTCTGGCCGCCACGCCGCCTTCTACAGGCCAGTGGAAGCGCAATCAGCATGACAATAACATTGGTAAGGGGGGAGGCATACTTGGAATAATAGCCTACCATGTCCCGCCCGGTATCCGGTAGTCCACTGCGTTTCAGCGCATCCACATAGTCGACCGCCACCGGGATGGTCATGGATTCAATATCTCTCTCTGTGCGTGCGAGGTCCCGGGGAAGCACCTTCAAAACCGTGTCCAGAGGGGCCACGATCTGGCGCTTTTCCTGGCCGGCATCAAAGGTTCGAATGGTTGCATAGGTAAAATGCCAAAGCGAGTCCTGCCACATCATCTGCTGCCCGTCTACACGTTCAAGCAGCGTGCCGTCCGGTTTGAACCGTTGTAATTGAACCCGGTGCGCGGTACTGGTACGGCGGTCAAAATAGCCCACCGTAACGACACTGGTGGGATCGTTCCGGCGGTGAATTTCGCTCACATAAAGGTGTTGAGCCCGGCTGTTGATATAAAGCTGATCGTAGGAGAGCACGGTCTGATTCGTGTGAGGAACCATCCATCCGCCGGCAAAAAAGGTAAGCATGCTCACGAAGAGGCCGACAACTAGATAGGGTACGGCCAAACGCTGGAGCGCAATGCCACTGGTCTGCAGTGCGATCACTTGCAGGGACTGTGCAAGCCGGCCTGTCGTAAAGATGGCAGACAGGAAGAGGGCCAGAGGGGAGACCTGCAGAATAATGTTCGGGATAAAACTGGGATAATAGATCAGATAGATTTTCCGCATCGGCGCACTGCGATCCAGAAAGTCGTCAATATGCTCCAGATAGTGAATCAGGATAAAGAAAATGACCAATACCACGATCAGGAACGCATACGAAAGCAGCGTCCGTACCATCACATGGCGGTCCATTGTCGTCAAAATCATGATGTACCGTTTGGAAGTCCGAACAAACAGGCCGTAACGGTGTACCCCGTCTAATCATAATCGTTCTGACATCCATGAAAGTTCACGAATATCAGGGAAAGGAAATTCTCGAAAGCTACGGGGTTGCCATGCAGCCGGGTAAGGTCGCTTCAACGGTCGATGAAGCGGTTGCTGCGGCAAAAGCCATGATGCCCAATCATGGCGATTTGTTTGTCGTGAAGGCCCAGATTCATGCAGGTGGCCGCGGCAAGGGGGGAGGGGTCAGACTGGCGGACGGACTGGCGGGGGTCGAAGAGGTCGCAGGAAACATTCTTGGAATGAATCTTGTCACGCATCAGACGGGCCCTGAAGGGCAACTGGTTCGCAAAGTCCTTGTTGCCCCCGCCGTGAATATTGAGAAGGAATACTATATCGGGGTGACACTGGATCGTGCACGCAGCCAACATGTTATCATGGCATCCACCGAAGGTGGTGTGGAGATTGAGAAAGTTGCTGCCGAAACACCGGAGAAAATTCTCAAGGTGTGGGCCGATCCGTCCTATGGCCTTCAGGCATTCCAGACGCGTGAGTTGGCCTACGGACTCGGATTTGAGGGGAAGACGGCCCGCCAGTGTGCCAATTTTATTCTGGCCCTTTTTCAGGCCTATATGGAGGTGGATGCATCCCTGGCCGAGATTAACCCGCTCGTGCTCACCCAGGAAGGCAATATCGTTGCGATAGATGCAAAGCTTAATCTGGATGATAATGCCCTGTATCGGCACAAAGATCTGGCAGATCTCCGAGACCTGCATGAAGAAGATCCGTTAGAGGTCGAAGCGCATGCCTCTAATTTGAATTATGTGAAGCTTGACGGGAATGTGGGCTGCATGGTGAATGGTGCAGGGTTGGCGATGGCCACCATGGATATCATTAAACTGGCCGGAGGCAATCCTGCTAATTTTCTGGATGTAGGTGGGACGGCCAGCGCGGAGACCGTGGAAGCAGGGTTCCGGATTATTCTGAAAGATCCCAATGTAAAAGCCGTACTGGTGAATATCTTCGGGGGGATCGTGCGCTGTGACCGGGTGGCACGCGGGGTGGTGGAGGCCGCCAGAAATGTTGGAATTACGGTTCCGCTTATTGTGCGGTTACAGGGGACAAATGCAATGGAGGGACAGGCCGTCCTGAAGGAAAGCGGCATTACTCTGGAATCGGCGGTATTATTCGAGCAGGCCGCAGAGAAGGTGCGATCCGCACTGATTGCCGCATGAGGGAACAGAATGAACCAGGAACAGACCCTGGCTACGCTTGAGATTCGGGAAGGTCTGGAAGGACTGTCTCCGCAATTGATCCGTATTCTTTACCGGCGGGCACCACTCCATCGCCCGGTTTCGGACCCGAAGCGCTTATGGGCGATGTTTGAAAATGCGTCGCTTGTCGTCACGGCATGGAAGATGGGACGCCTCGTCGGGATTGCGCGTGTGCTTACTGACGGGGTTGTGTACAGTTACCTGTGTGACTTAGCTGTGGAGCCGGATGTGCAGGGGCTGGGGATTGGGAAGTGCCTGATGCGGCATGTTCAGGAGCGTTGCAAAGGGACCGAACTGGTACTCCGAAGTACACTGGGACGTTTTCATAAGCACGAAGGATTGCGGGCGGTGGAGGATGCCTGGATCGTAGCGCCCCGGTGAGTTTTTGCAAGGCAGATCAAATTCTACGGAAGCCCCGGTTACGGTCGGTACGCGGTTGCTGAAAACGGAGAAACTCGGCTAAACGCCCGCTCTTTACGTGCAGATTGAAGCCCCAGGATTGAAATGCGCCGAAGGGGATCCATCGGAACGACATATTCCAGCATTCAAATTCCTTGGCCAGATTGAGGGTTGTTGTGACAAGTTGTTTCCGTTCAAAATCGTATCCGGTCTGCCCCTGCACGCGCCAAGTAGGGGTTAACGTAAAACTGAACCCCGTATTAAGGGTTGCGGAGCGGCGCAGGACCAGCTGAGGACGGGAGATCTGATAGACAAAGCTCAGGTTCAGTGACCAGCTTTGCATACCTCCACCTCCCATCATGCCGGAGGAATACAACGGGTTGGCTGCCGGTCCTGTGACGGGGGGCGTATTCGTGCCGAATTGCGGCATGGAGGTCGAAGGAGTATTCTCCGAACGGGACGTATTCAGGCTTCCGCGAAGCTGCATACTGCCGCGGATACTCAACTGCGTTAAGCGGGCCAGAGCAAAATCCCGGAGCGAGAAGACATAGTCATTGATCATGCGGCGGCCATCCGTGCTGAGTTTGTAGGGTGAGAAGGAGGAACTGAAGTTCACATTGAATTTTCCCAGGATATTCGTTCGTGCACTGATCCGTACCGGAGCCATTCGGAGTGAATCTGCAGCAAGGTTATAGCTGCTGGAGAGATTGACGGTGAATAATTTGAGTACGCGTGTCTGGTCAGATCCGGTGGAGTCGGTCTGCACATGTTTGGTTTCAAAGGTGTTATCGAGTCCGAAATTCAGCGAGTTCTGCAGGCCCGACTGGACCCCCTGCACAATCGGATAGCGCCGCGGAACGATGCCCGTTGCCAGGGTGTCGGCAACGGGCTGCCCCATTTCATCCAGCAGGGGGCGCGTATAGCCCCAGGCATCGCTGCCAAAGTCCGGCCGGTACGAAAATCCAAGGCGCGGTCGCACCGTATGTCGCAGCCCTTCATAGGTCCTGAATCTGATGGGAAAAAGTCCGTAAATGGTTGTATTCGCAGATACGCCGGCATTAAACTGTCGCAGGGCAAAGAAGCCCTGTTCGGTGATCCTTTCGGTTCTGCCGTCCGCGTTCAACTGCCTTCGCTCGGAGGCAATGAACCATTCCTCGGAATAGTTTGCATTGGGTGCAAGATTGAGGCGCACGGTCCCCAGGAGGGGAATTTGCCGGACCGCAAAGGGGGCGGAGATGGGGACGCGGTGTTGCGCCGTAAATCGAAGCCGCCCGTCGGTGTCTCCGGTGGCGGTCCGGTATTTCTCTTCGCTGAACAGTGCCTCGTACCAGGGATAATCCACCGGCTGTCCATTTGCCAGCGTATCCCCGTTTGCAATTAACTCCTCATCCGAAAGCGGGCGAAATTCGAACTGATTATTCACCCGTGAGGTGATGCTGTACTGCAGCCGCTCATACCAGCGCTGATCCCGCCCGCTCCGCTCCCGCTTGAAGGGGGATTTGGTGCTTTGAGAGAACGAGAACTGGGGGAAGGTCAGATCCGCGCTCCCGGTGGAGACAACCTGCTGCTGCCGCATGCTCAGGGAAATAGAGCGCCCGCCCCGGAACGTGCGGTTATACTGGATAGAGGATCCGATGGACTGTCGCACATTATCACTGTACTGATCGGAGACCGTTCGCAGATAGGCACTGGAGGTCAGGTTCACATTGGCGCTGAGCCGTGATTTAGGGGAAAATGTCTGGCTGTGATTCCATCGGAAACTGAGACTCCTCCGCTTCACCAGGTCGGGGTCATTGCGCTCGCCACTTCGTTCCTGCAGATAGTCTACGTTCAGGCCTCCGCTGAACACATCCCGCCGGCTGTAGCGAAAAGACGGATTGATCTGCCAGCTCCCTTTCGTCCAGAGGCCGAGTCGGACCTGCGCATCCATCTTGTCGCTAAGCGCAAAATACCAGCCCCAGTTTCGAAGGAAGAATCCCCGCTCATCTTCGCCATATTCCGGCGGCAAAAGTCCGCTTCTGCGCCCTTCCTGATAGGGCAGGAACCCAAAGGGGAGCCAAAATGGCATCGGAATATTAAAAATGTAGAGTTGGATCGGTCCGGTGTAGACCCATTTCTGGTCAACGATCTTCATTCTTCGGGCACGAAGCGAATAGGAGGGAGTTTCGTCGGGGCCGCAGTTACAGGTCGTATAGAGTCCGTCCTGAATGAAGATGGTGCTGTCCTCCCGGACCTTTGCAATGCCCGCCTGAATGAAGCCTTCCTCAAACTGGGTTCTGGCGGCGGTGACGCGTCCGCGTCCGGTTGCGAGGTTGTAGGCTAGCCGGGAGCCGGTCAGGGTCTCATCTGCTTCAGTGAATACGGGAGCACCGACCATTCCTGAATCCGTTACAAGCCCGTAGGCCGCAAGTTCATCCTTTTCCAGAAGCAGGTCTACAAAGTGTGCGCTGAGCGTAATTCCCTCGTAGGAGACCTTAGCATTGCCGGTCAGAGTGCCGCGGTCGCCAGTGACGGCATCAAAGTGCAGGACCAGCGAATCCTGTGCACTAAAGGTAATGGGAGTATTGAGCGGTTCCACTTCCTGCGCCTCTGCAAGGTGAGGCAGTGCAGTAAGCAGGAAAACCGTGACAGTCTGGGTTAGCCAGGCTGAGGAGAAACCATCATTTTTGTTTCTCGTCATCAAGTTGGTCGAACACAAGGCAGGCAGCGCCCAGCATCCCGGCCTCATTTCCGAGCGTTTCCTGAATTACGTTCACATCTTCGTGCATGCCGGGTTTGATATAGGACAGGATGACATCCCGGGCTGGCTTCAGCAGCATATCCCCTGCCTTCGACACCCCGCCCCCGATCACAATGGTGCGTATATCCAGCAGATTCACAATGCCTCCCAGAACACAGCCCAGCTTTTGTCCCGCCCATTCGAGGACGGCAATGGCCCCGGGATCTTTATTCATGGCAGCTTCGGTGATCGTGGCTGGCGTAAGGTTTTCCAGGCCCGGTGCCACATACAGCATACTGTCGGGATACTGTTCCAGTTGTTCCCGTGCATGGCCGGTCAAAAATCGCTGTCCCAGGTAGGCTTCAATGGCTCCGTTTACACCGGCCTGATCCGGCGGGCCGCTGTAATCAATGGAGATATGTCCAATCTCGCCGGCCGCTCCCGTCTCTCCCCGAAAGATACGTTTGTTAAATACAATCGCACCGCCGACTCCCGTACCGAGCGTGACCATGATATAGTGGTCATGGTTCCGTGCTGCGCCATAGCGCCCAGATCCCAGTGCAGCGGCATTCGCATCATTCTCCACAAAAACATTGATCCGTCTCCCCATGCGTTTTTTCAGGGCCTGGCGCAGGTCAACGACTCCCCATCCCGGCATATTTGGTGGATGGATGAGCATTTTCCGGTCAAGGTCAATGGAGCCGGGAGCGCCAATGCCAATCCCGGAAATTCGTCCTCTGCACCGCATCAGAGGCTTAACGGCCGCTTCAATCTGAGACAGCACATGGTCCTTGCCGAGGTCGGCTCCTGTCTCAACAGAGTTGGTCTTCACCAGACCAAAGGCCTTGTGCACTAGGGCTGCTTTGATATAGGTGCCGCCTAGATCAATACCGATTGCTTGCATTATTCTTCTACTCGATAAATAGTTTCTCCTTCACGCCGCATCCCGTATTGCTCACGAGCAATTTTTTCAATGATGTCATCACTTGGCGGTGCCTTAAGCAGGGCTTGGAGTTCGGCGATTTCGGCCTGAAGCCGGGTATTTTCTTGAACAAGTTCCTCATATTCCCTCTGCCAGTCCCGGTACCGCATCCAACTGTAACTGTCAAACCATACAAACTGCAACAGGAGCACTATGGCAATGACAGAGCCCATCAGGATCAGAGGGGAAAGCCGTCTTCGTGTTGGGGAGGGTGTTTTGGTTTTGGCCATCAGGAACCTTCTTTTACTGGCATCGAATCCCCTTTTTACCTGGAAACCGGGCATGATTGCCCAGTTCCTGCTCAATACGGAGTAGTTGATTGTATTTTGCGAGGCGATCACTCCGACTGGCCGACCCGGTTTTGATCTGTCCACTGTTGGTGGCGACTGCAAGGTCGGCAATCGTAGTATCTTCTGTCTCTCCGGACCGGTGGCTGATGACTGCAGAAAAATGGGCTTTGTGAGCCATTTCAATGGCGTTCAGGGTTTCGGTGAGGGTGCCAATCTGATTCAGTTTGATCAGGATTGAGTTTGCAGCATGTTCCTCAATGCCCCGCTGGAGACGTTCGGTATTGGTCACAAACAGGTCATCGCCGACGAGTTGTACACGATCTCCAATGGTCTTGGTAAGCAGGGCCCATCCCTGCCAGTCATTTTCATCCAGGCCATCTTCGATAGAGATAATCGGATATTGGCGTACCCAATCCTCCCATAAGCGGACCATGTCCTGACTGGAACGCTTCCGGCCGGGATCGCTTTTCCAGAATACGTAGGCCCCGTCTTCATACATTTCACTTACGGCCGGATCTAGTGCAACGAATAGATCCTCTCCAGGCGAGAAGCCCGCCTGGACCACGGCTTCGAGGATGACTTCAACCGCTTCCTCGTTGGATTGCAGATCGGGTGCAAAGCCCCCTTCATCTCCAACTGCCGTGCTGTAGCCTTTGACTCCCAGCACTTTTTTCAGGTGATGGAATACTTCGGTACCCATGCGGAGCGCATCCGCAAAGGAGGCTGCACCGGCAGGCATGATCATGAATTCCTGCATATCGACACGGTTATCAGCGTGGCGGCCTCCATTGATGATATTCATCATGGGGACGGGCAGTGTACAGGCATTGGTGCCGCCAATATAGCGGTACAGGGGGAGTCCGACGACGGAGGCAGCGGCTTTTGCGGCGGCGAGGGAAGCCCCCAGTATCGCGTTTGCTCCAAGCCGTCCTTTGTTGGGCGTTCCATCAAGTTTCAGGAGCGCATGATCAAAGCCTACCTGATCACAGACATCATATCCTTTCAGTGCCCGGGAAATTTCTTCATTCACATGGGTCACGGCCTTAAGAACCCCTTTGCCTGAATAGCGGGCGGCATCCTGGTCACGAAGTTCAACGGCCTCGTGTTCTCCGGTAGATGCACCGCTAGGAACTGCGGCTCGGCCGAAGTGGCCGTTACTGGTGGTAAGATCCACTTCCAGGGTCGGGTTGCCACGACTGTCAAGGATTTCGCGTCCCTGGATAAGTTCTATTTTTGACATATTAAAAAACTAAGGGATGCAGGCATCCCTATGAATCCCCGGCGCATAAAAATCTTGAATGGAACGACAGGGAGAATGAAAACGAACGTATGTCTGGGTATACCACGCGTGGCGGACATAGGTTCACGGACCGGCTTCCCGAAAGAGTCCCCATCGGGAGAGTTTTTTGGGAGTGCCGGTGAAGACATCTTTTGAATCCATCGGGTGGCGCGTTCAATGACTTCGGGGGATAGAAATGCACGGAAGCAGATACCGCATCAGTACTCAATAATAAAAGATTGCGCTGCTTTTTATGTACAGGAAAATGGCAGGCAGATCCGTGCACCGGCATCAGGCCCCATCAGCGGCGCTGCCGAACGGTGGTTGTTCCGCTGATGGTCATCCCCCGACAGGTGTAACTGATCTGAGCACTTTCCCCGGTACTCCAGTCAGAAACATAAAAAATATCTTCGGCGGTCGGGAATGCAGTGGCCATCCGGTTGACTCCATCCTGATCCCCAATCCGGGCATACTGGTCTGCAATGATCCAGAAAACAGCAGACTGCTCACGATCCGCTACCCCGCAACTGGCCACCGCGGTGGAATAGAGGTTCGGGATTGCAGTCTGGGCGGGCTTGAACTCGGGATCTGTCTCTACAGCAGATCGGAAATAATCCCGTGCCTGACGAAAATCCTCCATATCCTGATAGGCGAGGCCCAGATTAAAATAGTCCTGTGCACGTATCTCAATGTCAGGAAGGGCTTCCATTTGGCGGAAGGTTTCGATAGCACGCTCGTTGTCGCCATCTTCAACATACATGCGCGTTAACAGCCGCAGGGTCGCAGCGCTCGGTTCCAGAGATAGAATTTTGTCCGCCAGTGCGAGCATTTCCTCACGGTAGGCTTCCTGCTGGTATAACTCAAAAAGCTGTGTGACCACTTCTGCGTTGTCGGGTTCGGCCTCGTACTGTTCTTCCAGAAAAGCAATCTGTTCATCGGGCGGGATGACGACGAAGTACTTACGGATCAGGGTGTCAATGCTCTCTTCGTCTCCTCGCTCCTGCTTCAATTCACGCAGAAAATCCAGTGCACCCCCAATATCTCCAGACTGATACAGATCCGAGATAATGACATCCAGGTAATAGGGGTCAATCCGTTTCGGATCCATCTCATAGGCTCCCCGGTAGGCGGCCATCATATCGGGCTGCTGATCCGTAAGTATGTTGATATTTGTTTGAATAAAGCGTCCTTTATTTCGGGTCCAGATAAAGGGATCAAAGTCTGCTTCGAGTTCGGAGAGGATCGGGATGACCCGGTCATAGTGAACCAGTGCGGAGTCCAGCCAGATGCGTTTGGCGGCCTCATTCTCTTCGGCATCGGCCAGCGCCTGGAAGGTTTCGACTGCACGCCGGAAGTTTACATCGCTGTTGCGGCTGAATCCGGGCGCATTGTAGAGTATCCATACCAGATCGGTAACCGCATCACGATAATTCTCGTTCTTATAATTCTCGTAGTAGAGGCTGTAGTGGATACGTGTTTCCTGTTCCCCGGCGGCGGTTTGTGCCCGAACAACCGGAACCAGAAGAATGAGGATCACCAGAAGGCTTAAAATAAGAGTGTGACGCATGGTAGTTCCGAAGTTGAGTAAGTAAACAATTTAAGCAAGAAAAGACAATTAAGCCAATTTACCCTAATCTTCGCTTCACAAACCAGCGTTCCCCGATGTTGAGTGTGGCCGAAACTCCAATGAACCGGTCTCGGATTAAATTATAACTGGTAGAGCCGCGGGTTCCGATCTCAAAGGAAATATCCAGTCGGCTCCCCAAAAACATCGTAGGCAATCCAAACCCTCCTGTGATGGCCGATACCATAATATCCCTTTCCGCAACGGGGCTGACGTACAGGTTGTCCCGGTAGAACCCTAGACGGTATGCGGTCCGGCCCAGATAGGTTGCCTGCATAACTGCACCTGCTGGAATCAGTTCAATTCCCGCAGAGTACCGTGTCCGGTTACGCAAGTGATTGGAATCAAATCCGGCGAAGGGGAGCGCAGTGGAGGCCGTTGACCAGGGTTCATGCTGGATCTCGGCAGTCAGGAGCCAACGATTCTGATACCGGAAAGACACCCCGCCGCTGAGCCGGTACGGGAACTTGAGGTCACCGCTGTTGGATGTTCCCAGTGTATCTACGTTCAGACTCTCGCCTAGGGTGCGGGTCTGAGTCGCGTTCACGGTCACAGGCAGGCGGCCGCTTGCGGCGAGGACCAGTTCGTGATTTTCGCCGTCAAAGGAGGCGGTGATCCCCACGGATGCCGTCACACCAGACATGCGTGTACTGCGTACCACATTGGTGGCCAGCAGATCTTCATTCCGGAAGGTGGTTCGGCGCACTTCTTCCGTAATCCCGAACAGAAAGTCTGTGGAGGCACCGATGGAGATCTGAGGGAGGAGCCGAAATCCCATGCCGATGCGTGTGAGATGCAGCCCTCCTGATCCTTCATGGTTCAATTGGTATAACAGTTCTGTATTGGATCCCTGCTCCAGGGTGCCGCTGGTGGACACTTCGTAATTCATTCGGCTGTAGGGTTCGTAGGACAGTCCAAGTCCCAGCTTCCCACCGATCAGGGGAACGCCAATCTGCAGGGCATTGAGGGCTCCGCGCGTGAATTGTTCACTTCGCCCGGACGCATCCTCCGCACGCAGTTGATCAAATTGGGCCCCCACTGCAATGCGGACCAGGGTTTGTCGACTCCATGCGGCAGGGTTGCTGAAATTCATGTAGTCGTACGAAAAAAGTCCAACGCCTGCGCCCCCGAGTGCCTGTGCCTGACTGGATGCAAATGCGCTCAATTCGCCGATGCCATATCTGGAGTAGAATGAGCCGTCATCACGTCCCTGGCCATAAGAGATGCGGACAAGGGTCAGTGCCGCAAACACGAAAAGTGGAAGATGCCTTCTCATGGAGATAAAATGATGGTTGCTTGGGGAGACAAATCCTGGGCATTTGCGTCGTAAAACAAGACAGCGTTCAGGGAATGATTCACAATCGGTGCACGTAATTCTAAACGGCTATACTCCTGCGCCCCAAAAAATACACGCTGAAAAAAGACACTCACATCACGCTCCAGGAAACGATATTGACCATTTTCAAGTGTGGCCTGTCCAACCAAAGCCGCAGGATCGGCATCATTCATCGGGATGGCAATCAGTTGCAGTGTCCGTGCGAGCGGGCGCACGAAGTTCACCGGCGCAGACTTCGTGGCAACGGTATCCACATTGAAAACCAGTTCTATACCATGGATGGGCTGATTTGCAAAGTCATCAAACGCAAAGTTAAATTCAATGGAGGGTCCTGCACCATCCTGAAACAGCACAAAGCCACTTGGCGTGTCAGAGGGGCGTGTACGTGCAATCTGGGTGTGGGTGCTGCTTACGTTATAGGTTGTCAATCCACTGGATGAAGTGACTTCCAGGACCGTCGTGGCGGAGGTAAAGCCAATCACCTGCTCACTGCCGCGTTCGATCAGTGCAAACCCGTGGAATTCCGTTTCAAAGTCAACACTGCGAAGGATATTTGCATTTTCATCAATCCATGTATCCGGCAGGTCTATGGTGGTCAGGATGTTTTTGGTGGTCATGGATATGATCGCAGGTCCCATCTTCAGCCCCGTATTGGCTCTGCGGCCGGCATGATCCCAGTCTTCAAGAATTTGATGCAGTTCAAACTGAACCGCCGTCAGCGTATCTCCAAAGTTATAGTTACGGAAAAGTTTTAACTGAGCACCGGTGATTTCATCCGAGGGTGCCCCGGAAAAGTCGCCATCAAAGTCAAGGTATCCGTGGGCCGAAATCTGCCCGGTGAGTGGATCATCCACAGCGCCTACAAGCACACGTGGTGCAGATCCGGTCACATCAATCAGCGTGGATGGCGAGAAGGATGTGACCGATGCTGTTGCCGTCTGCGGGTTTGCTTCACTCCCCAGGAGGTTGAGTCCAACGTCGGAGACAGGGTCCGAGCAGGAGGCCACCATCAGCGGGATAAGCAGAAAGAAAATAAAAATTGAACGCATAAAATGATTGAGATGGGCTGGAGAGCAGCCCAAGAACGAGAGAGTCGACTGGATTGGTATGTCAGGCACGACTCACAGCGGAGGGGTTACCCGCAGCGCCGGGAAGAGTTCCCGTTTAGACGGGCTCCGCACTGCATACCATCTGATACAGATCTGTGGCTTGCAAGATCATCTCCTGTGTATCAATGCTGAACTGGACTGAGTGATCCGAGTTCGGCGTGAGCGAGGGGGGGTAGGCAATGACATCCGAGAATTTTATCCCCAGATCAGACAAACTCATGCCGGAAATATCTCCATTGAGATGGAGCTTCATGTTTTTGATGAGATCCGGGGAGATGATTGCGTCGGCATCAATGTGGTCTGGCGTAAAGACCACGGTTTTGACGGATCCGAACACATCATCGTTCTTGTACTCGGTAGCCAGAAGAAAGGGCAGAAATCCGCTGATCCAGCCAAATGCATGGACAACATCCGGCTTCCACTGCAATTTTCGCACGGTCTCCAGGGTGGAGCGGGCAAAGAAGAGTGCACGTGCGGAATTATCTTTGAATGTGTTTCCTGACTTGTCCTGATGTAAACCTTTTCGTTTAAAAAAACGTGTGCTGTCCATGAAGTAGACCTGACATCGGGTTCCAGGAATGGCGGCGACCTTGACGGCGAGCGTTTCGGTTTTGCTCCCCATGCGTACCTTGGTGCCGCAGAGTCGGATAACCTGATGCAGTCGATTTTTGCGTTCATTGATGGTCCCGTAGCGCGGCATCATAATTCTGGTTCCGAAAGAACCATCCTCCGTCAGCCCTTTGGGGATACAGCGGGTTAGCGTTCCGATGTCACTTTCATTTGCAAATGGGGCAATTTCTCCTGTGACGAACAATATATTGGTTAGTTGATCCATAACCACCGAAGTAGGTTTATCTTCTCAAATTTCTATTCACATGCCTGATTACAAAAACCTTCAATCTCCCAAATCGAAACCCGGAATTTAGTCCAGACGATGCAATATAAAATTCGGCATGGGTACATCAGCGACAAGATACTGAACAATCGCCAGAATTCCAAGTTTTTCGGGAATATTGTGTGTTTTTTGTGAAGAATCGCCGTTCCGGTACAAAGTTTGGCAATTTTTGGAGCAGGGCGGTTATGTCAGGGTAAAACGGTTACGGACTGAAGCCATAACTCCCTAACATCTTCCATATTGACCTTGATGGATTCTTATCGTGAGCATTTGCCGGTACACATTTTCGAGGATGCAGCGTCTTTGGCGCTGGAGATTGCGCACCATATCGGGGTGCTCATCAAAGAGCGTACTGCTCAGGGACGGAACACGGTTCTTGGACTTCCTACTGGATCCACGCCGTTGGATGTATACAAGGAATTGATTCGGATGCATCAGGAGGATGGTCTGGATTTTTCCAGTGTCATCACGTTTGATCTGGCGGAGTACTATCCGATTGATCCCGGTCGAATACAAAGCTATTATCGCTTTCTTCGGGAAAATCTTCTGAATCACATCAATGTCCCCAGGGAGCAGGCACATGGATTGCCGGGTAATCTGGCGGAGGACGAGGTGGATGACTGGTGCCGCTCCTATGAGGAGGCCATCCAGAACGCAGGAGGGCTGGATCTTGTGCTGCTGCGGATTGGACGAAGCGGGCATATTGCCTTTAACGAGCCTGGAAGTTCACGCAATGACCGGACGCGGAAGGTGATCTTGGATTCCATTACCCGAAAGGATGCCGCCAGTCATTTCTTTGGGGATGATCATGTACCCCGACAGGGGTTAACAGTGGGGGTGGGGACGATTCTGGACTCCCGTGAGATCCTCCTCATGGCAACCGGGGAGGGGAAGGCAGGCATTATCCGGCGGGCCGTTGAAGATCCGATCAATGAAGAAGTGACGGCCTCCTATCTGCGGGAGCATCCGAAGAGTGCCGTCTATCTGGATCGTGCGGCCGCCGGCCGGCTGACCCGGGAGCAGACTCCCTGGCTGGTTTTCGATGTGGAATGGACTCTGGACATGGCTAAGCGTGCAATCATTTGGTTATCCGAGCGGGTCGGGAAGGCGATCCTTCAGTTGGAGGAGGCAGATTTTCATAACAACCGTCTCCATAGCCTGGTGTATGCCTACCCGGAGATTGATGAGATCTGTGTACGTGTATTTGAAGATCTGCGCCGCAGGATCCACTACCAGAATCAGCTCCCGGAGCGAAAACGTGTGATTCTCTTCAGTCCGCACCCGGATGATGATGTGATTTCGATGGGGGGGATGCTGGACAAACTGGCCCGTAACCGGAACGAGGTCATTGTCGCCTACATGACCAATGGATCGGTGGCCGTTTTTGATGCCGATGTATCCCGTTATCTGGGATTTGTGGAGATGTGTCTGGAAGAACTTGGCATTACGGGAGAAGCAGCAGAGGGTTTTCGGGCGTGCAGGGAAGAGTTGCTGAGATTTCTGGAAAATAAATCTGCCGGTGAGATTGATCTGCCGTCGGTACAGAATATTAAGTCGGCGATCCGCTATGCGGAGGCCATTGCGGGGATTGAGGTGATGGGCCTTACCCGCTCGAATGCACGGTTTATTGATCTGCCGTTCTACCAGACCGGTCGGATCAAGAAAAAACCGGTTGGGGAAGAGGATGCCCAGATTATCCTGGATCTGATGAACGAGCAGGAGCCGGACCATATTTTTGTGGCGGGGGATCTTTCAGATCCTCATGGCACCCATCGGGTCTGTTATGTTGCGATTCAGATGGCTCTGGAGCGCTATAATCGGGAGCGGGGAGTGCAGGGCCCCATGGTGTGGCTGTACCGCGGTGCATGGCAGGAATGGGAAATCCACCAGGCGGATGTATTCACACCGATCTCAAGAGCAGAGATGGCGCGCAAGATTGAGGCGATTTTCAAGCATGAGAGCCAGAAGGACCGGGCAATGTTCCCGGGGGCGCATGATGATCGTGAATTCTGGCAGAGGGCGCGTGACCGCAATACGGGAACGGCGGAGGCCCTGAACCGCCTCGGGCTGCCGGAATTTTATGCTGCCGAGGCATTTGTGACTGGCTACGCGCTGTAGTGCTACAGGTGGCAGTGGGTCATCCCGCGCTTTTCCAGATATTGCTGGTGGTATTCCTCTGCCCGGTAGAAGGTACCTGCAGGGACGATCTCCGTTACAATCGGACGGGTGAGCCGCGTTTGTTGTTGCTGCAGGGATCGTTCCGCTTCGGTTTTTTGTGTATCAGAGTGATAAAAGATCACGGAACGGTACTGGGGGCCGATATCGGGGCCCTGTTGATTCAGTGTGGTGGGGTTGTGATTGCTCCAGAAAATTTCCAGGAGTTGCGTGTAGGCGATCAGGGCCGGGTCAAAGGTGAGGTGTACCACCTCCGCGTGTCCTGTACGCTTTGAACAGACCTCACGGTAGGTGGGGTTTTTGGTCACCCCGCCGGAATATCCCACTGCGGTGTCAATTACCCCGGCTGTCTGCCGGAAAACCAGTTCAACCCCCCAAAAACAGCCTGCTCCAAAGGTTGCCTGTTCCATGATCAGATTGGATTTTGTGAATCCTACCGCTCATCCCGCATCCGGTTCATATTGACAGAAAGAAAAGAATTGCTTAACTTGGAAGTTCTTCAAACCAATAAATTCATGCAAAAAATATTTTCTTTTCTGCTTCTGATCGTGATGATTCATCCGGTATATGCCCAGACCGGGGTCGGTACCGCTGCGCCTGAGGGGGCAATGGTCCTGTTTGATGGAACCCGGGATGCACTGGACGAGAACTGGACCTACTGGGAGGGCCCCCGGCTTGCGGCCGAGCTGCCCATAAAATGGGAAATTGTTGCGGACCCGGTGGATGAGGGAACGGTGGTCAGCAGCAAGGATTCGTCCGCGGCGGGTGGACTCTATGGTGCGGCAGATATTGTAACCAAACAGAAATTCCGCGATTTTCGGTTGCATGTGGAGTTCCTGATTACGGAAACCGGCGGGAACAGCGGGGTTTATCTCCAGAACCGTTATGAGATTCAGGTACTTGATGGCGATTCCACGAAGCATGGTATGGCGGCGGTGATCAATGAAAAGGCATCGGCCTACTGGCCTTATAACGGGACCGGGCAGTGGAACGCCTATGATGTGGTCTTCCGCGCCGCTCGTTTTTCCGATGGCGAGCGGACGGAGCCGGCCATGGTGACCCTTTATTTTAATGGGGTCAAGGTGCACGAGAATGTGCCCATTCAGCAGGTATGGGGAGGCCCCAATTCGGGGATTGACGGCGGCAATGATGAAGGGCGTGGCATCACCGATGTGCCCGGCGGCCTGAAATTACAGGCGGAAGGGCATGATGTGCGCTACAGGAATATCTGGATCCACGAACTGGATCTGATTGAGCCGGATACTGATTTTTGACCTGCGTTCCGTTGTACGGGTGGGTGTAGGAGCGCGGAGGACTGCCCAATATGTTCAAGCGAAAATGAACGAATATAAACTCGGCACATCTTGTGATACCGAGGGCAGGTGGTGTATCATCTATGGACCGACCAATTCAGGAAGATGAGTAGAATAAAGGAGTTTGCCGGGAGACTTTCGATTCCGGTGGTATATTCTCTAATCGGTTTTTATAACTACTGGTGGGCATTTGACGGGGCTTACACCGGGATGGACTTGTTATGGGGAGGATTGGTTACGGGAGTCTTAGCCGTGGCTGTTTTTATGTATTTCCCCATAGCGAAGAAGATTGAAAACTACAGCCCGGCATGGTTCCTGGGGTTGCTTATCTCGGTAAATCTTTTTGTTGGTGGGTGGATAATAAGTGATCCTTATTTCCTGCGCCTGCCGGTTGTACATAGAGCGTGGGGAGAGTATATGTTCGCTTTTGGAATTTTGATGCCAATCATTCATATACTATACCGATCTGCCGGTAAACCCCGCGAAAAGGGAGCATTCTTCAAGCGCACAAGGCTAAAAGACGGCGCAGAATCGGTTTGAGGACGATGGATCCTGGGGAGGGCATTGTCTGCGCCGATGCTTCCATATTGGCATGCTCATAAAATCGTCCGTGTGAAGAGAGATTGTCCAGCGTCAGAGATTTTTTCCGGGGTGATCTGATCTGGAGGGAAGGCGTTCGGCGACGATTTCTGCAATATCCTTGATATGTGGCCCGTTCGTGTCAATTTTCGTGGCTGCATCACGCAGCATCGTCAGGCAGAACGGGCATCCGGTGGCAATGGTATCCGCTCCGGTAGCGGCGGCCTCGGCATAGCGTACGTCATTGACTCTGGGTGCAGACTCGTCCATCCACATCTGGGCACCTCCGGCCCCGCAGCAGAAGGAGTCTTTTCGGTTGCGTGGCATCTCGGTAACGGTTGCTCCAACATTTTCCAGAACAGATCTCGGGGCTTCGGTGATGTCATTCTGCCGTCCCAGATAACACGGGTCGTGGAACGTGATATCTTCCTTCAGCGCCTCCATTGGGATGCGTCCCTCACCTGCCAGTTCCGCCAGTAATTCCGTATGGTGGATCACCTCATAATGCCCTCCCAGCGCAGCATACTCCTTTCCCAGTGTGTGCAGGCAGTGTGGGCAGGTGGTCAGGATGCGTTTCGGCTTGATCTGATCCAGTGTGGCAATATTTCTCCCGGCAAGTTCGGAGAACAGATATTCGTTCCCGCTTCTGCGTGCGGAGTCCCCGGTGCACCGTTCACGATTTCCCAGGACTGAAAAAGAAATATTTACAGTTTGCAGGATGCGCACGAGTGCGCGTGCGGTTTGCTGGGCCCGTTGATCGTAGGAGGGAGCACAGCCGACCCACCAGAGCAATTCGGCATCAGGATTCTCCTCCACCGTAGGGACTTCTAAGCCCTCGGCCCAGCCCATACGATCCTGTGCACTCATGTTCCAGGGATTCCCATTGCGCTCCATTCCCTGATACACCGGTTCCAGTGTTGCGGGGTATTGATCTTCCATAAGCACCAGACCGCGTCGGATCTGCAGGATATCCTGCATCGGAGCATTTGCAACCGGGCAGATCTCGGTACAGGCACCACATGCGGTGCAGGCCCAGACTGCCGCTTCTGTGATGGCATATTCGGTCAGTTTCACATCGGGGGTTTCCCCGGAAGCAAGGTCCCACAGATGTTCGTTGACGAAGTAGCGTTTATTGATTTCCAGCGCAGCAGGAGACAATTCTTTTCCAGTTGCATACGCAGGACAAACATCCTGACAGCGATTGCACATGATGCAGGCGAAGGTATCTGCAATACTGGATTGCGGAAGCTGCTCCAGGGTGAGTGATCCAAAAACATCTGCACCCGCATCTTCAAAGTCAATGGGATCCAGTGCGCCCGGCGAGGAGCGATGGATCTGTGTGGCGAAGTTAACCCCGGCCATCATGAAATGAAAATGCTTGGTATAGGGAAAATAGGGGGCAAAGGCTAGAATCAGGCCCAGAGCGCCCCACCAACATACATGATGCCAGATTGTGAGATGGTCAGGACTGAGGCCGGCCCAGACAGGTGTGATGGTGGAAGCCAGCGGCTGCCATGGATCCGGGCCATGCAGTCCGATGGCGACCGATTCTCCAAGTAAACGAAATCCCACATGCAGCAGGATGAACAGTCCGACGATCAGGGAGTCACGGGAAATTGTCTGCCGCAGGAACAGGAGGCGTACCTCATGGATACGCAGAATATTATCCCGTTGCGACAGGGTATCAGGTCCGGGCAGAAGGAAGCGTCGCAGCAGGAGCAGTAGCATGGCAAGGAGTACTGCACCACTCGCAAGGTCCACCGCAAGGCGGTAGCCGTGATAAAGCCAGTCCGGGAATAGAACCGGTACGGAGAAATACCCCCGGGCCAGATCCACCATATTCACCAGGAGATAGAGCACGAATCCCCAGGCGAGTACGGCATGTATGGTGGTGACCAGCGGGCGGGCCTTCCACATGCCTCCCATTGTAATCCAGGCCCCGATTGCACGAAGTATGCGCTTGCTGTCAAGATGCAGGGCAGGGGACTGCCCCTGCCGGATGATTCTGAATACCGCGGAAATTCCCAGGCAAGTTCCATACACGGCAAAAAGTGCCGCCAGAGCAAAGAGAACTTTTTCCGTCAGGGTCAGCATGGCCCTGAACTAATCCAGCGTATACAATAGTGGATCAATCTCCTTCGCAGTCCCCTCAACAATGGCCTGATTCGCCGTAATCGCAACTGCGGCCGCCTCTAATCCCCGCTCCCAGTTTGCAGCAGGCGGATAGGGGCCGAAGGCGTGATTGTCCATGAATTCCTGCATTGCATACCACATTGGAGTCTCCACATTGGGGTCATCTTCGGTCGGATCTAGATTCTGGGCATCCAACTGGGTTGCATTGGCAAGAAGGGCAATCCCGGTTTCCTTATAGAACCGGTCTTTTCTTGCATAGACCTCCCAGCCAAGCATCAAGGAATCCACCTCTTTGAACATCCATGCCTTGCCCCGGTCCCGAAAGACAATTGTACTTTCGGATCCCATGTACACTTCATACGCTTCTTCATAGGAACTTACGAGGGTTGCGTCAAAGATCAGATGCAGGCCGCTCGGAAATTCAAAGATGGTCTGAATCGTATCGGCAATTTCGCGTCCGTCATTCCAGCCCATGATCTGTCCGAATCCCTGAACTCTGGCCGGAAGTTCACCGAGCACCCAGTAGGCGACATCCATTTGCAGCAGGGCGGCTTCGCCAATCAGCCCGGTTGTGAGTTCGGGATCCAGGCGCCAGTTGAGTTCTCGAACGCGTTCGGCATTCGGGGAAGCGCGTCGCCAGCTCTCTTTTGCGTGCCACTGTCCCCGCGCCATGGCAGGTTTCCCAATTGCACCACTGCGCATAAATTGAAATACCGAGCGGTGTTGCGGATTGGACCGATAAATCTGGCCAACCTGGAAGATCTGTTCAGGCACATCCCGTGCTGCGCGTGCAATTGCTTTCGCATCGTCAATGGAGGATGCCATCGGCGCTTCGCAGTACACATTCTTGCCTGCCTCCAGTGCATCGAGCACAATATCGCGGTGGAGGTGGGTAGGGGTTGCTACGATCACGGCCTGGATGTCTGGATTGTCTAGAATCTCACGATAGTCTTCATGTCGAGTTGCCTCCGGGACATCCCGCTGTGCACGGCGGAGCATGGGGGCATAGGTGTCACAGATGGCCGAAACGGTCGCACCCGGTACCCGGGCAAGTGTCGCGGTGATTTCGCGCCCCTGTGGACCATAGCCGATAATTCCACAATGAACATCATCACGGTTCCCGGGCCATGGCCGGGTTTTGATATTGGCTGCACGCACCAGACCTGCTCCGCTGAGGGCAGCACTGCCCATAAGAAAAGCTCTTCTGCTAACCGTTTTTTTTGTCATCGGGAATCGTTGAGTCTGTTGAGTTGAATCCGTTGGAAACAAGTTCCAGTTCATTTCCGTCGGGGTATGCACAAAGTATACGCATATCGTCGAATTTCTGTGCCACATGATCCATTTCGGTGCGGTTCATGGCCAGAAGTGCTGTTGAGACGGCATCACAGACAGTTGCAGATGAATGGATTACTGCGGCGACTGCCGCCCCTTGTACGGGATAGCCAACACGGGGATCAATTACATGCCCCCAAATGTGATCGCCTTTCTGAAAGGCTTTACCATGCGGTGCCGACACAGAAAGGGCTTCGTCGCAAATGGCTGTAGAGGTCAGCACATGGCTTTCGTCTAGAGGATCGGCAACTCCGATGGTCCATCCATCTTCGTCGTATGAAGGGGATCCGATGGCGATCATCGTACTTGTGCCTCCGTGAAGGAGGGCGGACATGCCCCCATATTCCCGAAGCAGACTGGCGGCTTCCTCAATAGCATATCCTTTTCCAATTGCGCCAAGGTCAATGGCCATCCCATCCTGTCTAAAGCGGACACTACATTCGAATTCATCCAGCTGCACCTGATTCATTCCGGTTTTTTGCAGGGCTTCTTTTCTTACGGATTCTTCCGGCCAAGTCCCCGAACCGTGCACAAATCCCCAGCAGCGCATGAGTGGCCCTACGGTGACATCAAACGCACCATCTGTCTTGTCAGAAAGTTCAGATGCCATTTTCAGAAGGGAATAGAGGTCTGGTGTGACCGGTACGGGCTTCTTTGAAGCGTTATCGTTAATATGGCTGACCTCACTGTTTGGGTTATAGAAACTCAAACGCTCATCCAGACGCCTGATCTCAGACAGTGCCTCCTCGCCTGCTGCTCTTAACAGCACAGCATCTTCCCCATGCATCACCAATTCAAACCGAGTCGCCATGGCGTTCAGCGCCAGTCGAACGGTTTGCATCAGCAGTTCTGTCTAGGGCAGACGGATCTGGAAGAGACGGATTTCCGTCTCTTCCAGATCTCTGCAGTTTACCGAATTCAGTGCGTTTCGGTGTCGTAGGTGATGGGTTCAATTTTTGAACCACTACCGGTATGGAGTGACCGCTCTTCCTCGTTGAAATAGATCATTTCGCCCATACGCTCACTCAATTCTGCCATGGAGATAATCGTCTGTGCCCGGATGGCCACATCAATATTCCCGTTAGTCTGTCCGTCTTCACGGATTGCCGTAAAGAAATTATGGATATGAGCAGGCACATCTGCACCAGGCAGGAGGTTGTCCATTTGCTCTCCATCGACCAGATCAGCGAATGGGCGCTCGGGGCGGAGTTCCAGGCTTTCTCCACTGAAGTACAGCGTCCCTTCATTCCCGCGGATCACCTGACCGAGTCCCTGCTCATTCACACTGCTCCCGGTGATCACCATACAGAGGCCGCTCGGGAATTCAGCGAGCAACTGGCAGTTGTCCGTCACATCGCGGTCTTCAGCCCCTAGGTTGGCATCTCCGATTTTTTTATTCCCAACCGAGCACACGCGTTTTGGGAACTCTGGAGCGCCGGTTGCAATCAGGAGAGGATGGATCCGGTGCGCAAGGAGATCTCCGAGGATCCCTGCACAGTAAGGATAATACTTGCGCCAGCGGTGGTAGTGCTGTGCATTGAACTCACGGGAGGATACGGGACCGAGCCATTTTTCCCAGTCCAGGGTGACTCCGGGTTCCAGTTCCGGCTCAAGTGCGTAATAATTCCACTCACCGATGGGTGTATTGCGGCAGTAGGAATCCTGTGCCAGCACCAACGGGCCGATCCGTCCGGCGCGAATCAGGTCTGCGGCGGCGTGCCATTTGCCCTGAGTACAGAACTGTGAGCCAATTTGAAATTTATGGCCCGTCTCCTTGACCTTATCATAGATCTCAAATCCTTCGGAAAAATACCGGGTCATTGGTTTTTCGCAGTAGACATGCTTGCCTGCATCCAATGCATCCACGGCGATCTTTGTATGCCAGTGATCAACGGTGCCAATAAACACGGCATCAATATCTGGATTATCCAGAACCTTCCGGTAATCTTCATGGACTTCAACGGCGGCTTCGCGACCGGCTTCCTGACGGGCGGCATCCAGCGCAGCGTGCGCCTGATCACGCCGCTTGGAGAATAAATCGCAGGCGGCTGCGCCAATCGCATTCAACTGGACATTGTGCCGTGGTCGGCCATTGTCTGTGGGATTGGTAACATTCAGGAGATGTGCATTGTAGCCTTGCCCTCCTACACCGATGAACCCGCATACCACGGTGTCATTGGCACCCAATACCGAACCGGTAGCGGGTGCGGTTGCACGCACATTTCGTGTACCCTGTACACCGGCCATCACTGCGGCGGTGCCGATGGCGGATTTCTTGATAAAGTCACGACGAGAATTTTGCTTGTCTCCTAGCATGAAAGAATGAAGTTATAGTTAACTGTGGATGTGGAACCGCTTTCATAAAAGCGGACTAAGAACCCCAATATAAGGAATTTTTGAATATTATTGACATTCGGAGCAAATTTTCTGAAACCATCAGTGATTTCTGGAGCAGTATTGTTGCTTGGGTTGTGGATGATCAGCAGGAATGCACTGGAATCTCAGGGGCTGTGCACCAGACTGTGGCAGGCGGCGAATTTGATGCTCTTGGATTTTGTCAGCATTTGTAGGCCGAAGGGGCAAAAGACAGAATCTGGCTTTACCGGAGATGCAACAAGTTTACCGGCATCCTTTCAGCTGTGTTCTGTATAGCGTGGGTGTTTAAGCGGTGATGCACGCACGCATCTTACTGTCAGTTTTTGGGTGTCCGTTCGAGGCGTGCTTAAATCAATGTCCCGGAAACGCGGGGAGATGAGATACAGACTCGTGACTTACCTTCGGGGACGGGGTGTCTCCACACGGATACGGAGTTGCCAGAATACCGGGGTAGATGGAGTGCAACTGCGGAGTACACGCACACCGTGTGGAGGAGCACTATCCGCCCCTGTTTCTATCTTAAAGGGGAATTTATTAAGGGGACTGTGTTACCGGCTAACAGTAGGGCCAATTGCGGAACGTCACGTACTGCCGTGTTCTTGGACCAACGGGGGGTTTTGTCTGACAATCCTTAACGGGCATGGCATCAAGCGGATAATGTTGGGCGGGCAATTGGGGAGGTGATGATCCTTCGCGATTGTATCCGTTTGATCCGTCTGAATAGAAAAAAATCATTCTGGATTACTCACGTAGATAATAGTTCCATAGTTTTCTACATCAAACTCCGCTCCCAATGCAATTTTCATAGACTGAATCCCAATTACTGGAAGCATCCCGGTTGCATCCGAGGGTTCGCCAAGGAATAAACCACCCATCTTCGTTTCCAGAGATGCTCTGATAGTCCTGTGCTACGGTGTCACGGGGATTAACGTTCCGCTTGTCTCCTATTAGTACTACGAGGCAGGTTTCCAATGTAGGCATATGAACGGCCGGTGAATTTCTGGATTGATGCTACAGCCCCAATTGGAGATGAATTCGCTGTAAATCAGGTTTAATTTGCCCCTATGCTCCTTGCTGATTTTGATTCCGGTTTCCTGTTGTTACGGTCACCCGCATGGCATCCATGTTTCGTTTTGAATTATTGCTGGGAATACGAATGTAGTTTAGGATGGTCTTTCCGTAGTCTGATGCTCGGCCCGCCCAGTTGCGGTTAATGCACCTGAAAAAGATGTGTTCTATGGGATTCCATGTACAGTTACCAGACAAGAGAGATAACCTGTGTTTTCCCGGAAGTGCAAATAAGTTTGTCAGGGATCCTTCCTGCTGCATTTCGGTGTAAGGTGAGGATCTATGCTGTGATACATGTATTCATCTCGTCGTCAGTTTTTTATGCGACCGCTTGGTGGACTGCTGGATTCAATATCCAGTAAACGCGGGGATATGAGATTTGGACTTGTGACCTACCTTTGGGGACGGGACTGGGATATCTCCACACTGATACGGAACTGTCAGAATACCGGGGTGGAAGGAGTGGAACTGCGGACCGAACACGCACATGGTGTAGAGGTGCACCTGTCCGCGGCAGAACGCGCAGCCGTGCAGTCGCAATTCATGGATAGTGATGTGAGACTGGTCGGACTGGGAACCAACTGGTCATTCCATCACCTGGAAGCCGCCCGGCAGGCGCACGCAATCAGTCAGGCAAAAGCGTCCATCATTCTGGCTCACGATGTAGGAGCAAGCGGGGTCAAAGTAAAGCCGGATGCTTTACCGGATGGGATTTCAGAAGAGCAGACGATTGCCCAGATTGCCCGGGCTCTGCGGACACTTGGCCGGTTTGGCGAGGATTATGGGCAGGAAATCCGGCTGGAAGTTCATGGATATCGTACGGATGCACTCCCCGTAATCCGGCAAATCATGGAGGCAACCCGTCATCATAATGTTCGCGTATGCTGGAACTGTAATGAGGCGGATTTAAATGCGCCGGGACTTGCACACAATTTTGAACTCGTCCAGAGATATCTTGCACAGACCGCCCATGTGCGTGAACTGAACAGCACCACGTATCCGTACAGGCAACTCTTTGAACTGTTTGCACGGTCCAATTATGCCGGATGGATTTTACTGGAGGCCCGAACGGATCCTCCAGACCGGATTGCTGCACTAAGGCAGCAGCGCTCCTTATTCGACTCCCTGATAAGGTTATCCGGGCGGAATTAAACAGGAATGCCCGCACAAGGCGGGCATTCCTGTTGTGGAGATGCCGGGAATCGAACCCGGGTCCGAACGGTCGGACAGACAAGCGTCTACGTGTGTAGGCCACACTTTAATATCTTGCATTCACCCATGGCGTGCGGCCAAAGCCGGGTGTCCGCAAAGGCTGATCAATACCCCGTCAGGATCCAGCCGGAATCCTGACCAGGGTGCTCACATTTGGCGATGCCTCCTGTACCACCTGTGAGCGGGTATGCACAGAAGACAGACAGCGGGTCTATGCCGCCATCGCGTACGAATAATCGTTCGCAGTTACAGGTTTTCTGACGTGATTTACGAGCCCAGGTCAGATTGACTCGACACGCGACTTGTTGTGCGATGCCATCCGTCGAAGCCTGATCATCCCCATGAAGCAGCGTATACTCCGAAAATAAAGAAAGGTTCCAGAACTGGAACCTTGGCGGATTCAGTCTGGATGCGTCGGCAATGAATTACCTTGAACGAACCTTATCCCTGGATAGATCGGTTCCCACGGCAATGAGTTCATAGGACTCAAAAACCCGATCAATATCACGAATGACCCGGCGACGGATACTGCGTTTCAGAAAGGGGATTTTGCTGCGTGCGCCACTTGGATAGATGCGGTACGGATGCACAAACAATCGTACATGTTGTGCTCCGATGGGGACGGCCTCCACCTGTACAACAACCTTGTACAGAAGCCAGTTGCGGATCTGGCGATGCATCGTGGAAACTGTATTGGGTGGGGGAGAAGGAAGTAGTTCCCAGCCCACTTCCATCAGGGCCTCCTCAATTTGAGACAGCGGAACCTTTCCCGCAGAACTGTGCTCGTAGTCTCGATAAAGCGGGTAAAGAGTCGGAGAACAACTGATTACTGTCAAACTGAAAAACAAGACAGCAGGAAGGTTTCTGCACACGGAGATAGGATCTAGGCCGGAGTGGTTACGGGATCGAAAGAACAATCCAGGAATTCCAGCATCAAGCGATTAAAAATTCCCGGGTGCTCCATCATGGGTGCATGGCCGCACTTCTCAATGAAGCGCAATTTTGCGTTCGGAAGTAACTCCTGAAATGTATGGGCGACATCGGGAGGGGTGATCTGATCTTCTGATCCCCAGATCAGACAAGCAGGTACATCAATCTTCTCAAGTTCACCGATGACGAGGTCTTTCATGGAACTGCGAGCAAGCCAGACAAAGCGAAGTGCACGTAACCGGTTGGTCGCAATATCAGAGATGCGATTCACCAGATCTTCCGTTACCATTGCAGGGTCGTAGAAGGTTTTCTCTGCTTTAATGCGGATATAATTGCGGTCATTCCGCCGGAAAGTTGTGTGTCCCACTTCCGTCTCATAGATCCCCGAAGAGGCGGACAGGAGCAGACCGGCAACACATTCCGGGTAGCAGGTCGTATAGCGGATGGCAATCTGTCCACCTAGAGAATTGCCAATCAGGATCATCTGATCCAGCTCCAGAAATGTGGTGAACCTGCGCACATAATCAACAATCCCCTGTACGTTGGACTGTTTTCTGGAGAGTTCATCAAGCTTCAGGTCGGGGACGATAGCACGGTACCCGCGGTTGACCAGAGCGGAGGCCGCATCAAACCAGCCCTCAGGGTTTCCAAGAAGCCCATGCAACAGAAGCAGCGGCGGAAAATCACGATTTGCCCCCGAATCAATATATCTAAATCCGCCGGATTCGTGGAGTTGTAGATTCGCTGGAACGGAATGATTATTTAGATCAGGAATGGAGATCACCGGTTTGAATGGCGGAAATATAAGTTATTTTATGGAATAGGAGATGTAGAGGTCATGGAACCCCCTTATTTTTCCTGCGTAGAAGTGGCTTCTTTTGGTTATGCTGTACCTAATCACAAAACAAAATTACGAAATGCCGTGTGGTAAGAAGAGGAAGCGTCATAAGATCGCAACCCATAAGCGAAAAAAACGACTGCGCAAAAACCGTCATAAAAAGCGAAATCGTTAGGTTTGGCGGTCTGGTGCGATTTTTTTCCTAACTTAGGGGAGAAAGTTGCGGGTCGTTATCATATACAATCGGAAAACAATGTCCAAAAATTATGGCATAGGAGATGTAACCCGGGCCTTGGGCTGGGGGCTTCTGATGGGAGGGGGAGTCGGTTTTACACTGGGACTCCTTCTTGCTCCCGAGGAGGGTAGTCGTTTACGTCGCCGGGTAACCTTTCATCTGGAGGAATTAGCGAAGCAGGTTGGAAGTCTGGCGGAGACCATGAAAGAGCCCAGAGAGAATGCAGGCGCAAAGTCCGAAGGAGAAGCACTTGTAGCCAAAGCAAATGAGCAGGCACAGGAAATAAATTCGCAGATGGACGAAATCATGGGATCTGCGACTTCTGTACGCTCTGAATCTTGAGTGAGGAGGGAGAGTTATCGACGATCGATTTGCAGTATTGGTTGCATCGGCGAATATCATGGCAGGCGGTGGAAATCCGTTCGCGCCTGATGTTTTCGACTATCGCTCCAAGACAACGTTCAATTATTTTCATCAGTTGATCCCCGAGCGCCGGGAAATTTTAGATCACCTGCTGGATCTTATTCAGAAGGACGAAACGGAAATTCTTGAAGGGATCTTCGGCCCCGAAGCGCTCGAGGATACGATGAGCCTGATTCAGGCCGTCTATTCCGCACCGCTGATGGCGGCACGCAAGCGGTTTGTGCCAGATCCGTTTTTCAGTGCGGTTGACTTTGATGGACTGCCGACAGGTGCACAGCGGCGTCTGTTGGAAAACAGCATCATACTGAGCGGTCTGTTCGGACTGCTTCGTCCAGATGATCTGGTGCCGGAGTATAAACTCAGCATGACAGCGAATCTCCCTGGCACGGGCCCCTTGGCATTGTTCTGGAAGCCCTTTATCAGTCCATTCCTGAACAAAGCGGTTCGAAATCGCTTTGTATGGGATTTGTTACCGGAATCCCATCGGAAAGCCTGGGATGACAATGAATCCTATACTGTGCGGGCAACAGTCGCCTTCTACAACTCAAACGGAAGTATCCTGAAAGATGATGCGGTCTATCGTGGTCAGCTCATGAGTTTCATTGTAAAGGACTCAACGATAGATGTGGAGGCCCTGGATACCTGGCGTCACCCGGGGGGGTTCAAGTTGTCGAGGAGAAAATCAAGTCTGGAAGGTAAGCAGAAGTCCGTCGCGATGGTCCGCCGCTAAGACAACTTCATGCCGGAGTTGCAGGCCCTTTTGATTCTTTTCTTCGCAGGTGTGGCTGCAGGGATAATGAATGTGATGGCAGGAGGAGGCTCAACCATCACCTTGCCGGTACTCGTCTTGTTGGGGCTAGATGCGGGTGTGGCGAACGGGACAAACCGTGTTGCAATTCTCGTCCAGAATATATCGGCCACGCTGACATTCTCTTCGGAGAAGAAGACGCGTATACGGAAAAGTATATCGTATGGGTTATGGACCATACCGGGTGCAATATCAGGTGCCTTTATGGCGACCAGGATTGAGGATGCCCTGTTTGAGAAAATTCTTGCGGGGCTGTTGATTGTGGTCGTCCTGACTATGCTTCTTCCGCGTGGAAGCGGTGCCTCCAGCAGCATTGCGAGGGAATCTGCCTGGACAGGGCCGGTGCTCTTGCTGATCGGGTTTTATGGAGGATTCATCCAGTTAGGGATCGGGTTTTTGTTTATGGCCGTCTTTTTTCACTTATTACATCTGGATCTACTGGCGACAACCGTTCACAAAGTCACGGTTGTGCTGCTTTACACGGTTCCGACCCTTATCGTATTTGAAGTGCTGGGAAAAGTGGACTGGGGATTTGGGCTGACGCTGGCCGCAGGCAATGCAACGGGAGCATTTATTGCAGTGAAGGTTGCAATTCGGCGGGGAGAAAAGGTCATACGGGGCGTGATGGTGATTGCGGTACTGATCATGGCCCTGCGCATTCTCGGCTTGGTGTAAGTCCAGATAATTCATGCAGTGCAGTAAATTTCGATATATTTGGATGCGAACTGGAATCACAGTGTCTAGACAGATCATCACGGGATGCAGGGCAGAGATTCATCAACGTCATATTTAATAAGCAGAATGATCCACTTAACGGTGCAGGATGGGGGGCATCGCTATGGGTACAGGCGAATTTTTAGCGGGGTCAATCTGGAACTGTCTTCAGGGGAGATTCTGGCAATCACGGGTGCAAATGGATCGGGAAAGTCAACCTTGCTGAAGGCATTGGGAGGAATCCTCCGACTGACCAGCGGGAAAGTGGAACTGATCCTTTCCAAACAGGTCATCTCCCGAGAGCAGCATGCCCTCCACATCGGATTTGTAGCACCTTACGTAAATTTGTATGAAGATCTAACCTTACAGGAGAATCTTGCATTTATCGAGAGGGCCCGTTCTATGAGATCCGATTCAATGCGGATAGAATCTATGGTCGCGGACGTTGGATTGACCGCGCACATGGACAAACCGATCAGAACCTATTCAACAGGGATGCAGCAGCGGGTGCGCCTTGCCGCTGCCCTGTTCCATGAACCCAAGGTCTTCCTGCTGGATGAGCCAACGCTGGGACTGGATCCAAAAGGAAAAGAAATTTTCAAGAATATGGTCGCCCGATCCAGAGAATCGGGGCATCTGGTTGTGATTGCTTCCAATTCGGAAGACGAAATCGCAATGGCCACTCAATCTCTTTGTATTGAAGATTATGTACCGAAGCCCAGACGCTTTATATCGTCTTCATCGAAATAGTCGTATACTTACTCACTTGCTCTAATCTAAACTCATAAAATCATGATTCCCCGACATCGTAAGGGTATGATTGTAAAAAACACGAACAAGCGAGCGGTCACCGTGAAACTGGAAAGTCGTGAATTCGAAATTCCAGCCGGGGGGGAGGTCCCCGTTACTTCCGAGGAAGTCATGGATAATGCATTACGGGATCTGCTTCAAGTTCGTGAATTAGCGATTGTTCGCCCGCTCACAGCCCAGGAAGACAAGGAAATGCAGAAAAAATTTGGACAGAAGAAGAAGCCGAAAAGGGCCAAGCGCTCATGAAAGTATTGGCACTTGAGCCGTGGTATGGTGGTTCGCACCGGAATTTCGTGGACGGACTCATCCAAAACAGCCGTCACGAATATGAACTCGTTACCATGGCATCAAGATTTTGGAAGTGGAGGCTTCAGGGCGGGGCCCAGACGCTTGCACGAAAATCCAGACAACTGATTGCGAATGGCTTTCGTCCGGATGTGATTCTGGCTTCCAGTATGGTCAATCTGCCGGCATTTCTGGCTCTGGTCCGAAAGGATATTGGCAATGTGCCAGTCATTTATTACCTGCACGAAAACCAATTGACGTATCCGTTGCCGACAGAGGAGAAGCGGGATTTGTCGTACGCCTATATTAACTACCTTTCGTGCCTGGCTGCGGATCAGGTAGTCTTCAATACGGAGTTCCACTACAAAGAATTTATCCATGCACTCCCAGGCTTGCTTCGGGTATTTCCAGACTATACGCATTTGCATACCGTATCCGAAATCCGGGCAAAGAGCCGGGTGATGCATCTGGGGATGGATCTCCAGGCACACGCGCGTTATACCAGTACAGGGGATACGCAGGATGATCCACCGATTGTGCTCTGGAATCAGCGCTGGGAATATGACAAGAACCCGGAGGCATTCTTTCGGCTTATGAATCGCCTGGATGATGCGGGCTGCCGGTTTCGTCTCATCCTTGCCGGGAAGCGTTTTGAGGAGCAGCCGTCTGAATTTGATGTTGCATTTGAGCGTTATGCCGAGCGAATTCTCCACTATGGATATGCAGAGGATTTTGAAGAGTACAGCCGGTTGTTGCATCGTGCGGATATTGTCGTATCCACAGCGGTTCATGAATTCTTTGGCATTGCGATGATGGAGGCTATCTATTGTGGATGTCATCCCCTGTTGCCGAATCGCTTGAGTTACCCGGAATTGATTCCAGAGAACCTGCATCAACCCTTACTGCACGCGCCCATCCTGTATGACACCGAAGAAGAGTTGTTTACCATTTTGAAGGAGATGTTGACGGGGGAGGAACATCCCTTGCCGGCCAGAACCCTTCGGGGTATTGTTGCGCATCTTGACTGGTCGGTTCATGTGGCGCAGTACGATGCCCTGATTGAGTCATTTGCATGAGCAGCAATGAGATGTATTGTAGAGGATCGAAGGAATGGGGCAGCGGATATGAATTTGTCTGGTGGCGGGACCGCGTTCAGGTTTGCAGGAGACATGACCGCCAATGCACCGGATAATACGAATTCAAGGCAAGTTCCCAACCGATCTGAGCTTGTCGGTCAGATCGGCAGACCACGCCCAAATAAGCGGTGGCCCATAAGGAGGCCGCTCCGGGTATGCCCTGATCTGATCAAAACTCCCTGTTTTCCCAGAAATACTCGAAATTTACGATGCCAACGGAGCACTATCAGCGTGTAAAAACTTTTATGGAGAAGGTTGGCCAGTCCACACCGACCGAAGTAATTATTCCCGATGAACGAACGCGGCTGCTTCGCGCCCGCTTGATTCTTGAGGAAGCACTGGAAACCGTCCACGCCCTTGGGATTTCGGTTGCGGTTCAGGGGCAGGAGGTGGAGATGGATTCGTGTACATTTATGCCGGACAAACCGGTGGATATAGAAGGGGTTGCGGATGGCTGTGCAGATATATCGGTCGTAACAATCGGCACCTTGATTGCGTTTGGGATAGAGGATGAAAAACTCCTGCGTGAGGTAGACGAGGCAAATTTGCGAAAATTCGGCCCGGGCAGTTATGTACGTGAAGATGGGAAGTGGATGAAACCACCAGATTGGACCCCTCCAGACATCGCAGGGGTGTTGAAGGATCAATAGGCGAGGGCATAGATTTATCCAGTGAAGTCTTTCGAACGGCCGTAAAATGTGTTCATTTGCCGATCCGTGAGCATCTCCACATCACGTCTGGTTAACTTCCACATGAAATCCAGTATGCCCGTTCGTCCGTTAACCACAAGGTCATGAAGCGAAGCATATGCAGACTAAACATAATCGGTGGACTGCTCTTTGTGGTTTCCAGCGCGGCGGGCCAACGGTTACCCCAGATTGAGACGGATTATGTTTCATTTGCCTATGATGCGCAGGAGTCCCTGGTAGAGTTTTATCTGGCAGTAGAGGCGCGTTCTTTGATGGATGCTGCACAGGATGCAGAGCATCATGCAGTGATCGGGTTGTATCTACGCCGGATGAATTCTTCAGAGACAAATATGGATTCTACGGAAGATCGCCCGGTTTGGGTAGAGGAGTTAGACTTCTCGGTGCCCGATACATCTTCAATCATCAATGGGCAGATTTTTTTGCGCCGGACTCGGTTTATGGTGCCCCCCGGTGAATATGAATTACAAATAGATCTGCCGGTTTCAGGGCAGGATGCAGTTCAGGTAAGCCGGGATGTCACCATTCCTGATTATCATCAACCGGAACGTTGCTTACTTTCAGACATCATTCTGGCATCCAGCATCGTAGATTCGGGGGACAAAGAGGCCCCTCACTACAAGAATGGTCTCGTAATTCTCCCGAATATGAGACAATTGTACGGTGCGGATTCTGCAGAATTATTCTATTATGCCGAGGCCTACAATCCCGGTTGCGCGGCATCTGATTCAGGCATGTATACCCTGTTCACGTATGTGACCGAAGCAGGCAGGGCTACCCCGGTTCCAGATTATCGGAAACGATGGAAACGGGATGTGCACCAGACGGATATTCTACATGGTGCATTTGACTTGTCAAACCTTGGATCGGGAACCTATTTTCTACGCATGGCAATTCTGGACAGTAATGATGAGGTTGTCGTGGAACAGAAGCGAAAGTTTTTTGTCTTCAATCCATCCGTAAAGCGCTCTGCGATCAATGGAACGGCGAGTGCGGAGACGTTCGATAAGAATATCAATGCCTTCATGATGTCAGAGGAAGAACTAGAAAGGGAATGGAGGTATATTGCGGTGATCTTGAACGATCAGGAGTCTAGACGGATGAAGCGTCTTGAAGGTCTGGATGCGCGAAGAAGACTGTTAATGGAGTTCTGGAAAGTACGTGATCCAACACCTGGAACAGGGCAGAATGAATTTCGAGATGAGTTCTACCGGTTGATGAGGTATGCGAATGAACGCTATTCAATGCAGCGGTTCGAAGGATGGGAGACGGATCGGGGGAATGTTCTTCTCAGGTATGGCAGGCCGGAAAGTATTGAAGCGAATCTATATGAGCGAGGACGAAAGCCCTATGAGGTATGGACATATAATCATCTCCCCGGTGAGGGGCAGGCAGAATTCATATTTGCAGATTTAGATGGATTTGGTGAATTTGAACTGATTCACTCTACAGTTGCAGGGGAGCAGAAACTTTTTGACTGGACTGAAAGAATCTCTGAAAAATATTGACATGGAAACAACAACAATTGAATCCCTTGCAGGGCAGATTGGGAAGGTCGCCACGTTACGGGGCTGGTTACAGCAGAAACGCGGGTCCAAGGGATTGTTTTTTCTGGTTCTCCGTGATGGAACAGGTCTGGTGCAGTGCGTGGTGAATCAGCAGAATGTAGAGGTAGATTCGTGGCAGAATGCATCCGCTGCAACGCAGGAGACATCACTGGTGGTCACGGGAAATGTCCACGCTGATGAGCGTCAGATCGGGGGTGTGGAAATTCAGGTTTCGAGTATTGAGGTCATTCAGATCGTAGACGACTATCCGATCACGCCGAAGGCACACGGAGTAGAGTTTTTGATGGACCGGCGCCATTTATGGCTCCGCAGTCGACGTCCCTGGGCTGTGATGCGTGTCCGTAACCGCGTCATTATGAGCATCCATAACTTCTTTCAGGAGCGTGGTTTTCTTCAGATGGATGCTCCACTTCTTACAAAGAATGCGGTGGAGGGAACCAGTACGCTCTTTGAGATTGATTATTTTGGGAGTTCTGCATATCTGACACAGAGTGGCCAGTTACATGGAGAAGTCATGGCGATGGCGTTCAACAAGATCTATACATTCGGTCCTGTTTTTCGAGCGGAAAAATCAAAGACACGCAGGCATTTGACCGAGTTCTGGATGATTGAGCCCGAGATGGCTTTCTATGACCTTGAGATGAATATGACGCTGGCAGAGGATTTCCTGATTCGGATTGCTTCCGATGCGGTGTCTGACTGTCAAGAGGAGTTGGAGATACTGGAGCGGGATCTGGAGGCACTGCGGCGTATTCAGGCACCGTTCCCGCGTATGACATACAGCGAGGCAGTGGAACTTCTTCAAAGCGAAAAAACCAGGATTCTGGTTCAGGAACGACAGGATGTATTGCAGCGCCAGCAGTCCGGGCTCGAAAAAGAGCGCACCCAGAATCGGGATGTATATGCGCGTTCAAAAGAGTGGAAGAAGCGTCGTATTGATGCGCGGGAGATTGAGATCAATACATGTCTGGATCAGATTGAAGAAGAATTGCGGAATCTGCCGAAGTGGTGGGAATCTGCGGTAAACTTTGAATGGGGAAAAGATTTTGGCGGCAGTGATGAGACATTGTTAACCTGGCATTTTGATCGCCCGATCATTGTACATCGTTATCCGGAAGCCGTTAAGGCGTTCTACATGAAGCGGGACCCCGAAGATAACCGTCTAGCGCTCGGGATGGATGTATTGGCGCCGGAGGGCTTTGGTGAGATCATTGGTGGTGGGCAGCGTGCAGATGATCTAACTTTTCTGGAAGAGCAGGTGAGACGGCATGATCTCCCTCAGGAGGCATTTGAATGGTATTTTGATCTTCGCCGATACGGTACGGTACCGCATAGCGGTTTTGGCTTGGGCCTTGAGCGGACGGTTGCATGGGTTTGCGGGCTGGAACATATTCGGGAAACGATCCCGTTTCCCCGGACGCTTGGACGACTGGCACCATAAGGATGGAGCGTTATC
>JAJECE010000075.1 GCA_022822185.1 Rhodothermales bacterium | reverse complement strand
CAGACAGATGTAAAAACCACCTCAAATCAGATTGCCAGAATGGGGGAACTTGGGAAGGCCCGGATCCCATCAAAAAAAAAGCCCAAAAACGGGCCTGGAGGAACTCTGCGCCTAATAGCACTACAAATTGACGAACTTGGGTTATGCGAGGTATTCAACTGCGAAACTCAAGATAAGCTTGCGTGACAGCTATATTCTAGCTATTCGCTGGGCATCGGACCGGATCGGAAAGAGTGGGGTAATCGGCGTGGTGACAAACGCCGGTTGGCTGGAGGGCAATGCAATGGACGGAATGCGGAAGTGTCTGGCGGAGGAGTTTTCTTCGGTTTATGTGTTGAATTTGCGGGGGAATCAGCGGACGCAAGGAGAGAGATCCCGTCAGGAGGGAGGGCAAGTATTTGGAGCGGGGTCCAGGGCGCCGGTGGCGGTCACGCTCTTTGTCCGCAATCCCGAGAGTACAGACAAAGGATGCAGGATTCTGTATCACGATATCGGGGACTACCTGGGCCGGGAAGAAAAACTGGACAAAGTCAAAGGATTCCGCGGAATCGACGGGCTTGCAGGGCAGTGGACCGAGATCAAACCGGATACCCACCATGACTGGCTGAATCAGCGGGATGCGGGGTTTGAAAAATTTATGGTGCTGGGGGATAAAAGGGGCCGGTCAGAAGATGTGATCTTTAAGAATTATTCGCAGGGGGTAAAGACGAATCGTGATGCATGGTGCTATAATTATTCGGAAGCTGCACTTCGGTGGAATATTCAGGCCATGATTCGCTTCTATGAGAGTGAACGGCAACGGTTACAGGAGGAAGTTTTCATGGGGCGCAGATTGACATCAAACGAAGTCACACGCTTTGTTAATAACGATCCCACAAAAATTAGCTGGACTAAAGATTTGAAGGATGATCTGGCTCGAAATAAGGAACTGAGTGTCCAAGAAGGCCGGATCACAATTGCTCAGTATAGGCCTTTTACTCGACAGCATCTATACCATAGCCGTAGGTTGAATCAAAGCATCTATCGAATTCCGCAACTCTTCCCGTATGAGGCATCTGAGAATTTGGTGATTAGCGTGGTGAGCCGGGGGGCAACCGTTGCTTTTTCATGTTTACTGGTGGCGCAGATTCCAGATCTTGAATGTATCAGCAAAGGTCAGTGCTTTCCTCGTTGGTTGTATTCCAAATCTAAAGAAAATCAGGATGGTCTGTTCGTGGAGGGTGGACATCCGAACACAGATTCCCATGGATACGTACGGGAGAGTGCGATCAAAGAGGAGGCCTTGCAGGTCTTTGCAGAAAAAATGGGGGGGGGAATTCCATTACTGCGGATGACCTGTTCTATTACATCTACGGCGTACTCCATGTCCCCTCTTATCGGGAGAAATATGCCGCCAATCTCCGTAAGGAACTGCCCCGCATCCCTTTCCCCAAAGATGTTCAGGAATTCTACTTCCTGGTCGAATCAGGAAGGAAACTCGGAGAACTGCACGTTAACTATGAGGATGTCAGTGAGTATCCCATCACCTTTGAAGAGGGGGGATGGGAACCCGCAAATGGCACATCCCCCGAAGCGTGGTTCCGAGTGGAGGATCGTCCAATGCGCCATCCAGGGAAAGGGCGGCAGAAAGATCAATCCAAGATCATCTATAACGGGCAGATCACCGTACAGAACATTCCCGAAGAAGCCTATGACTACATGGTCAACGGGAAATCAGCCATTGCATGGGTGATGGAGCGGCAGCGCGTCAAAACGGACAAGAAAAGCCAGATTGTCAATGATGCCAACCGGTTTGCAATAGAAACCATGGGGGATCCGGCCTATCCACTCCGACTGCTTGCAAAAGTGATTACGGTCAGTCTGGAGACCGTCAAGATCGTGGAGACGCTTCGTGAAATTGAATTCTCATAAAATCTCAAATTCCAAGAATAAACTTGGCACTGGTCATGCTATCTTTTAAAGTTCAACTCTTTAGTGTCCTGAAATCAAAACTGAAAGCCGATTCCGTTGATCTGGAAACCCCCGAAGGAATCACCGCAGGTGAGTTTCTGGATCTGGCATGTGCGCAGTATCCAACGATGGTTCCCTATCGGCGCGTGATGCGACTGGCCGTCAATCAGGCCTACTCTGAAGACGCACATATCCTCCAGGATGGTGACGAAGTCGCCATCATAACCCCGGTGAGTGGTGGCTGACGAATCACGCAAACGCCGGGTGCAACTTTCCTACGAGCGGATTGATATTCCGGCGGCATATCAGTTCCTGCAGACTCCCGGTGCAGGCGGGGTTGCCGTATTTATCGGAACCGCGCGGCAGTGGACCGGCGAAATAGAAACCCTGTCTCTGACCTACGAGAGCTATGAACCGATGGCGCTCAAAGAGATGCACCGACTGATAGACATAGCGGACGGCAAATGGCCGATCCAGCGCGTATGCCTGCTCCACAAACTTGGAGATGTGTGTCTGACCGAAGCAAGTGTGCTGGTCGGAGTCGCGACAGCACACCGGGCCGAGGCATTTGCAGCATGCCGATTTCTGATTGACCGGTTAAAAGTTCAGGTTCCGATCTGGAAACAGGAACGACTCACCGACGGGCAGAAGGTCTGGGTGGAAGGGAATCATCCCTCCAGATAACCTGTCACTTGAGGGTGAGCGGGCTCTGTAGCGAGTAGTGTACGGGAGGATTGGCGACTCTGATGGTAAGGCCGGCCACTTTCCGTCTGCATGCTGCGCGTGCAATGGTTGCGGAACCATTTCTTCGCATCCATGTTGGGATGCCGCATGACTGGATTGGCAATCGTTAGTAGCATGCATGCTGGGGACTTCAGGGACTCGTGAAATTGATCCACAGATGTTTCAGACATGGGGGGGGGGCGGGATAGAAATTCTGAAATTTATCCATGTTAAACGATGATGACTTAGTCAAGACCTTGTCCACCGATGCGGTTCTTGCCCGGATAGATTTTTTTGTGAATACACTTTCGCAGAAGAAATCTCCATCTACCGTGCAGACCTACAAGAAGGCGTTGGACGTATTCAAGTTGTGGGCGATAGCGCAGGAGGGGAGTATGGAACTTTCCCAGAAAAATCTGGAGAAGTTCCCAATCTACCTGAAAACAGAACGGAAGGTAACCTACGGGACGATTCTGACTTACCTGACCGCAATGCGGCAATTTTTTGTGTTCC
>JAJECE010000007.1 GCA_022822185.1 Rhodothermales bacterium | reverse complement strand
GCCGTCCGCACAAACCGCGCCGCATACGCGTCCAGAACTTTTTTACCTGTCGCCACTGACTCCTGAATCGTGGCCACCCCCACCGCCTTCTCAATCCCGGCATGCTTTGCAGATTCCAGATGCACCGTGAACGTCTCTTCCTCCCAATCCAGATCCTCTTTCAGAAGCCGCACCGCAATCAGGGCTTCGGTGGTTCCCGGTGCCAGGGTTACCATGCCGGAGATCGCTTCATAGTCTTCGCCGGCTTTGGCCGTCCCGTCGCGGGTCCGGTAGGCGGCCGTCACCATCCTGCGCTGCGGATGCGACAGCGATACCCGGAACTGGACTACGCCTTCCTCTTCCATCACCAGAATGTCATCTATCCGAAGTTTTGCGCTCCCGTCATTGTCCAGAATCGTACCTATACCCGTTCCCTTCCCGTCTGCAATGACTGCCTGACGGGCATTCAGAAGATTCACGGCAAACTCTTCCTCTGCCTCCAAGCGTTCATCATCGGTAATTTCAATCTCTACTACACCTCGGGTCGCCCCTGGGTCAAAGATTACAATCCCGCGTGATGCCGTGTAGTCCAGCCCCGCCTCCGCGGTCCGGTCCGAACTCTCATACTGCACGGTCACCACCTCTTCTGCAGGGCGATTGAGCTCTATCGGTAGTTGCAGGCTTCCCGCATCTTCCAATGCCTGTGCATCATTGATGGAAATCGTTAAGGGGCCCTCGTCAATGATCGTCACCTTCGTCGTGTGCGTCACATCATCATAGCCTCCTCCAGATGCAGACAAGAGTAATTCCAGTTCATCATCATCATAGTCCTCATCCTTTTCTGCTGTGAATGTTACGATCTGTGCGTTCTGCCAATTTGTGGTCGTAAAGGCGAGTGAAGATTGATCCAGCCTTAGATCCGTTCCCGCATACCCGGTAAGCCGCAGCGTTACGGTTTCAGATGGTTTTGCGGATAGACGTACATTAAACGGATATGTACTCCCTTCATCCATCGTTACCTCCTCTTCTGCCACGATGATCTTCTGAACTTCGGTATCATTATCAATGATGGTCACCAGAATTGAGTTCGTCACGCCTGTAAAGCCGCCCCCGTTTCCGGTCAGGGTTACCACCACCTGATCATTCACAAAATCATCGTCCTCGTCTGCCGTCAGTGTCACCTCCTGCCCTTCATTCCAGTTGGCTGGCGTGAAGGTTTGTATCGCAGGCCTCAGGGTCAGATCGGTCCCCGCAGGCCAGGTCATCATCACCGTGACCTCGCCTGACGGCTGGCCCCCAAGTTTAACCTCTACGGTTTCCGAACTCCCCTCATTCACCTCCACTGAACTCGGTGTGACCACAATCTCTGGCAGACCGTCATCTTTGACCGTCACAATCACCCTTCCCCGCTCACGATCATAGCCGCCGCCATTTGCTGCCAACCACAGTGTATCTACATCGTTTACCAGATCATCATCGTATCCTGCCATTAAGGTTACCGTTTGTTCTTCATCCCAATTTGAAGCGGTGAAGGTCAGTCTGGTTTTATTCGATGTCAAATCTCCCACAGAAGGGGGAATCGCCACCGTGACATCATTGTCTTCAAAATCTCCTAACGGTGGATCCGAGAGCTTAACCGTAAATACTCCACTCGCCCCTTCATCAATCTCCAAGCTTAACGGATCTATCACCAACCCTGGATCATCATCGTCTTCAATCCTCACATAAATCAGGCGGCTCACACCCAGGTAATCGGCATCTGGAGGACCCGTGACCATGAGCCTCATAATATTTTGGTCATCCACAGCATCTTTATCATTATTCGCCGTTAACCTTGTCCCTTCAGCACCAGAGCAAACAGTCGGCCGACCTTGATGCAAACATGAGTGCCAGTCTTCCACCTTGAACACCAGCTGTTTTGGATTCACCGTTAAATCTGTATCATCGTACTGGTCAAAGGTTGCGATCTGATTACGTCTAGGCCCTCCCGGAATCCCTCCCTTCAGGCTGAAATTAAGATCTATCGTACCTCCTTCCATAATCAAAACCTCTTGCGGGGGCCTGTCAACAACGGTTACCTCAATAAGGTATTTCAAACCGCTATAGCCGCCTCCCGATGCCGTGAGCGTCAGTGTGACCGTATTGTCCTTAACATCCTCATCCAGTTCTGTGGTTAAGGCCAGAATTTGATCTGCACGCCATGCATTGACCGGGAAGGTTAGTTTTGTCGGAATTGGGCGCAGAACTGTATTTTCGTGTCCAGTAACGACAAATGTTACATCACCAGAGGGAGGTGCTAATACTTCCAGAAGCGGGATGCCAAAGCTTAGTCGTCCGCCCTCCTGAATGGACACAGGTGGCCGTCTCCACGGTGGTTCATCATCTATGATGGTCACCGTTACCGCTGACGGATTGGCCGTTCCGCTTGAAGCGTTCAGGGTCAGTGTCACCTGGTCATTCTCCTCGCCAGGATCCTGATTCGCGGTCACTGTCACCGTCTGACGTACATTCCAGTTGGAAGATGTGAATGTCAGCGCCGCTGGACTCACCGTTAATTTTGTGTTTCCACCTGCAATGGTGACGGTCACACTGCCCGAAGGCTCGGAATCAAGGTCAACTTCAAATGTTCTTGAGTTCCCCTCCAAAACCGTCACCGAATTCCGGGCACCCTGGATCATCTGCTGTAGATCCTGCAACCTTTTCTCCTCGGATTCAAATATACTCAAAAATGAATCGGTCTCATCAATACTTACATTCTGAACGGGGATGCCATGCGGAGAAGAATCTGATCTGCCTGTACCAATCGTCGCAGTCGGATGGCTTGATTCCTCCTGCAAAACAGAAACTTCGAGACTGTAACTCAGGAACTTCCGGCTTCTTTTTTCAGAGGCCGGTGAGTCTGAATTGGAGAATGCCTGAATGCCTTCCCCCATGTGGACTTGAATGTTCGGCATTTGCTCCTGCCCCAGAACGGTAGCGGGGAGGCAGAACCAGAAAATTAAAAATCCAACAGAAATCAAGACATATTTTGGACATGCCATAAAGCCGTACGTCCTGTTATGGAGTGGAGAATGTACCATTATCCGTACTATGCTAGATCCCGGATTGTACAATTTACTGCATTATATGGGAGCAGTTTGACGATCACCCTTTTACAAAACTTCCGAAATCAATGATACACCGAAGCGGGAGACCGGTTGCAGATGAGGGCCTTAGGCAGCAAGGACATTGAATCACCGGCGAACATTTGCAACCGAACCGAACTTTGACATCCTGTCCCCTCTAGACGATTTAGTTCAAGAGATTGATGTTATCATCGCAGCCCGTAGAACCGAAAACTCTGCACTTGCCTCCAAAAACTCGTAGTTTTCAGCCAGATACTATGTACGCAACCGGTGAGCAACTATCGCTCCATTTCATGGTCAGAATCGGGGAGAGAGACGAGGATTAAACTCCGTCGGGGTTTGATCTAACGGTCTGTCAGGCGGGAAATTCAGGCCCGATGGGGGTGGGTCGGTGGATCACGCTCAATAAAGTAGCTGGCCATGAACCAGCGGCGCATGGATGGGATCGGGATCACATAGCTGTCGCCCTGCAGATCGAATACCCCATTACTCAGCGCTAAGGTAAATACATCCTCGGCTTTCTCCTCACTGCATACTTCCCGCAGGGATGCGATGACTATGTCCTTATCAATGGTCCCATCCGTCTCAATATTGGCCATTGCTCTTGCAATGCACTGACGCTCTTTCCTGACAATCCCGTCCGCTCTGGATTCATAGAATTTTGTCCGTTTCATCTCCCCCACTTCGATCGCCGTCTTCAACTTCTCTGGAGTCATCTCCCGCCCCGTTGCCCGCAGGTGAATGGCGGCGGCCTGCGCATAGGCGGCCACATGCTGCGGACAGCCATGGGTCTTCCGCATAATCGCATCCATCCAGGGCGTGGGATCCCCCTTCGCCCGACCATCCTTCTTGAGCCAGTCCTTGATCACCTCCCGTTCCGCTTCCTGTTTCAGCGGGCCTAACTCTACATAGCAGTTGTCCTTGAATCTGGACACGCCCATATCTTTGAAGGCCCGCTTCGTGGCACTCAACCCGGCGGCAACCAGCATCACGGGGTGTCCAGTCCGCCCGTTGTGGATTGCGGTCAGCAGGGCCTTCGCGCCGATAAACGGAATCCCGGTCCCCACCGCAAGGTCGTTCATTAACTGCGCTTCATCCAACAATAGAACTAGCCCTCCTTTCCCCTTCTCGATGACACCCAGAGGAGTTTTTGCCGCCCCGCCAAGTTCAACTTCCGCCTTGAATACACCAACATCTACGCTAGCAGATCCATGTGTGAGCCATCTATGCCAGCGCATCCATGAAGTGTCAATAGACTCGTGAAGCACCTCTGGATCTAGAAACTTATGCGGATCCACCTCTGCCACTGCAAATCCCTCAATTGCGGCTAGGCGGGCGCATTCATGGAGCAGCGCGGTCTTGCCCGCACCGGGCGCGGCCTGAATCAGGAAGGTGCTCCCCTCCTCGGGATCATCCCTCGCAAACTCCAGACGTTCCTTAAAGTCGGCCAAAATTCCCTTCCGTCCGTGAAAGTACTTGGCTCTTCCACGGTCTTTTATGTTGGGGGATCTGCGATCTGAATCACTCATAAGGTATAGTGGCAACGATCCGTAGGACGGCGAATGATTACGTCGACAATTTGTTCCCCTGTACACCGCATCACCTTCCGCGCCTAGACTGAATTCCCACGTTGATTTTGCTGTATGAATTTCAGGGGTGCCTTTCCAGTTTTACCCGCAGGGTTTTATTGTCGAATCAGGGGATTTTCTGACGTGAGTCAGGGTATCCCGCTGCAATGAGGTAATTGTCATTCGCACATACTCGTAATTGAACGATAATTTCATCCCTGATAATGATGACTTTGCCGGGGTGTCTTGCCAGATGCCGGAAGATGGTCTGTGCCTCGGCGTTTGCACAGGTTTTGCCAACCCGTGCTCCCGGGAGTCGATAGAGTACGCTGGCCATGACGGTCAACTGCACATCAACGTTGATGCGTATCGGAACGACCGGGCTCAAGGAATCCATGTGGAAGAAGTTGATGGCATTACGGATGATATTCTCACTGATTATGCGCCGGGCACACCGATCAATGAGTTCCCTGGGAGCACGTTCCATCTGATTGGTGATCAGTACCGCTGGCTTGTCGTGCCCTGAATTCTTGACCAGGAGTTGTCGGATTGGGTCGGGATAATCCTGTAGATGCGCGATTTCATCCACCATGCCGGGATTGCGATACCTGCGTCAGATGCTGCCGAGTCGGACTTTTTTTTTCAGACCGACTTGTCCAGCGTATGGATGCGCCGGACCCGGGAAGCAACACTTACCGAGGCAGCATAGCTTCCGTGCCTGTATACAGGCACGGTCTGAGTTGTTAATCCCCCGTCAAAAAGATGCTGGAACTCGCCAACTCTTTAATCATGCCTGAACCGGCGAAAAACAGGATTTTCGTACGGATACTATCAGCCCATTTTGATCTGTAGCGTACTCCGGGCATGTATTATCCAACTTCAGGCAGGGGAAGCTCTGATCCGTCTGATCGCCGGAGATGATCAAAGATGGCTGATTCATCATACCGCAACAGCGGCGGGGCGGAGACAGTAATCCTGACTTCGACGTTCACCCCCCAAATGGAGATGCGCAGGGAGGGATTTCCCGGAAAGATGAACACTACTCGTTCTAAGGGGTAAATCTTGAATCATAAGCACGATCAGAGTGGCATTTGCTCAGGAGAGCGTTTCTTCCTTGAAGACACCGTCTGGCGCCGCAGGGTCTGATAATGACTTGATGGAGACGACTGTCCTTTTCGCATGCCTGTATTGTACACCGTACGGAGGCCATTTTTGTTCTGTTTATGCTGAAACAGGCTAAGAAATCGCCCCTATGGAACCCTAAATCCAGAAAATATGGCAAAATTGGGTCTGGATTGGTTTTATTTTCATGTATTGTCTGGCAGTGTCCGCTACAGGACATATTTCTTCAAACCAATTCTTATTTAAATGCAAAAATTTTCAACTTCGCCTGCACAGGCGCATTTCTCCTTCTCGGAGGTGTCCTTTCTGCAAACATTGTCAGTTCCGGCCCGGATGTCACAGTCACATGTGACAATGGTGGGTGCACAAGTTCCGTTACGACCTCTGAAGAATCGTGGAAAATGACAATTGATTGCGGAGGAGGTAACACTTGGTCTCTGGTGGAGGGAGCGGGGCCTGGGGAGGTAGTTTATGCGGTGCTTCCGTCACGTTTGAATAAGTACAGCAGAATGCTCATCGAGCATTTCTTCTCTACGGTGAATCAGGTGTGATGGAATTCGTTTCTCCATTCTTCGTCAGGGGGAGGAGCGCGGGAGTATTGCTCCTGCTGCTCCCCCTTGTGGCCTGTCAGAGCGGGGATACCCACCTGACAAGATTTGAAAATTC
>JAJECE010000111.1 GCA_022822185.1 Rhodothermales bacterium | reverse complement strand
GAATGCGGTGGGACTCGGCACGCCCTCCGGGGCCGTTCATGTCATGCCGGATCCCACGACCTCCATAGAATCTCTGGGGGAGGAGATTCCGACGGACTTCGTGCTGGAGCAGAATTACCCGAATCCATTCAATCCGACGACCGCCATTGAATTTTCGCTGACCCGAACCGGGCAGGTTACGCTCACGGTGTATGATCTGCTGGGGCAGAAGGTACAGACCTTGCTGGATGGTGTGCAGCCGGCCGGTCGCCATAGCGTGCGGTTCAGCGGGGCGGGGCTGGCCAGTGACACTTACATGTATGTGCTGCAAACCGAAAAAGAGAGAGCCGTCAAGATGATGACCCTGCTCAAGTAACCGATTCCGTGGCGGATGACGGGAATGGACACTTGCATGAAATGATGCGGGATCGGGAGAAGTTTGTCCTTCCCGCGTTCAGTGCGGGTTTCTTCGCAATAAACTAAAGTGGTGATTTCCGGACTTGGGTCAGCATACCGGAAAATCTTTGGATTGCTTCACATGCCCAGCTTTACAGAGCGGAGGATGTAATCCACGTCGGCTCCTCTGTCACTGATCCAGGCCACTGGATGCGGAAATTTCGGGGTCCGACATGCACTCGGACTGTATCTTCTCCACAGTCTGGTGCTCATCGGAGTCCATGGTTAGTTTCCATGTTTCCTTGAGGGCGATCCAGCGCTCAATATATTGACAGTGATAACTCTCGTTTGGCGGGAGCCACTGTGCAGGGTCACGGTCTCCTTTTGATCGGTTCGTGCCGGCCGAGACGGGGATCAGCGCTCCATCCTTACTCAAATCATTTGCATACATCACACGATCCACGTATGTCCACTCCATCCCCCCGCTGCGATGCACCTCGGCCAGTGGGATAAAATGGTCAATGTCAATCCATTTGGGATCTACAATGACCGAATCGGTATACACATCAAGCCATTCGCCCGCAACGACTTCACAACCGGTCTCATCCAGATTTACCGCAATGCGGCTGTTAGCGATTAATACCTCCTCTCTCGTGTCTTGGCAGTCACCATCTTCGTCCCACCAAGATCCGTACAGGCTTCGAGCATAGGGTACGGGAGCGGGCTTTTCCAGAGGTGCGGCGGTGTCCGGCACCTCAACACAAAACCCGGCATCAAGGAAATTTCTGAGCGTGGGAGGACTGATCCCCTGAACTTCAAGCAGGGCGTTCAGGGAACGGAACGCTCCGTTCGCATGGCGTAAGTCCAGAATAGATTGTGCTTTGATGGGGCCAATTCCCATAACCCGCTCAAGGTCCGCAGCGCTCGCTGTATTGATGTTGTCACAACTGTTGGCAGTGGTCGTTGAATCGCCCAGGGAGGATTGCGACTGATCCTGGGAATGATTCCCTGTGCCGGAAGATTCGTGGATGCAAAAGCCTGCACTACGGAAGTTCGCTACGGTAGCAGGCCCAATCCCCCTTACGCGTGCCAGTTCATCCAGGGACTGAAAGGTGCCAGACTGCTTCCGATAGTCCAGAATCGCCTGCGCTTTGGCCGGGCCAATTCCTTTAACGCGCTCAAGGTCCGAGGCATTTGCCGCATTGATGTTGGTGCAATTGCTGTCGGTTGAATCCTCGGAGGGTTCCTGTGCTTGGGACTCGTCGTCGGTACTGGTAGATTCCCGCGCACAGAAACCTGCCTCCCTAAAATTCTCAATCGTGGCCGGCCCGATGCCTTTTACACGCGTCAACTCGTCCAGAGACTCAAAAGCCCCGATCTGATTGCGGTAGTCCAGGATCGCCTGCGCCTTAGATGCACCGATCCCCTTGATGCGCTGAAGATCCGCGGCACTCGCTGTATTGATGTTGCTGCAGTCAGTGGGTGCTGGATCATTGGATGGGGGCTCTGCTTCGGGTTCGGCGGAATTGCCAGATCTGGTGGATTCCGGCACGCAAAAGTTTGCGCTGCGGAAATTCTCAATCGTGGCCGGCCCAATGCCTTTGACGCGCGTCAACTCGTTCAGAGACTCAAATGGACCAAACTGATTGCGATAGTTGATAATCGCCTGCGCCTTGGCCGCGCCGATGCCTTTGACGCGCTGAAGATCGCCGGCACTTGCTGTATTGATGTCGTCACAGCGGCGGATCACGACTGCCGCAGTATTGGAGGAGGGCTCTGCAGACGGCACATCGGATGCCGAAAATTTAATCAGCCAGCGATCCGAATCCATTTCAAGGGCAAAGGCCGAATTTGCACCGCCTCTCAGGCAGAAGGTCAGGAAAATCAGTACTCCAATCCACACTGTGAACCGCAGCCATTTGTTGTGATTGAAAAAAATCATCTCTTTGTTCAAGGGGAATGCCCCGAATTAAGCGGGGTTAGAGAATGGTGAGTTTATACTAGTATACTGATTTTTCATTTGATCCTGTCGTTTTAGTTTCTGGGGCAGGCTGTTCATGCATTGAGGCGAGGCATTTTTCTCTGACAAAAGTGCCCGGCGGCGGCCGCTCTATGTTTTCGATTGCTCCCCCTGCTAAAATATTTGGAGTGAGTGTATCGGACAGATCCGCTCTGCAAGGGCCGTGATCTTCAGGTCCCTGCCCAAACCAGTATACCGCCGGAAGTCACAGTGGCCAGACTACGGGTAAAAAGAAAACAACCAAAAGAAGCAGCAGGACAAAGAGAGGGGCCCCCGTGCGCGTGTAATCGGTCACTTTGTATCCACCGACACTCATGACCAGAAGATTTACGGGATGGCCGAAAGGAGTCAAAAATGCACAGGATGAGCCCACGGCAACGACCATGAGCAACGCTTCGGCGGAGATCTCCAAATCTAGTGCCGTACTCAGTGCAATCGGTGCAACTAGAACCGCAACAGCAGATGTGGGGATGAACTGCGCGGCCAAAGCACAAAGGAGAAACAGGCTCCCGATCAGAAACCGGGGGCCCGCCTCCGCCGCCCGTCCGATGACCTCACGCGCCAGAAGTTCGGCCGCGCCGGATTCCTCCATAGCCAGTCCAAGGGCCAGCATCCCGCCCAATAAGACAACCACCCGCCACTCAATGAGTTTGTAGACCTCATTCCCCCTCAAGCAGCCGGTAAACACCATCAGTAGCGCTCCCGCTAATGCTGCAATGTACACCGGAACGAGGTTGAGTGATGCGCACAGGATGACCCCCAGCATGATCGATCCTGCAATCGGGGCGCGGCGGGTCCGAAATACCTCGCTGAGTTTATCGGTAAGCACCAGAAAGCGCGGGTCTTTCCCCAGTAACTGGATCTTTTTCCGCTGCCCATAGACTAGAAGAGCATCTCCGAACTGCATTGGAGTCTCACTGAGATGGATATTCGAGTGGATCGTCTCCCCTCCACGCCAGATTGCCAGAATAGAGAGACCATAGGAATCCCGGAAGAAAATTTCACTCAGGGACCGGCCTACAATATTCTTTGAAGTGGGGGCAAGCGTTACCTCTGCGAACCCAATGTCTTCCGATTCCAATTCTCTCACCATAGACGGACCATCGATTTTGTGGTTCTCCAGAAGTTGAAGTGCCCGGAACACCGCGTAGGACTCCGGACTTCCCTGCACAATCAGACGATCCCCCGCCTGAAGCGGGTCGGATGCGCCAGGAAGGAAGATTTTCTCTGTGCCGGATGCGTTATTTCGCTGGATCTCGAGGACGGTCAACCCAAAGGCATAACCAAGACGGGTGGATGCCAGACTGCGTCCATCCAGGGCAGATCCCTGTGGAATTTCGAGATGGGTCAGGAGCCGGTAGAGGCCGTATTTTCTGGTGGCTGTATCAAGATCCACCCACTCAATAGAACTGAATTCGTCTGTGTAGTCCAGCTGCTCCAGTTGTTCCTGCTGCCCGAGCAGGAGTAATATATCTCCCGCTCGGAGCCGGGTCTCTAATAGAGATACCGTATGGATCTGATCTCCGCGTTTGATTGCAAGGATATGGGCATGAAAGCGATTCCGAAAATCCAGATTCCGCACCGCGCTTCCGGCAATGGTTGAACCTGAATCAACGACCACCTGAGCAAAAGCGGCGGCGTTTTCCGTTAGCAGGTGCAGAAGGTCCTCTGAATGATTGTGATTGTCCAGTTGTCCCCATGAGCGTAAATCATCCAGACCATCGGGAGTACCTTCAAAGATGAGAAGATCTTCACCCTGAAGCAAAAAATCTGGTTTGGGGGCCCGGAGAATATGACCATTGCGCTGGACGGCCAGCAAATCAACCCCTAACGCACGTCCAAGTTGGGTCTGCACCAAACTCCGCCCGTCAAGGGCAGAGAGTTCTGGTACCCGTAAGCAAAAAATTGCATCATTCAGGGCATAACGGTCACGCAGATCCACCTCGGTCATGGAACGATCATTTTTGGAGCGCCGGTCGGGAAGAAAGTGACGCCCCAGGAGGATCATGTAAAGAATACCCAGAACGAGCGCCGCAATGCCCACCGGTGTGAACGAAAAGAGGCCGAAGGAACCCTGGCCGGATCGCTCAATAATGGTCGATAAAAGGATGTTGGGTCCGGTTCCAATGAGTGTGGTCATTCCTCCAAGCAGTGAAGCAAAGGCAAGCGGGATGAGCAGCCTGGAAGGGCGCATCCCGAGACGGCGGGAAATGTCAAGGACGACCGGGAGCAGGAGCGCAGTGGCAGCAATGTTATTCATCACCCCGGACATCAGCCCGGCAGTGAGCATCATGACCATGGTGAGGCGCACCGGTGAGTTTCCAGCAAAACGCAGCACCTGGGCACCAAGAAGGTTGGCCACGCCAGTACGGTATAATCCTCCGCTGAGTACAAGCACCGCTGCAATCGTCACGACAGCAGGATTCGCAAACCCTTCAATTGCGCGTGACATCGGGATTACACCGCTGATTGCCAGTGCAAGTAAAACGATGAGCGCAACACCGTCATAGCGTATCCACTCGGTTACGAACAGGATGACTGCACTCAGGACAATCACCAGGACGATAATTATGTCGGGACTCAGCATGCCGTCAAAAGAGCGTGATTCAAAAGGTCAGTTCCCAAACTGTGGAGATGGTGAGTACAAAGGGATTGATCACAAACCCGGTCAGATCGTAGGCTTCTCGGCATCACGAAAAGATTATGTATAGATATAGATACGGTGCGTAAATTGGTTCTTATTGCACTGGCTCACCTGCAGATGGACTTCTAAGAGTGTGGGTACACTGTGTTTAAATCCAAATCTGAATTGTGCGGAAGATTGTCCTGAGCAGCAGAGTGTATACGATCATCATACCTATGCGAATATTACGTGAAGGTCATGTCGGTCATAGGCTGATTGCGGATTTAGGGGCGATGCGTATAGATACGTGCCGAAATTGCGTCCAGTTGAACCGGTTCTCATGTTATTCGCTCCACATAGACAAAATAGGCACCATGTTCCCTGCCGTCCGGTTGAATGAGCCAGGTCTGTATCGTGGTGGGGCCCGCGTTGAGTGCAAATTCAAAGGTTGCGAAAGTCTGATTGAGAGTAAGGGGGATTTGTGATTCCTGCTCGCCGACTTTTATGCGTGCCGTAACCCTCTCCATAGACTTGTCCATATGCCTCGGCCATCTGCGCAGTTCAAAGGTGTAGTTGCCGGACTGTAGCAGATCAACCGCCCAATATCCGTTGCCGGTTACACCATTTTGGACTTGCCGATGATTCCATACGGATTCAGACTGACGGTTTACATGCCAGTCATGCGGATTCAGCGTCAGGGGATTCTCTGCATCCGCTCCGAGACCGATCCGCACATATTTGTCGAAGGCCGGCGTAAGATGACTCCACCACTGTTCATATGCGGCGCGTAATTCATGGGCTACATCCGGGAACTGTTGCACAAGATTGGTTTCCTGCCCGGGATCCTCCAGGATATCATACAACTCATTCTGGTTTACCAGTCGCCAGCGCTCGGTCATCACGGCGGACTTACGCCATTTGATCGGGTAGGGAACGCGCTGTGAGTGTACAAAAAGTGTACGTTCAACGGGATCATTCCCATTCAGCATTGGCACTAGGCTTATCCCGTCCAGATCTGCCGGTAAGGACAGGTCACAGAGTTTGGCCAGCGTGGGCAATACATCAACATGGGCCGTCAGGGCATCTATTTCCCGGGACTCAGTGTAGCCGGCAGCCGGCCATCGTAAAAAGAAAGGGACGCGATGTCCCCCGTCGTATTCGGATCCTTTCCCCTGACGCATCCCCGCATTGAATCCTCCCCAGGTTCCCTCTCCCTCGCGCCGGTTCATCCATCCCTCTGCGGAACCGTTATCGGTCATGAAGATCAAGATCGTATTCTCATTCAACTTGAGCGAATCCAGTTTTGCCAATAGCCGCCCCATGTTGTCGTCAATATTGGTAATCATGCCGCTGAAGCGTGCCATAACATCCGAAAACCCTTCCTCCCGGTATGGCGCCGCATATTTTTCCTCCACAAAATATGGACTATGCGGTGCATTCGTTGCCAGATACAGAAAGAACGGTTCATGTTGATGCTCCTCGATGAAACGAAGTGCATCATCAAACCACACATCGGTCACATATCCTGTGGTTTGCTCCAGAACCCCGTTCCGAATATACCGGTCATCAAAGTAATCATTTCCAAAATAATCCGGCCCCTGTCCAACCCCGCCCGCTGGATGATAGAAGGCTTCCTGAAAGCCCTGATCCTGTGGACGAAGCGGGTAATTATCTCCTAAATGCCATTTGCCGACCATTCCTGTCTGGTACCCCGCCTCAGCGAACAGTTCGGCCAGTGTAACCTCTTCAGGCGCCATCAAAGAGCGTCCCATGATGGTGTGCCAAACCCCGGTTCGGGTGGAATAGCGTCCTGTCAGGAGTGCCGCCCGCGTCGGCGAGCAGGTTGGATCTACATGAAAATCTGTCAGACGTACACTTTCGTCGTGCAGGCGATCAAGTACGGGGGTTTTGATGGCGGAATTCCCATGTGCACCGATATCCCCATATCCCTGATCATCTGTGATCACGAGAATCACATTCGGGCGTGACAAGGGATCAGGCGAACTACACCCGGCCAGAATGATTGCAAGATTCAAAAAAATCAAGCCGCCAACTCTCATTATGCAGATACAGCCTTTTATTGATCGTTGAGGAGTTCCTCGGCCGTATAGTACCCTCGTCTGTTTGCGGTATTGCTTCGCACGGTTTCCACCTGATCTGGGTGGATTGCGGATGCCTGGTTGCCGAATGCATTGCGCACATACGTTAATACCGCGGCAGTTTCTTCATCGGTGAGCAGGTTCCGGAAGGGGGTCATCGGTACTTGTCCAGGATAATCCTGCCCCAGAACGGTAATTGGCCCTATGAGGCCATCCAGGGTAAGTTTAATCAGCCGCTCAGAGTTCCCCAAGACCCATTCGGTCCCCGCTAGTGGAGGGAAACCGGATGCAGGCAGTCCCTTCCCGTCGGGCCGGTGGCAGGTGCTGCAGTAGCCGTCCCGTGCATAAATCTCTCTGCCGAGTGTATAAAGTGCCAGATCCGGAGCATTCAGGTCGGGCGTTTCTTCGTCTGGTTGATCTACCGGAACGCGCTGCCCCTGTAAATGCGCCAATGCTGTTATGGACACATTCATATTCCATTTGTCAAGTTCATTCTGGCTTGCTTTCTCGACAATCGGTAATCCGAGTTCTGGACTCAGATAGGATGCCGCCGCCATGACTTCTGTGCGCACCCGGCCATGCGGATCGTCTGCTGCTTCCGTAAGTAATTCAATTTGCTTTGGAAGTTGCGGATTATATCGAAGGATCCGAACCGCGGCAGCGCGAACCCGAAAATTTTCTGCGTTCAAGAGTTCCTCTAACAGGTCTTCTTTCACCTGATTTAATCCCCAGCTCACCCAGAGTGCCTCCAGTAGATGAAGTTCGTGGTCTTCGTGATTGGAATCCAGTCCGGAGATCCAGAGATCCAGCGCAGACAGTACCCCGGCGGGATCCCGGCCTCGCAGTTCTCTCCGGGTACGGTAGCGGGTACGGTACTCCGGCAAGGTTAGATTCTGGAGCAGTTCCTCGATACTTGCGCCATGTATTTTTGCGGGTTCGACGAGCGGACGGGCGGGGTAGGTGATTCGATAAACACGTCCGTGCACATGGTCACGCAGGGGATCACGGGCATTATGCTGCATATGACCGATCAGTACATTATGCCAGTCAAGAAAATACAGAGATCCGTCCGGCGCAAACTCCATGTCTACGGGGCGGAAGTTTCCGTCACTGCTTTGAATCAGGTCCTGGCGGTGCGTACTCACATACCCGGTCCCGTCATCCATCATGGTATGCTGCTTCATGCCCAGAAATCCAATGGTGTTGTTGATCAGGAGATCTCCCTGAACCTCGTCCGGGAAATGTCGGCTGGACACGAACTCCAGACCGGAGGTCGGCCGCACACGATGCGCATCTTCAATCAGGTTATAGGATTTATGCGTTGCTACGCCGTAACGCGGCTTTACGGTACCAGGCAGCATCCAGCGCATATCCGGGCCCGAGGTTTCTGCAAAAAACGGCTGCCCCCATTTGTCAAATGCAATCCCCCACGGATTCGGGATGGATAACTGTGCGGTTCGTTCTAGGTGGCGCCGCTGCGGGTTGAAGCGGAAAAACCCCCCATTCGTTCCTCGAGACGGCCCATACGAGGTCTCAACATTGGTATGCAAAAAGAGACCTTCCCCCATGTAGATTGCACCGGATGGGTCTGTGGTAAATGCACTGATTACATGATGGGTATCATGGTCATCAAAACCGCTCAGTACGATTTGCTGGGTGTCCGCCTGATCATCTCCGTCCGTATCGGACAGGAGTATGAGGTTTGTGCCTTGACTCACATAGACTCCCTCGGGGGCAAATTCAAATCCGACGGGAATATGTAAACTGTCCGCCCAGATGATCTGCCGGTCTGCCTTGCCATCCTGATCCAGGTCTTCAAGAATTAACAGTTTATCATTGGGGTGCGGATCTCCCGGCTTCCAGTGAGGGTAGGTAGGCATCGCTGCAATCCACAGACGCCCCTGATTGTCAAAGGACATCTGAACCGGATTGGCCAGATCGGGGAACTCCACTTCAGAAGCGAACAGTTCGACTTCGTACCCGGGAGCGGTTGTGAAAGTTGCGAGGGCATCGTCTCCGTACAGATACTCGAGGTTCCCGTTTTTGTCACTTGGCACATAATTGGTTTCCACCTCGGGAAGTTCATGTGTTTGTGCATCGGCGGCTGCAATATCCATGAACGTTCCTTCGGCGGCCAGCCAGATTGCGGTGTCCCGGATCGCCGTCATCTGACGAATCTTCTCCAGTTCTGCAGGATAGTTATCCGGGCCAAACGGATTATATCGCCGCCCGTATACATGTACTCCGTTGGGGATCTTAAAATCATTATGCCAGTGCCAATTCTTATCCCGGACGGCAGCCAGCAGGCGGGTATGTGCCTGGCTGTCCAGTACCTCTTCGCCTCCAAATACCTGATCTACGATGTCGGGTGCCAGGAGTATATATCCTTCTTCATTGAGTTGTGAGCCGTCAATCGTGAGGGGGGGCAGCGTTCGCCGATACCAGCTTTTAGAGGTTGAAAAGACATCGGCAAAGGGCAGTGAATACCGCTCTGCAACGCGTTCAATTACTTCCGAATACGCGGATAGGCGGATATTTTCCTGCGCACCGTCAGGGAGATCCATCTCGTGAGACAAGTCTTCAAAGGCGATCGGAGAAATCAGCACTAAGCCGGGTGCACTCTCCCCGTTGTAGGTCTGCGAGAGCGTATGTTGCACAAACGCATCCATCTCCTTTTCAAAGGAATCTACCTCTTCCAGGCCTTTGAATGATTCGTTGAAGCCGAAAAATGCCACAATCACATCTGCCTGCAGCCGCGTCAACCACTCGTCCGGGGTTTCGAAGTGGCCCTGGCTATCTGAAGACTGGGCCAGTTCTGTGTAGAAGCTGTCCGCTCCTGGAAAGGCCCACGGAGAAACGCGCCCCGGGTGTGGACGAAAACCCGGTGTATTGCCCCCGTCACACATGTTCCGAATCGTTAACTTATATTCGGGGAACCGCTGATGCAACTCCGTCTCAAAGTATCCAAAATTCATCATGCGGGAGCATAAATTATTCCCGATGAGCACAACATGATCCCCTGAAGAAAGAGGTTGTAGAGGTCCCGGTGAACTGGATCCGCATTGCATGCAGAGTGCAGCAAGTACAAAAATGATTGCCAATGGTGCGTAAGAGAATTTTTTTGGAGTCATTAGGTGATAAGATGTGATTGTGTTTTCGAAGTCAAGGAATTACAGATTGCGCTATTCCCAAAATGAATCAAAACTTAAGCCATTACTACGATGTATAGTGAACGGTTCACTCGGAGGTCATTTCTTCAGACAGTTTCTGCCACTTCTGTGCTGGCAGGCCGGTTCCAGTCCAGCAAACCGCCAAACATTGTGATGGTTGTTGTGGATGACCTGGGAACCGGTGATGCCGGCTGCTACGGGAATCCCGTGATTAAAACCCCGGGGCTTGACCTGTTGGCGGAGCACGGTACACGGTTCACACATGCCTTTTGCACGACGGCATCCTGCAGTGCCAGCCGGTCCGTTATCCTGACCGGCCTCTATAATCACGCCAGCGGCCAGTATGGTCATATGCACGATTTTCATCATTTCAAAACCTTTGATCATGTACAGTCTCTGCCGGTGTTCCTCCGGCATGCGGGATACCGAACGGTAAGAACTGGCAAGTATCATGTGGCCCCGCCATCTGTCTATGCGTTTGAGGATGAGGTTGTGTTACCAGGGGCTTCTCCCCTGGAGCGTGCTGAAGCATGTGCATCCGTATTTACCCGGAACGATTCACGCCCGTTCTTTTTGTATTTCTGCACGAATGAGCCGCACCGCCCTTTCGTGCGGAACGGGAGTGATCCGGTCTCCCCGGACGATGTTCTGGTACCGGATTATTTGCCAGATCTCCCCGAAACCCGGGCAGAACTTGCCCGCTATTACATGTCGGTGCAGCGGGCTGACCGCGGTCTGTTGCGGTTGATAGAGCTGTTGCAGCAGTCAGGTGTCTGGGATCAGACGATTATGATATTTCTTTCCGATAACGGGATTGCCTTTCCCGGGGCAAAGACGACCCTGTACGAGCCGGGTATGCGCTTGCCGTGTGTGATTCGGAGGCCGGATGTTGCACCGGGGGTTTGCGATGCCATGATCACCTGGGCGGATTTAACGCCGACTCTTCTGGATTTGGCAGGTGCGGGACCGGAACTTCCTCCTGTGCACGGGCGCAGTTTCAAGGAGATAATGACGCAGAGTCCTTCTGCGGGCTGGGATGAGGTGTTTGCCTCCCATACTTTCCATGAGGTCACGATGTATTATCCCATGCGGGTTGTTCGGGGGCGGCGTTACAAGTTGATCTGGAATATTGCCCATGAACTGCCGTATCCATTTGCCACGGATCTCCATGCATCAGAAACCTGGCAGAGTACACTTGCAAACGGGTTGTCACACTACGGAAAGCGCCGTGTCCATGATTACCTGCACCGCCCGGAGTTTGAACTGTATGACCTTGAGAGCGATCCACATGAGGTCCGCAATCTTGCCGGCAGTCTCGGTGCGCAGGCAGTACTGGAAGAGTATCAGGCGAGGATTCGAACTCATCAGCAGAGGACTGGAGATCCGTGGATCCTCAAATGGGATTATGAATGATAGTGCAATACTCCCCCGCAGTCGTTAACTTCGGGAGGTAAAGGAGGCGATCATTCGCCGTAAACATAGGCTCAAATGAAAACTGGAGTTTGGAAGTTATTGCTGGTATGGGTTTTACTTGCCCCGGCGCAGTTATTGGCACAGGATTCGACGGGACGATTCATGCTTGAGGCGGGGCTTGTGGGCGGGAGTGCGGATGCCTGTCCTGGTAAATATGCAAGAGTCAGTACGGAGGTGATTGGTCCGGTATCAATCTATGGCACGGTGGAAACCTACCGCTGCCATAATTTTGCAGGGTCGGCAAACCGGATCGGGGCTTCCATCCGGCTCGGCAGTACCGATCAGGCGGTCCGGCCGGCACTGCGCAGCGGCATCGAGTATGACGGAGGGGATGTGTCTCCGACCTTTGGAGCCAGTTTGACGATTGGGGGTCGTTATGGGGCGCGTCTATCGGTTCATTTCGGGAACGTATCTGACGATGTGCTTACCCTGTTCCAGTTAGGCGGCTATATTCGTTTCTGATCCAGATTATACCATCCAACCGGCCTTTCATGCGCTGGGGACAGGAAGTTCTGAGACTACGAATCAGCGAAATGCTTAAACGCGGATCACTAAACCCGTATTCATAGACAAGAGGACCGCAAAACTGTTTCCGGTTTCAATCTGTATCCTCTTTGCGTCCCCTTCGCCGGCCTGTAATTAACAGGACAGGGTTCCTGTGTTTTTCTGTGATAGGGATCCCCATAGTGTAGCGTGTTCGCGTATCTACTTCCAGTTCATGAAGTTCCTTTTCCAACTCTTCGTGAGCTTCAACCAACTTTCTGTCTACGTTTGGGTTTCGACTGAGAACCGCTTCTTTTTCCGGAATTTTTCCGTTCATTTTAAAAATGTCCACGTGAATGTACGAATGCAGGGATATTCTGACGTTGCATGTATGTGTAGTGACATTAACTTTATTCTAGGCGGCCACATAAAAGTTTCCAATCAGTGGGGAGCACGGGCAACGAGGCTGAACTGTCTGGGCGTAACGAGGTCAGGCAGTACGCAATGTGGAGGTCGTGATGTTTTCGGGAAGTGTGCAGCCCCGATGGAAGCCATCAACGAACGAAGTATAGTGTTCCGATAGCGAGCCGCATGATCCGTCTGGAGAGCCGGGGGCGGAAACCCGCACGACTGATTCGGAGGGCAGGAAGTGGAAACGGACTCAAGGCGCAATGAACGGGGAACAATAAGTACTCCTGATCCTAAAAGCACCGGGCCACTTCTTGACCCTACGAAGTCGTTCCGTTAGAAGTACTAATTGTCGAGGTCAGCTTCCTCTTGCGAGAGTACACGTTTTAGGCTTGGATTCCACAGCCTCCACCGTTGTCCCGTGCGTTCAAGGTCACCAGAAAGTACAACCATTGCTTTATCCCTGTGAGCCTGGACGGCCTGTTCATAATCCTGACGCTCCAGCAATGCTGTAACTAAATGCTGTTTTTCGTCAACGAAAGTATTCAGACGGATCGTTCCATCTTCTTCGTTTTCTCGGCGTTTCAGTAACTGGACATGCCCAGACAACTCAATATCAGGCTGTGGAGCATGCTCTCGGAATATTTGGGCCACATGCTGTAATAAAGGTGCATCCTTAACGCCAAATCGTATGGTTCGATTCGGTCGTGTATTCGGTCGAATCTGAGCCCAAGATACACTTACATCCAGGGTTGAGAAAGAACTGAGAATTTTATCCAGAGCTTCACACAGGTTTGCACTTACACCACTCTTCGTCGCGTCACGGAAAGCATCTTCATCTCCGGAGGCAGTCTGTTCGGCAGCTGTACGCACAACTGTCAAAGCTTCCATCAAGCGGGTAGTTAGCCGACGTTCAACAGGTGCGTCCGGGTCTGGTTGATCAGGAAATAATGACGGAATCGGGGGCGGGATTACTGTTGTTAGGATTGTTACCACAAAACACCCTCTGTCGGTCTGCCCCAAACGGAATCCGGATACTATCTCTGTCGCTTTAGGTCCGACCCGGTAGACTCCCTTAGATTTATCCAGAGAGCATGCAATTGCCAGGAGCATATCACGGGCTCCCTGGATTAAGTTCACTCCTCTATTCAGTTTTACGCTACCCTCTTCACTCTCTCCGACACGGAGGCGGATGGCATCACGGTCTGTCGTCACGAGCGAGCGATAGACGCTGGTTTCTTCCTGATGCCCGGCACGGGCAAAACTTTTGATTAACCTTGCCACTACACTTGCGTAGCCTCCCAAGTGTTCTGTCCGAGGGATGATGATTTCCGGCAGATCCTCGCCAACATAGATGTCCGAGTGTGTCCGGTATGTGCCATGCTTTTCCCAGCCAGCGGTGCGTGCGTAGGCGGAAAGGGCGGTTGGTGACACATCTAGCAATGTATTTCGGTCGTAAAGATTAATGTTCATTAGAGTTCCCCTTTTCTGGATTTTTCCATTAGATCTTGCAGAGTCTCAATATTCAGCACGTTTTGTAACGGAATGTGAACCGTAACGGTTTCTTGGTCGATGATTTCATTGTAGCTCTGCTGCAGACTAAGCCAATAGGCTCGGCGGCGGAGCACAAGTTCTTGCTCAGTGAGCGATATCCACTGCTCCCTCTCCTTTGGCAGCGCCAGAATCACGAGAAGTCGGGGTGTCTATGTCTCGATCTGGAGTTCACGGTAATTCTTTATTGACAACTGAAAAGAAAGAATGCTTTCTGGATTTTCCGGGAATGTTGTTGTGGCCTTCAGTTGCAGGTCAAGGGCAGGACGATAATCACCTCCGGCCTGGAGTCTTAGGTCAAGGCTATCCCAATTAGGTTCGGGCACCGAAGTCAGATAGCCTGCTTTAGCCGCAAGTGTCCTCACATATACTTGCGACAAAACCTCCATCTAGTCCGGCTCTGTAAGAAGTCCTCCCGTCATCAATCAAGCGATCTCAATGATTTTAATTCAGTATATGAACTGCTTCCCGGTATTAGTCTGGAAAGAGAGTATATAATTCATGAAAGCAAATTTTGAGACCACATCATTTCAAGTGCGGTGGAGTCAGTACGGTTCCCGGCTTCGTCACACAACTTTTTCGCGCCCTAGGGCGTATTCATTTGACAATCATAGATTCAAAAAAATATGGCTCACACAGGTCTCATCCTCAATCAGTATGAGGTATAGTTTTAGGATAATGAAAAATTTTGAATGGTATCGTCCAATTAGATTGAACTCAATTAGAGGATATTTTCTACTTTTATAATTGATCAATAATCTTGTCAATCTTGTCGATCTCTGCACTTTTCTCCAAGTACTCCGAATAGGCCTCCAGAGCATTCCGTATAAGGAAATCATAGTGCACAATACGACTGCCCGGTGACACCGAGGCCATGGATGCTTTAACACGGTCAGGATTACTACTTTCCTCGTCCAAGGGTTTCCCGATAACAAATATAACTTCAATATTAGGTGAATTATCCCCTTGATTTTGCTGTATTTTCTTCACCTTATCTACATAGGTTTGCCCCTGTTCCACTAGGTCTAGGAGCTTTATCCTTCGTTCGGCTCTCTTCAATTCAACGATAATATGCTTTCCCGCATCTGTGCGGTAGGCTATGTCAACACGGCCAAGTTTCTCCTTTGCCGTCATATCCTGAATGATCACACCTTCCTCGGTTAGATGTGATTCCATTACAGCACTGGAGGTCGCCCTTTCCCATGCGGGATCAAGAAGCCATAGATGATCAAATAGAAACTTCTGGAGTAGTCTTTCTCTCTGGTTATTCTCTATAAGAGATTGAAATTGCTCAATAACTTCAAGACGTGACCTGATGATATCTCTGTAAAGTGAGGCTTCAAATGCGTCCCGATCCGAGAGAATTTGCAGAAGCTTATCTGGTTCTCCGATGTGATCGACCAATTCCCTCGTTGACCCGCGAACTTTCATTCTTTGAAATGCCAGGATTCCATGTTTATACAGAAGTTTCCGATCATCTTCCTCCTCTAATGGAAGAGAACTCAATTTCGCAACTAGTTTTTCTGCCTGATTCCTGTAACCTTCGGGCAGAGATTTGAACCATGCATCCAGAGCAGGGAATGTTTCCTTAACTTGCTTCAGTTCGATTTTGTGACGCAATTCGTTCCACTGTCCGTCAATTTTCTGTAGACTTGACTTGAGAAACTTGAGTAATTGGATGTAGCGTGGATCATCCTCCTGAATGCGCTGCCGATCACTGGTGGCAATGTCAGCATTATGGTCATCGTCAAGAAAATCCGCCTCAATTTGCCCTGTCAGGTATTTTGTGTAGAGCCTCCCATTATTGACTTTATCCAGGATGTTCTCGTGAAATAGACGCCCACGGGCAAAGACCACAATGCTATTGAGGTTGCCAACATCCGGGTTGTCAAGTTGCTTCGGTTTCTGGACTGTTCCGATCCATCCACGAACTTTCCAGTTCTTATCCCAGTGATCAAGTTGACCTGGAAGGTTTGCTTTCTTGATTAATCCGGGGGCGGCTCCAGATTCAATATCCGACTCTCCCAGCATCCAAAGAAACTGAACTTTCGAGAGATCATCCCGGTCATGATATGTAACCGGTTTCTCATTGATCGTAATCCTGAAATCGTGCGTCTCTCCAATAATGGAAAATCGTCTTGCGAGTCTCTTGCGTAATGCTGTTGCACCAGGCCCTAATCGCTGACGTTTGATTTCTTTGAGGACAATTTTGGTGCCTTGATTGATATCAAGTTTGTTTCTGTTCAAGGATTCAGGATAATAGGTCCGGGACTGGTTTCTTGCGGCTTCGCGAATTTTAACAGCGCTCATCCGAAACCCATGAGACTGCCCATCTTTTGCAGACTGAACTTCAATAACATCTGCGATTGAGAATAGCGAAAGCTTCCCTAATCCTTTTCGCCCCATAACCGTTCGCCCCTTTTTCGTGCGCTTCCCATTATTCATATCCTGATCACGTCGGCGATACCCAACCAGAAGATATTTGTTGTTGATGTCGTCAATCGTCATACCGACTCCATCGTCAATCATCGTAATACGACTGTCTTCTCCATGATCAATCTGGATGGTGACATTTTTTGCATCCGCATCCCATGCATTGGCGATCACCTCGGTCAGAACGGCAGCGATGTTGCTGTACAGGTTAATTCCTAGGTGATCAAGTACATTCAACCCCACCCTCATTTCAAAGGCTTGCTCCGTACTCGGGGATGGGGCACTGTATTTTGGGGAACTCATATAGCTTTAAGGTTATGTTTTTGTCGTTGATCCAAAATTGGCACTGCTTTGATCATACTTTTGAAGCCCAATACCGATGTTCCTGGAGCCCAAAAGAGCCTTGGATTGCAATGTTAGTGGCAACAGCATCATAAGAAAATAACGAGCCATGGGAAATTTCATAGTATCCGCTCCTTTGATTCAAGCCATTTTTCGACATGGGAGACGATGCTTTTACCAATCGCCGCCCCAAGTTTGACAGGAACAGCATTACCAATCAATCGGCCGACGGTTCTCTTACAAACAGATGTGTCTTCAGGAGCGAATTTGTAATTTACGGGAAAACTCTGCAGGATTGCACCTTCTCTCAGCGAAATTGCCCGGTCCTGTTCGGGGTGTCCAAAACGGCCGTTGCCAAATCCATAAAACTGTGTTGTCATCGTAGGTGACGGCTTATCCCACACCATTCTGCCGTAAACACTACTATATGTACGTCCAGATTTTTTGCGATGACATTTGGCGATCAAATGCTCATCCCAGTCCCGCCAGCTCCCACCCGGTTTTGAGGCCTGAATGCGCTGCAGATTAATAGGGGAGAGGTCACAGGCCTGATGCATTGAATCGGAACTGCAGCGTTCGCCCGCCTTCAGGGGAACAAGATTGCCAATCGCATCTTTTACGGTAATACGATATCCCTCCGGGGTCTCTGGCGCAATCAGGTTGATTGGACCCAGACGAGAAGCAAGCAGGATGAGTCTTTTCCGCTGTTGAGGTACTCCGTAGTCAGCACAGTTGACCACACGATAAATCACATCAAATCCTTGCTGCCGAAGTTCTGTATGAAAACTGGAAAATACATCTTCACGCTGCAGTAGCGGAACATTTTCCATGGTAACGAGATGGGGAGTAGTCTCCCGAACGAGACGCGAAAACTGTTCCAGGAGATGCCATCGCCGGTCAGACGAGTTTGACTGTGCCCGGCTGTAATACGAAAATGGCTGACAGGGTGCACATCCTGCTAACATCCTTAAGGGTGCGTCATCAAAGAATTTAGAAATGTCCGCAGAAGTGGTGTCTTTAACTGATTTTAAGAGAAACGAGACATTATTGTTTGCTGTGTACGGATATTTGCAGCTCGGATCAATATCAATGCCAAGCCCGACATTAATTCCCACCGAGGCGAGTCCATGTGTCAGCCCACCTGCTCCGCAAAATAAGTCAACGCATCGGATCAAAGACGCAATCTCCCCTGATCTGATACGTCCACTCCATTGATTATCAACCAACATTTCGTTTAATCCAACGGGTTATTTTCGATGCGGAACTCAGATCACTACCTATCGCCTCAAACCGGAACTGTAAAATCCACATCCACATCAACATGAAATTCTTACTTTGCCAGCTGCGATCATCTGCTTCGGATGTAAATCACGAATGCTTCCGAAAAAGTCCAAACAAACGGATAGGCTGGATATATACCCTCCAGCAGCGCGTTGGGTTTCGCATATGTTCAGTGTCAATCAAGGACCGGTTCATTTCAATCCCGATGATAAGACTTGCTCAATATTTATCGGCGAACGAAGAGACATATTGGTGGGGACGAATTCAGATGTCCAGGGCCGGTTACGGCCTCCTTGATGTCGGGCCAGAAATGAGTGTTTCTTCCCGCCGGGTGTATATCATCCTTGGTTTCTGGATATTCAAAAGAGATTCTGTGCATAGTATTGTCAGAACTGCTAACTCTGGGGGCCAGCAGGTTTTGCTTCAATCGTGGTCAAGTGTATGGCTTGTCTTTTTCGGCTGATCGTTTCGGTGTATTTTGTAACCGGCCAGTGCTCAATAGAAACTGGCAAACTTCCGGGACACCAACTGCAAATAGTCCCCGAAATAGATGGGCAATTATCCGAGCGAAGGATTTTGCGTTCACAGACGGTGTCTGGGATATCTCCCGTCTTTGTCACATGTTCTGGTACGATGATGGCCGGCGGAACCGGCTTGCTGATCATGGCAATGAGTTCCAGACCCGCTATGATGCTGTGTGGGATTCGGAATATTTGTATTTTGGAGCTTGGGTGAGCGATAATGTAAATGATGTAGAGGCCCGAAGGAACGAGAACAAAGCATCGTATTTGCGGGAATATGAGTAATTCCGGTATATCCGAGTTGATCTACGATTTGCAGAGACGGCTGGATGATGCGGCGGATATGCATACCAAGAGGTGGTTTGAGAACTATCTGAAGCATGCCATTCGTTATCGCGGTATCAAGACCCCCGAGGTTGCCAGAATTGTGGCTGAATGGAGGAAGTTTCACGGACTGCAGCAACTATCGGGAGAAGAAGAGTTAGATCTTGCAGTATCATTGATCAGACAGGAACATGCCGAAGACAAGTTTGCGGGTACGCTGTACATTCAGAAATATCTACAGAAACGGGTGGAAGCAGATAACTTGTTGACGGAAGTTGAAGATCTATTCTCTTGCGGCGCATTTGTTGATTGGTCTACCACAGACTGGTTTTGTGTGCGCGTGCTCGGACCGGCAATCGTTCGCCATGGTCCGGAAGTTGCCGAACGTATTGCCGGTTGGTGCAGAGAATCTAATTTATGGAATCGACGTGCGTCAATTGTGCCCTTCAGGGCGGTGGTTCAGGATGAGACATACCATCCCCTGATCAAGTCAACCATCGTTGTTTTGGTCAAAGAGCGGGAGAGATTCATTCAGACGGGAATCGGCTGGGTGATCAGCGATCTGTCAAAGGTCTATCCGCACACAGCAGAAATTCTGGTGGAGTGCCACTTTGATAATTTATCGGCCGAAGTCATAAGGAGACACACCAAGTATCTGTCCAACCATGACAATTATAAAGCAAGGAAGCGAGGTATGGCAACAGGACCGTAACCAATCGGGAATCATTACCTGGAAGTGGTCTGTTTGAAATATCTGGATTTCCAGTCAAACGCTCAATGCCGCAGGATTGGCGTTTGTTTTACGAATAGTACTGCGTATGATGGTGCAGGATATTCTGAGAACTGCTAACTTTAGGCTCCAACAAATTTCTTATCAATCATGGTTAAGCGTACGGCTTGCTTTTTTTTGCTGATCGTTCCGGCGTACTTTGCAATCGGTCAGGATGCCCCGCGTCCAACAGAAACGGTCAAACTTCTGGTACCCCAACTGGAACTAACCCCCGAAATAGACGGGCAATTATCCGAGTGGAAAGATTTTGCGTTTACAGACGGTATCTGGGATATCTATCGTCTTCGTCACACATTCTGGTACGATGATGGCCGGCGGAACCGGCTTACTGATCATGGCAATGAGCCACATCCAGAAAATGATCTCCAGGCCCGCTACTATGTCGCGTGGGATTCGGAATATTTGTATTTCGGGGCCGAGGTGAAGGACAATGTAAATGATGTGGATGCCCCGGGGAACGAGCCGCAAGCGTGGTATTTGCGGGACAGTATCTGTTTTTTTGTGGAAGCTCCCCGAGATGAGGCTCCAGAATATTTCGGGCACGGGGACAATGCGTTCTGCTTTGTTGCAGATGCAACCCGCCCGGACTACGCGGCATGGTGGCGGCATGGAACGGCCACGGAGCGGCAACTGGAAGAACCGATTCCGGCAGAGGCGGTGTCGTATGCGTTTGAATTTGATCCCTGGGGGACGGGAGATGCGGATTTTATACTGGAGGCAAAGGTACAAATGGCACCTACATTGGGAGTAAGTGACTCCCGCTGGACACCTCCCAGTGTCGGAGATGTCTATGGACTGGAGATCGTTCACTGTGACCCGGATGGCGGACCCTACGGCGGACATTTTATGATCTACGGGACGGGAGATGATGATGCAACCTGGGGACGCATGATTCTGACCGGCCCCCAAACTCCCATTGAGCGGCGAGCCGAATAATGATATTATTAAATCTTGTTATATTCTAGCCGCACTAATCAGAAAAACTCTTATGCCTTCAAGATTCCTATTTGCGATTTTCTTCGCGCTATGTACGTTTTCCGTCCATGCTCAGGACCATATTGCCTCCTTTGAGGGGCGATGGGCGCTCCATTTGCCTGGAGGAGCAGGCTGGCTTGAGGTCACCCATGATCAGGGTATGGTAGATGCGTCATTACTTTGGTATGGTGGCAGTGTGCTTCCGGTGGCCAGTGCAAATATTACCGGGGATCAATTGACAGTCACACGGACCCAGACGGTCGACCGGGATCTGGCAGATGGGGGACAGCGGACCCTTACCTTCACAAACACGCTTACACTCCGGCCTGACGGGGATCGTCTGGCAGGCATGGCTCAATTCCCTGACCACTCCGGGATCGGTAGCCAGATCGTCGAATTTACCGCAGATCGAATCCCGGAACTACCGCCTGCGCCGGATCTGTCCCAGATAGCCTACGGCGATCCGATTGACCTGTTTAATGGTACAGATCTCACGGGATGGAGCCTGATCAATGATGCGCAGGTCAATGGTTTTAAGGCCGAAGACGGCATGCTGGTCAATGATCCGGTACAGCCCGAAGACGGTGAGTATATTCGTTACGGGAATCTTCGCACGGATGCAACCTTTGAGGATTTTCGCCTCACGCTGGATGTGAACATCCCCAAAGGCAGCAACAGCGGGGTCTATCTTCGAGGGATCTATGAGATCCAGGTTGCTGACACCTACGGGATGGATGCAGACAGTCATCACATGGGGGCGCTCTACAGCAGAATCCAGCCGACGGCCACTGTGGAAAAGTCCGCGGGTGAATGGCAGTCCATGGATATTACACTCTATCAGCGCCATCTTACGGTCGTGCTGAACGGTACAACGATCATCGATAACCAGCCGGTCCTTGGGGTCACGGGTGGGGCGATGACAGCAGATGAAGTTGCACCGGGCCCCATTTATCTTCAAGGAGATCATGGTCGTGTTCTCTATCGAAACCTTGTCTTAACACCAATCTTGTAATCATGGCACAGCGTTTTTTAGTATCCAGGCGGGATTTTATGCGTTCCAGCGCAATTGGCACCGCGGGGCTTGCGATGGGGGCCCGTCCCTCCTTCGTTGCTCCGAGTGACCGCATCACTATTGGAATGATTGGTTCCGGGGCCAGAGCGCACGGACTGGTGGAGTCTCTCAAGGCATTTCCTGAGGTTGAGGTCGTAGCTGCCTGCGATGCCTATACCGGCCGTCTAGAGCGTATCAGGGATCGTACAGATGGCAGGGCCGACACAATGGCAGACTACCGCGAAATCATCTCCCGGGATGACATTGATGCGGTGGTGATCTCCAGCCCGGATCACTGGCATTATCGGCACTCGGTTGACTCGTTGAATGCAGGTAAGCACGCGTACATCGAAAAGCCTATGACCTATTCCATTGAGGAGGGGGCAGGTATCATTGAGGCGCAGAGACGAAATAACCTTGCGGTGCAGGTGGGGAGCCCCGGCCCCAACGGGATCCTGGTGCAAAAGGCACGACAGATGATCCAGGAAGGAAAACTTGGACAGGTCACGATGATCCGTGCAAGCACGAACCGGAATACTGCTTCCGGCGCATGGATTTACCCGATCCCTCCCGACGCGTCCCCGGCAACCGTGGACTGGGATCTATTCCTCGGTTCTGCACCTAAGCGACCGTACAATCCTGAGCGGTTCTTTCGCTGGCGGTGCTATAAAGACTACTCGGGTGGTCTGTCTACAGATCTGTATGTCCATACCTGTACGACAATCAACTATGTAATGAATGCGCAAATCCCTGAACGCGTGATGGCCATGGGAGATCTGTACCGGTGGATCCACTCCCGGGATGTGCCGGATACGATCAATGCATCCCTGAAGTATCCAGATGGCTTTATGGTGAACCTCAGTGGTACATTTAACAATCAGGGAGGCAATTCAGGGGGGATGCGGATTCTGGGAACGGAGGGATCCCTGGTATTTGGAGGTGGACTCCGATTCATTCCCGAACGGGTCAATGAGAGCAATGGCTGGATCACGGCCAGTTGGCCGAAAGCGTTGGCGGATGCCTACATTGCAGACCCTGCAACTCGGAATGAAGAAATGCCTTCCAGCCGTCCCCAGTCGACAATTGCCGGTGAAGAGGTTTATCATGCAGAGGGAGAGGATTCCATGCATGTACATATTCGGGAGTGGCTTGATGCCATTCGTGACGGTAGTGCGACGAAGGAGGATGCAGAGGTGGGGCATCATGCTGCTGCCTGCGCTCACATGATCAATGCCTCCATCGAAATGGAGAAAATGGTCACCTGGGATGGGCAAAGCCTGACAGCAAACTAGTTCGATTCCGGCCGAAATCGCAGGGATGTGTTTTGTGAGGAAAGGCGCAGGGTTGTGCTCTGCTCCAGGTATATCCGCAAGGAAGGCTTCCTTGTAGTCCACCGCAGTTTATGTATTTCACTGTGGGGCCCTGAGAGATTCATTTCAGGAGTAAAGCATGCGCAGCGGGGCAGGGGAGCGAGTTGTTGAATCGTTAAAAGTTCAACTATTTCTATCGGGTGTCAAATCTCTGTCAGATTGTGGCACGAAGTAACGCCAAATTCGACACCGTTGGATGTGATCATTGAGCTGCCTGCATAGATCGTACAACGCCTTGAAATCAAAAGAAAATCCACGCAAACCAAATCGAAAATTTGGACATCCCGGTGGATCAAAACCCTTCCATTCGAGTTACGAAGGGGCCGACAACAACACATTTAAAGAACTGCAGACTTGCAAGGTGATCGGTTAGAATAGCAAAGAGTAATTGAGTTGAGCGCATGTCCAAATTACTGATGGAATATATACTATCTCCCTCGTTACTGGTCTATGTTGTGTGGCATCCCGACTTTGATGAGGGAACTCGTATAGCACAGCAGATTCAAGATCATTTCGACATGGGTGGCTTTCTCGACCTTACCGGTCAAGCCGGTATTGAGGTAACTTTCCAGAGAGCGGACAATCTTGGCTCTCCCGTTCCTCTGCATGTGAATTGGCAAGCCGAATGTCCCATTATTATTGTAGCAATGATTGATGGTAGTCTCGTGCAGGATACTAAATGGGTTGAATACATCCATGACTTAAGTACAAAAGTATCCGTACAAGGTCTCGGCACCAGTCTGCTCCCGGTTGCCATGGAGCCGGGCATTCTGGACGATTTAAAGTTGGAGCAACAGTTTCTCCGCTGGGACAAGTGGGATTCGGCGGGAGAGGTACGTGAGCAGCGATTTATTAGTGAACTTGGATATGAATTTGCCCGGATGTTACGACTGTACCTGTACATGCTCAACCATCCAGGACAGGAAGAAACTGGGCTTGAGCAACATCTTGAAAAAATACATATTTTTCTTAGCCATACGAAGCGTGACCAAGATGGAGAGGAAATCGCGAAGGCAATGCGAAGTTGGCTCCAAGATAACAGTGCCTTATCCAGTTTTCTTGACATCTATGACATTCCTGCAGGTACAAAATTTCTTGATGTCATTTACCATCATATCGGGAAATCCATCTTTCTTGCAATTCACACGGATAATTATTCCTCCAGTCAATGGTGCCGCACGGAGGTTATTGAGGCAAAACGGATGGGGGTTCCCATGATTGTTGTGGATTGTCTTCGTTCAGGGGATGAACGATCTTTCCCATATCTCGGTAATGTTCCGGTCATTCGTATGGATCCTGCTGCGAAAAGTCTTTTTCCTCAAATTGCCAGCCGGCTGATAGATGAGGTGCTTCTAGATTTTCTCTGGCGCTGCCGTATTGCCGTATTGCCGGAGCATCCAGCAGATACATTTTTCATGTCTCGTCCACCGGAACTTCTTTCCGTAGTGGCTACTGCGGGGGAACATAAAATGCAGGGGAATGTAATCTACCCTGATCCTCCCCTCGGTAAGGAGGAGATGAATCTGTTTAATGAGACCTGGGATGGTCTTCAAGTTCGAACGATCTCTCAATGGTTAGCTGAGGATATGATATGAATTCGGTTAAATCTCCCATAACGGTTGCAGTTTCAACGTCAGATAGTCCTGATATGCGGTTTTTAGGTTTGGGTGAAGGACATCTCAAGGAGGCTACAGCTGAGTTAGCAATTCAACTTCTTGCGATTGATATCAACCTTGCCTATGGCGGGGATCTACGTACCTGGGGATTCTCAAAACTTCTCTTTAGCCTAGTTTTGAGGTATACATCCTCTGCTGACTTAAAAAAGAATCCAGTGAGAATCACTAATCATTTAGCATGGCCTGTTCATATCGGAACCCCTGTAGATCAGATTGATGCACTCATTGATGATCTCCAAGGCACAGGTGAGGTGGTGCTCCTTGATTGTGATGGGACTCCTCTGACCTTAGAGACTCGGCGCAATCTATCAACACATGCTCCAACCCAGGACGAGTGGATCTCTGGACTGACCGCAATGCGCGAACTCCAGAGTTCATTGACTGACGCACGAGTGCTTCTTGGCGGTCAGGTAGAAAACTTTAAGGGGCGTATGCCGGGTGTGGCCGAAGAAGCAATGATATCCCTTCGTACAGGACAACCATTATTCTTGATCGGCGGGTTTGGCGGATGTACCCGTGATATAGCAGAGACGCTTGGTATAGACAAACCATGGGACGATCTGTCACGCAACGGCGGTTGGTCCGGTCGTTGTGAGTTCAAGCAGTGGACTGGAGAAGATTTGAATAATGGCTTGACGGCTGAGGAGAACAAACTATTGGCCAGCACCCCTTTTATGACTCAGATTATGGTCTTGATTCTTCGGGGAATGTACAGATTACGCCAACGGAACTCATCCCAAGTCAATTAAACGAAGGATTTCCCCATGCATAAGGTGTTTGTCAGTTATCACCATCAGGATCAGTGCTACAGGGACCACCTTGTAAAGATGGCGGATCACCATAAGATATTTATCGACAAATCCGTAGATACTAGTGACATTAATGATTCTCTTCCGAGTGACCAGATACGAAAGATCATTAGAGACGGTTAACTGCGGGATTCCACTGTAACAGTTGTGCTTGTCGGACAGGGAACCAAGGGCAGAAAACATGTTGACTGGGAGATTTACTCAAGCATGTACGATGGAGCGGTCAACAAGAAATCGGGTATCTTAGTGATCAATCTTCCAGGGACTTCGGATTTAGGAATTGCACCGAGGCCGAGGGAAAAGGAGTTGGTGTATCCAGATGTTGCTTCTGACCACTGGACTGCGGTTGCAAGCCGAGAGGAATACGAACTTCGATATCCTTATATGCCTGCACGGATCATTGATAATCTATTAAATTCTCAAGTCAGAATATCCGTAGTTCCTTGGGGGAGAATTGCCGATTTCTCCGATAGATTGCGTTACCTCGTTGATGTGACATTCAAGTATCGTGGTCAATGTTTATATGACTTGTCTCGGCCCATGCGGCTCAGAAATTCCTCGGATTGATTTGGGTGTGTTCATACTGGAATGGCGGGGATTTACGGTGCATCCCCTCAATGGATGTACATCTGTTGAAAGTGGATGGATTAATGTTTGACAACAATCAACTTGAGGCCAGACAGAAGGGGTGGTTTATCGCCAAGTTTATTCGAAGATACAATCGCCCATATTGAATCTGTAACGAATCGCTCAATCGTCGGAATGCGCTTTGGAGTGGAGTCAGGTGAATCCGTCCGGCTACCGGTTGTCTGGAAACGCCGCCTTGGCTGCCTCAAGGCGCTTTATCCGATCTGCCTCCGCATTTTTTGCCTCGTCCTTTGGCACCAGTGTCAGCAGGCGCTCAATATAATTGATATCCTCGGAGTATTGGACTAGTCTGCGCTTGTGTCCCTTCAGTGTCTTCGTGCATCTCAGTGCGTGGGGGTGGCCCTTGCGCACAGTTACGTAGCTGATGTCCAGACCAAGCCCGTCAATCGCTTCCTGGATACGCTGACGCGCGGCATCCTCAATCCTGAAGGTTTTTGTACGTCTACTGGGGTTCAGGCAAAATGCCTGCAGTTCCGTGCAGGGTTCGCAAGTGCAGGGAACATCAACAGCAATGATCCAGTCACTGGGTTTTTCGGCGGGAGCACTACTGCTACGCTGGAGCAGGAAGTCAACGGACTGCCTCCAGAGTAGCTTGTAGGTCTCGGTACTGCGGATTTGTTCAATCTTGTACAGGTCTGCCAGAGCTTCGGGGAGTATACGGTCTGGTGTAGCGGCCTTTGGGAAGTCGGCAATCGTCGTTGCCGCTTCCAGAAACTCCTGTGGGAGATCCAGATGCCAGGTGAGTGCAAAAAGATTATGGATTGCCGTAGAATCAAGGGGATTTTCGCAATCAGGCCCCCAGGTAATACACTCATTCTTCCCATGGCCATCGTTTTGGGGCATTCTGCTGACGGTTTCGGTAATCTTCTTCAGCACTGTGGGAAGCTGCGACATAATGGATTGCACGGTTTCTCGCATCATATTGTACCATACCAGTTCATGCTGCGCCAGTTTTTCTGTAATCATTGCAAGTAAGGACAGAATCCCTGTGGGATGTGTCAGCATGTGCTGTTCGATCAAGTGCAGCAAGAATTCCTTAGCGGTATCAGGACCGATCAGGGGCATGAGGTCGGCGAGGTGCTCGTTCTCGCTGCCGTTGTAGCGGACTTGTATCACCCGATCAAGAAAGTCCGTGGCCATGCCCACATTACCGGCGGTACTCAAGAGTCCAAGCACAGTTGATCGATGATCATTGTTATGTCTGTCTTGATCTTCTGGCCACAGTTCTGCCAACTGAACTAGCAGGCATCGCATTGCGGCATCACTGATCTGGTTCGACTGTGTTGCTACCCAGGACACTGCATTTCCGAATTCAGCACTTGACACAATTTTGATGGTTTTCGTTCTGGGCCATACAACAAGGGCGGCGACGCGGTAGATGAGGTCTAGGGTTGGACCGTAGTTGCCCATGTATTCTTCCAGCAGTTCCTCGTCAGGTTCTAATCCGTCAATTGAAGCAGTAGGAAGCAGTTCTTCCTCCTGGATTGAAAGTTCTCCGAAAGGCGGACGGCTTCCATCACGGGCGATCCAGTTTTCCAGATATTCATCACGTTCAATGAAGTGCGCAAAGGTTGAAGTAATTATGACTTTTCCCCAATCGTCGGGATCATAATCTAGATCAGGTTCGCCCGTTTCCTGAATGTATAGCACGGCGGCGTGCATATCACAGCCTGTATGGTCGGCCGCCTCTCCCAGAACCTGTGCAACCGCTGCGTCGGTGCCTTTTAACGTATTAAACGAGAGGCCTCCTTCGCTGTATGAGTGATCAAGCATCCAGACGATTTTTTCGGTCTCACCGCTGTCGATCCAATCTACCAGACATTCCCTCACCTTATCGGTTAAGTCTGTATAGTCAGGTGCCCCGGTCCATTTTTTGCCGGATCGTATGAACAGATTGTATACAAGTGAGATGCGGTGGCCTTTTGTCACCGGCTGGACTTCGTGAAGGCAGTCCGCATAAAATGCAGCATACGATAACTCGGATGGCTCCTGGGCATTCATGTTGAAGACGGTTTCTTTCCCTGCGTGGCGAATGGAGAGTTCCCCGCCTTCTCCGGAAGTTGGCAGCGACAGAGAGAGGGTTGCCACCATTCCCCGCACTTTCTCTGTATCCCGGTGGGCTGCGAAGAATCCCCCCTCCGTGTAGACGAGGAGTTTGTATAGTTTTGCATCAAGTTGTGCCTGTTGAAGCCCTAAGCCATCACTCACGAGGTTCATGATCTTCTTGAAAGAATTCGCCCATGCTTTGCCGGTTATTCGGATTTTTCGCGCGTCAATCTGCCAGCAGTCACGCACGGATGTATCGGTGAGTGTTTTGGTCCCTTTACCATAGGGGGCGCGTTCCGCAATCTCAATCAGTGCGTCGATTTGCGTCTTTGGCACAGGAAATGAGAGGGGTTCCACATTTTTGAGACTGATCTGCGGCATCGGCACCTGCAGCGTCCCTCCTGCACAGTAATCTCCCGGACGGTCAATAGACCTGAGCAGTTCAATGAGGCGGTGTTTGTTTATCTGTTCAGAATGAGTCTTTTGGCTTGCCATAATGGTTATGTCTGGAACCGAATAAAACGGTAAATACAATCCTGCATCTCAGGTTCTCCACCTGCTGTATCCGCCTCAGGACAGGTGGACTTTCTCATTGTGAAAGCTATGATTCTCCAGTTGCTTTTTGGCGTGAGATTGTTTCTGGACACGGCTCAATTGTCAGGATACGATTTGGAGACGGGGGGATCCATGTTTTACCGGCTGTTCTGAAACGTCCTCTTGGCGGCTTCAAGGCGCTTTATCCGTCGTACCTCTGCGTTTCCTGTTGCATTCTCAGGAGTCAGTGTCAACAGACGTTCAATATGCTTTACATCTTCGGAGTACTCAATAAGCCTGTGTTTGTGACCGTCTCGGTTCTTGGTGCAGTGCAGGGTGTAGGGGCTTCCCTTACGCTCGGTGACATGATCCATGTTCAGGCCAAGCACTTGAATCGTCTTGTGGATAATCCGACGGGATGCCTTGGCGACCTTGAAGCTTTTGGTGCGGCGATCAGGGTTCAGACAAAATTCCTGCAGATCAGTACAGAGTTCGCAGGTGCAGGGAATGTCAGCATCAATGATCCAGTTGACCGGGGCTTCAGGGGGAGCACTGCTGCGCTGGAGCAGGAAATCAACAGATTGCCTCCAGAGTAACCTGTAGGCCTCGGTACTGCGAACTCGTTCAATCTTGGAAAGATCTGCCAGCGCCTCGGGTACCATGCGATCTGGTGTGGCTGCCTTCGGGAAGTTTGCAATTGTCGCTGCCGTTTCAACAGATTCCTGTGTCAGATTCAGGTGCCAGGTGAGCGAGAAAATGCTGCGGATTATAGTAGAATCAAGCGGGTTATCATTATAGGCTTTCGAAATGCCGCACTCATTGTTCCTCCGAACATCATCGTAGTGCACTCTGGTGACGATTTCTGTAACATTTTCCAGTAACGGGCGAACTGATGAGAGGGCAAGTTTTGCCGGCCCCTGCATCATTTTGTGCCAGACCGGTTCCGCCTGCCCCAAAGTCTCTGTGATCCGTGCGAGTAGAGATAGCACCTCTTTCGGATACTTGATCAGATACTGTTCTATCAATTTTGGCAAAAACTCTTCGGCGGACTCAGGGCCGACCACGGGCATGAGCTTGGCGAGTTGCTCATTTTCACTGCCATCGTAGTGGATCAGCACGGTTTGATTGAGAAAATCTGCCGCCAGGTCAGCATTGCCGTTTGTGCCTAGAATCTGCAGCATTACGGGCCGGTTATGGTCGTTATAGAAACTGCGGCTTTCCGGCCACATGTCTGTCAGTTTAGACAGCATGCGCTGCATTTCGGTGCCGCTCGCCTTATCGCATTGGGTCGCCACCCAGGACACGGCGTGCCGGAGGCCCCCACGCGCCACAATATTCAGGGTGTTTGACTTGGGCCACACGACAAGCGACCCTAGCCGGTAGATGAGTTCCAGTGTCGGGCCGGCGTTGCCCATGTATCCTTCTATCCGTTCCTCGTCAGGGTCCAGGTCATCCGTTGAGTCTATCGGAATAAGTTCTCCCTCACGGACGGAAATATTGCCGAAGGGTGGGCGGCTGTCATCATGTGCGACCCAGTTTTCCAGATGCTCTGTACGGTCATGCAGTTCTTCAATGGTCGAGCCAACGGTGGTATCTCCCCAGTAACTGCCATCATAATCTATTTCTGGATCGCCCGTCTCTTGAATGTGCAGTATAGCAGCGTGCATATCACAGTCTACCTGACCGGCGGCCTCTGCCAGAACTTGTGCCACCGCCGCGTCAGTACCCTTCAAGGTGCCAAACGAGAGTCCATCTTCGCTGTAGGAGTGATCAAGTACCCAAACGATTTTCTCGGTTGTACCACTGTCCACCCAGTCTGCCAGACATTCCTTGACCTTCCCTACCAATTCACTATAATCGGGTGCACTACTCCACTGTTCGCCGGATTGAACAAACAGGTTGTAGATGAGAGAGATGCGATGGCCTTTCGTCACCGGTCGGGCCTCATGGAGGCAATCCGCATAAAATGCAGCATACGAAAGCTCGGATGGTTCCTCTGCATTCATGTTGAAGACGGTTTCCTGATCTCCGTGGCGAATAGAGAGTTCCCCGCCTTCTCCAGGAGTTGGCAACGATAGGGACAGGGTTGCAACCATCCCTGGAACTTTCTCCGTATCCCGGTGGGCGGCAAAGAATCCGCCCTCCTTATAGACAAGAAGCTTGTATAGTTTGGCACCGAACTGTCCTTGGTTAAGCCCCAAACCTTCGCTCACGAGGTTCGTGATTTCCTTGAACGAATCTGCCCAGGCTTTGCCGGTTACACGAATCTGACTGGCATCAATCTGCCAGCAGTCACGTACGGACGTATCGGTGAGCGTCTTGGTTCCTTTGCCGTAGGGGGCTTGCTCCGCCATCTCAACCAGTGTGTCAATCTGTACCTGGGGTACGGGAAATGAGAGGGTGCCCACATTCTCAAGGATGATTTGCGGCATGAAGACCGGCAGGCTTCCCCCTACGCAGTAATTTCCCGGACGATCAACGGATTCAAGCAGTTTAATGAGGCGCTGCTTGTTTGCCTGTTCAGGGGTAATGTCTTGGTTTGCCATTGTGGATAAGTTTGGAGTCCAAAGATAAGATTTTTGTTTTGTAAATGGCAATATGCCGCTGATTTTTGCAATCATGCGGACAACTTTGCATTGGGATAGGGATAACGAATGATGTATGAAAATGAAAGCACCTGGACAGATCTGTGCACGAATTTTCCGGAGAACACAATATCAGAGATTTGAACACGCGGATCGCAGATGGTCGTACGGTTTGTCAGCACACGTTCCATGCGGAGTAATCACGGATAAGGGGGCATCTTGCAGAACTCTCAATCTTGAAGGTTTTTGCTCACCTGAGTGCACTCAGGAGTGCTTTTTAGCCTGGATTATTCGTTTTGCAAAAACCTCGTTTCCCCAGACATTAAATTGCCCACAGGCATCTTTTGGCGTGAAGTCTCCTGCCTGTACGGTCTCCCGAAAGGAACGGAACGGGTAGGTGATATATGTCCATCTGTCTATTTGCGATAGATGGGCCAGCACAATCAGCGCTGTAATCGGCGGGTAATTGAAAAACTGAAAAAATGGTAATCATCCCCCTGCATGGGAATCGTCAATAAGTCGGGCAGATGTTCCCATTCTGCCCGGGAGCGGACAGATCTTCCCAGATGGGCTCCGAGGGTTATAAATGCACTAGGTTTGAACTCCCATATAACTCTGCCAATCAGATCTGCTCGCCCGTCTTTCATATGTTGCCGATTCAGGTGATCTGTGGTACCAATTCCCAGTGCATGGAGCCCGATTTCAAAGTTCAGCCTTGAGGATAGCCCAATCATGACGAAGGTATAGGCTCGGACACAGTTAGACGATTTTTCCCGGGTATCCGCTACCCCGAAGTTTGAGTGACACTGAAATGACGGATGCGCATCATCGCGTCGGGTCGTAAAGATCGGCTCACTTGCCAGAAATTCGGACAGCCAGGTTGGTGAGTTCATATTTCCAGAGGTGTGCGTAGCCATGATCTGCATATCCAGCGTAAGCCTAGTGCCGAGTCCCCCTCTAACATTGATCAGGCCATATGAAATCCGAAGACCATTCTGCATCCAGTTCAGCCCCGCGCCAGGGGTAAGAATCAATCGTCGGCGAATATCGGTGGATGCGGAGGCATCTGCTCCCAGACGTAAATGCCCGGATGATTGTATGCCGACATGGAGTCCAAGCGATATCTGATTATATCCAGAGGTTAATACAGCGGCCTCGCCCGTCAGAATGGTTTCTTCCGGTTTGAGATCCGAATAGGAAAGCCATTGAGAGATTGCCATATTAAACTGGCCCTGCCGGATGATCCCGGATTGATTTGTACGCGCATGCCGGACCCCGACGCTCACCTCGGTCCGATCTGGAAGGAGCCGTCGATAAAGCGGGGGTGCCATGTAGTCTGGATGCGTTACTTTTATGCGGGTAAACCAGTTGTAGGTTTTGCCCAGCTGCCCATATTCAACGCGGGCCGCAGCCCCGTCACGAAACTCCTGGGGATCTTGCTCAGTGTAGCGGTTACAGTAGTTTCTGCCTGAGGACTGGGAGACCCCGATCTGACCGGATAGACGTGCCGGGCGACGCTGGCTGCGGAGGTCCCAGTCCATTGAGAATCCAGACAAAATCCCCTCAAAGGGAGTTGTGGTTTCGTTGCTCTCCGGGCTAAACGGCTCCATGGCCCCCGAAATCCCAATCCGGGATTCTGTTCCGATATCTTTCTGGATGCGCCCTGTGAATCCGGTGGGTATATTATAGAAACCGTTGTCCAACGGGAGAGATACTCTCCCAATCCCGGCCAGTGTGATCCTGCCGGGAAGTCGTCCATGCAGTGATGTGCCGCCCACCAATGGAATAAAGCAGGGCATGCCATCCATTCGGTCAAATAATTGATTGGAGCCGGATGCAGTAGAGGCGATCAACTGACGGCTCGCAGGGAAGAGTTGATCGTAATTAGAAATTTCTGCATCAATTACAGAGAAATCGTGAACATAGGTGTTGAGGTCTGCCGGATAAATCTCCGGGGCCAGACTTGCCTGAAGAAGAATGTCACGCCCCAGTGCAAGGCCGCCATCAATGCCTGGAACCGGAACGGTCGTGGTCCTTTCCTCTCCCACGCTCCGGTAATTTGCCACCATTGCATGCATGTAGCCGTAGCGGTAGATGGCCGGGCGGACGGTCTGCGCCAGATGAAGGGTTCCAAATTGGGATACCGCGCCGCCATTACGCTTCTGAAGCGGCACCAGAGCCCATTCGCTGAATTCAGCGGCACGGGCGACCCAGCGACGAAAATTGATGCCCCAGTTGCGCTCCCGAAGGCTCGTAATTCTGAGCAGGGAAATCGGAATGGCCATCTCTACGGTCCACCCTACACTGTCCACCCTTACTTTTGCAGACCATTTGGCATCCCAGGCGGGATCAAACTGAAGGAGTTCTTCTCCAAATACATCCTCTGTGGTCCATTCACTGGGGGCGATCCCATCCACCTCAAATCCTTCTACACGCACGCCCGCTGCATTGACCGCAAAATGAAAGGCCGACTGCTGATCATTATTGGCATCCAGTGCAATAGAGAACCAGTCGGCACGGTTGAATTGGTCACGGGGGCCAAGAGTGCGCCGTATCCGGCGCGGGTCGGGATCATGCAGGGTTGCTCCCACGTAAAGAACCCGCTGGTCGTGCAGAATACGCACTTGAGTTTTGAACGCGGCCGGTTCGCCTTCATCGGGGGTTGCCTGAAGGAATTCTCCGGCAGGCGAAGTCTGCTGCCAATCCTCTTCGTCCAGCACGCCATCAATCAGAATGAGGCTGGTGGCAGATGCCGCCTCTACAATACAATCAGGCGGGCAGGATGGGGCTGACTGGCCTAGTCCAGATAAGATGATGAAGAGAAAAATCATGTTAAGGTTCGAGGGTTCAGGGCTGGATCAGGGGGAGGAGAGGTCAACAGTCTAGGCATAGCGGATCCGATGTCTTTATTGTGTGCAGGGCTGGATCATGTCCACCTGCAGGTCTTCCTCATTCCATGATGCACCTTTATGATCAAACCGCAGGTATTCATAGTCAATTCCTCCGAATATTCCTAATCCCCCGTGAACATTGGAATAAATCACTTTGGGGGTATCCTCAAAAATATTCGGCTCAAAAATGTAGTTCAGGAACAAGTACTCGGTATAGAACCATAATTCTTCGCTCCAATTTGCCACAGAAATCTGGAGATGGGGAGTCAGAGCCTCATAGTGCGGCACATTCAGCGCCAGTTCAATCAACTTGGATTCCCCCTCAAACGAGCGGTCTGAGAAGTATGCCTGACCGTCGATGAACCCGACCGCTTCGGATGACCAGGAGCCGCTTGGGTCGTTGACATCCAGTATTGAAGTACGCATTGCAGGAAAATCCGAATCAAATCCCGTGGAGTACGCAGAGGTGCCTCCGCCCTCGACTGCATTGATCTCCTGTCGTCCTGATTCCTCTACCTGGCAAAGGGGCCGCAAGTATTGTACAGTTAAGCTGTAGTAGTCCTGTCCCGGCTGATCCTCAATACGGAGGCGCACACGAAATGAACGATTGGTGGAATCAGCGGATGGAACCTCACGGATATCAACCAATGCCATCTCAGCGGAGGGGGCAATAGAAGATGCCCGGGCTTCTGCCAACCCGGGAGCATTCACGGTAATCGTGTACCGGGTATCTGCCCTTGGAGTATTGCTTACGGGGGATTGATAGATTCCTTCGCCCATATGAATCAGGGATTCCATATTTCCCTGGGAATCATGGATTTTGACCGAGGCATTGGTGAGTACATATTGACTCCAATCTATACTGTCGGCATAGGCAACACTCCGACTCAGTTGCACCATCCACTCTTCATCTGGAGCGAACTCTGCGTTCACCACCACTTTAGGTGTATAGTCGGATTCAAACTCCAGTTCAACCGGAACCGAGCAATGCCAGGAAAAAACGGCCGCAACGATGATAGTCCAGAGTTTCATCAGAATCGGATTGCGTAAGAAAAATCTGGGATCAGCTGTACAAGGGAGAGCCGCTGCCAGCGAATAACTCCATAGTAATCTCTTTTCGGATAGACAAATGAGGGATTGCGCCGGTTGTACACATTGAAGATCCCCAGACTGAAGGTGCGTTTGCCCCATTTAATTTCCTTGGTGAACTGTGCGGTCAGGTCAAGCCTGTGGGCTGCGGGAACGCGGGCACGGTTGATGGAACCGTACTCAAACCAATCTTCTCCATAGTTGTAGTCAAAGTATCGTCCGGCAGGCAGCCAGATCGGATACCCGCTGCTGTAAATCCAGGAAGCCGAAAGCAGGGTATATTCGGTCAGTTGGTATTGGCCGACCACAGAGAAGTCATGTTTACGCTCATACCCGTCGGGATAAGCCTCGCCTCCGTTCAGCCCCTCGTATAATCGCCTAGATCGGCTCCAGGTGTAGCCAATCCAGCCGCGCAGGCGGCGCTGCTGTCGCCGTAGCAGAATTTCCACCCCATAGGCTTTTCCCTGCCCCCGTTCCACGACGGAAGGCCAGCCCCGCACCGTGGCGTGATAGGGAAGTACATCCGGTCGGTATTCAATCTGATCTCCCAAATGTTTATAGTATCCTTCCAGGGTGATACGGATCTGTTGTCCAGGGAAGCGATATGCCAGTCCGGCTGCAATTTGCGAACCCTTCTGCGGATCCAGTCCCGGCATGAAAGGGATCCAGATATCCCGGGAAAGCGAACTTCCGCTTCCTGTCAATCGGTGAATGTATTGTTGCATAAAAGCGTAGGATACCTTCGCATCCATGCGGCTGCTCAGCGGCACATTCAGACTGATCCGCGGTTCGACGGCTCGTGTCGTGTGTCCCTCATTTTGCCCACTTGAAAAACGCAGTCCAAGGTTCATGGCTATTTCCCAGGGAAGATAAACCTCATCTTCAGCATACAGAGCGTATTCTCCCGTCTCAAAGCGTGAGGATGGGCGTGATCTGGATTCAGAATTCTCCGGCCCCGTAATTACATCGTTCGTAGATGATGGAAGGAGCAGGCGGGATGTAGCTTCGGCTCCGAATCGAAAATAGTGACGCAGTCCAGGCTTGTATTCGGCATCCAGACGGACCGTGTAGTCCAGGATGGAGGATTCCCAGGAAGAGAGGTACGTCTCTGTTTCCTCAAAGACCGTCTCTCTGGACGTATACCGACTCGTAACGTCATACCCGACAATGCCTGCCGTGAGATTAACAAACATGCGATCACTCACAAGACGGTTCCACCGCAGTGAAACTAGCCGGTTCCGCCAGTTTACCCTCATATGCGTCTCGTCTCCGAGGAGATTTTTCCGTTTGGGGCGGGTACGATGCGAGTAGGTGTCCTGCCCCATATAGCCGCTCAGGTAAATCCGGTCTTTTCTGGAAATAATATAATTGGCCTTGAAATTCAGGTCATAGAAATACACCCCGTATCGGTTTTCTTTGGGTTGAAACCACCGGGTGGCCTGATCCAGAAAAGTTCGGCGTGCAGAAATGATCCAGGAGGCCCGGTCGCGCACAATGGGTCCTTCGAGCATCAGCCGGGAGGTCAGGAATCCTAATTTTCCTTCTCCGCCAAAGTGCTTCAGATTCCCCTCTTTCATGGTCAGCCGGATGATTGACGAGAGGCGGCCTCCATACCGGGCGGGAAAGCCTCCCTTGAGCATCTCCACCTGTTTCAGGGCGGAGGGATTGAACACGCTGAAGAGGCCCAGAACATGAGTCGGATTGTAGAGTGGCAGCCCATCCAGCAGAATCAGGTTCTGGTCTGCCCGTCCTCCCCGGACATGGATTCCGCTGAACCCTTCTTTTCCCGGCTGAACGCCCGGCAGGAATTGAAGCGCCTTGATCACATCTGCTTCGCCCAGGATTGCGGGCATGGCTTCAATCTGCGCGGCGGAAAGGGTGTGCCGGCTCATTTGGGTTCCCGCCTGCATCCCCGCAAGTTCGGGTGTTACAATGACCGAATCAAGCGTGGCGATACGGGGCTGCAGGAGAAGGACCAGTGTCGTATCCGATTGCACAGACCATTCCAACAGTTGGGACACATAGGCCACATGCGTGACTGACACTTTGATGTCTGTGTGTCTAGACACTGTGCCGGGTACATTCAGGTTGAAGTACCCAAAATCGTTTGTGCTCGTCCCTGCTCGTTGATCAATCAGATACAGATTCACACGCGGAATCCGTTCCCCACTCGCTGCGTCCTCGACATAGCCGCTGACCGAGAAACTCTGTGCTGCTGCAAACTCTGGATGAATCAACAGCAGCAGCAATGAAAACTTCCAAATATGTCTCATGAATTGGGGATAGCCTACAGAGGCAAAAGATCCCAGAGTTGCTGCCATACTACCGATTTAGAAGGGCCGCACCATCGAAAACTATATTGGATAAAGAATCAAAGCAATGAAGATGTGAGTGATTACTGACTAGACAATCCCTGTGCAATCGTGCACCAAGCGGGGTGTTACAACGGAAACTGATCAAAGATCGTGCCGTAATAAGAAAGATACAGGATATACCCGCGTACTACGACCAAAACAAGCATTTTGGGGGCCGGCGAATCGGGCCGTCCCGTACGATATCTTGACAGCAGGGCCATCTTTCGGGACATGTTCATGGGGGGCCTGCAAAGATGATATGATTTTGTTCTTGTGCTTTACATCTTGCAATGTTGAGTAAGGATGTTGGGTGACTGGCCGTCAGGTTGAAAGGGAATTATATCCATGAGTAACAACTCTCATGGTCTTTTTGGTGTTTCATCGCCCGTTGCCTGTCATTGTGGGCTTGCGCTCCGCAATGACAGGTCTTACATAGGCTCCACAACCCGTTCGGCACAATTCGTGCCAGGACACCATCCCCGACGCCCGGATATTTACGGACGCATTCGTGTCCGCATTCGCCTGGTACCCGCACGCCAGACATAGAAACTCGGATTGCCTTTGCCGATTCTTTGCGTTCACATAGGAACACTTGCTACATGTCTGCGATGTATAATGCGGGGGCACCTTGATCACCACGCCTCGCTCCCGCAGGAACTGCTCCAGTATCGCCCATCCTGTTCCCAGTATTGAGCGGTTCA
>JAJECE010000078.1 GCA_022822185.1 Rhodothermales bacterium | reverse complement strand
CAGCTCCCCCTGTCTACACTCCTTTCGCTTTCCTACAGCCATGAATTGGTATGGTTGAATTTGAAATTAGGGACACAATCATAATATACCACGCCATATCTAGAATTCCTAGAATCCCAGACTTTATCCACAGGCTGCTAGGCCGTCAACAAATACGATCCGTCTCTATGCTCTATTGCGCAAGATTGCCCAAAAGGAGGAGTTTTTCTCTATTGAGACCAACGAACTAAGCCACGAGATTTTCAATATGGCTGAAAAAAATCTTAAAGACCAGTTCGGTTCCAAACTCGAGTCATTCAAGGAATCCAATCGGGCACACCTGGAGTCGCTCCGGAAGTCCAATCGGGCACACCTGGAGTCGCTCCAGGAGTACAATCAGGCACAACTGGAGTCGCTCCGGAAGTCCAATCGGACGACGCGCCGGCTGTTCGGCATAGCGTTCACAATCATCGGGATCATGTTCGTCTGCGGCATCTTATTTGGCGGCTAGTCCTGCCATGTATTGACAGACCTAAGCTTGAGTGTTATCTGCGTCCTCAATTGGCCTTACACGCTTGAAAAAGGACACTTTGAAGCGTTGCCTGCGCCCACGATCATTGGGCATATCTACGAAATCAGCCGTGATCCACAGAAAAAAGAACCATGCATAAGCCCCCCAAGCATACCCTCCTATATTGTCCATCATAAGCCCAATGAAAAAGAAACCCGTTCCGCAAGTTATCCCAAAGCTCCATGCCGGACTAAAGCGTTCAATCTTTCTGCTGAGGGGAAAATATAGCCACAAAGCTATGATTAGAATTATCGTAACTAGTGCACCCAAAATTAGATCTGTGGCTGTGCCACTGTATGGATTCGCCCCACCACCAAGATTCCCTCGGCCAATATCTGCCCAATAAAAAACAAAACTGCCCGCTGGAACCACCACAGAGTACAAAAGTCGAGTAAGTCGATTCATGATCACATGGGTGTTGGAAAATGATCTCTGCATCTCCTCACACACAATTCGTGATTATTTTCATTCGTTTTAAGACCCTGATAAGTATCCCACAGAGTTTTGCCAATACAGCCAACCTTAAGTATACCTATCTTAATCAACGACCGTCTACTCGGTTTTTTTATCGCAGCCACGGCAGAACTGCCACCACATGTCACAGCCTCACCGACTGCCCATGCCCCCGTTCACATATCATCAGAATGTTTTGTATCATCGCAGTGTCGTGAACAATCTGCAAAACTTGTACAGGTTCGGCAATGGGACTTGCCAATCTTTTGATTCAATTTGTCCCTGATTTCCTCGATGGATTGTCCTGCCGAATCAGCTTCGGTAGCTTCAATACCAACCTCAATAAATTGAAATACTTGCGCCATCGGGCCATTATATGTCGCAAGTTCATTCGCCAACATGATTCCTTCTATAACAGCAGCAGTATCAATCTCTGCCTGCTTTCCATGCTTCGATTCGATCTCAATCTGAAGTTCAATATACCGCGCCACCAGTTCCGGCGGTTCGGGATTGGCACTTGGTGGAGTCAGTTCGATTTGTTCCTCATCCAGAACCGGCAACTCAACTTCCGGAATTGCCGAATCATTACAGCTTGCGATCAATAGCCCGAAGCTAATGGCAAGCAGGGTTAGACAAATGGGGATCAGGCCCCGCATAAGTGTTTGTTTTATTTAGAAAATGTGTTTGATTAAGTATAAAGGGAATTGGCAAAGAACATCCTCTCGGATCCTTCCTTGTCCAATGTGTTCAGATAGAACAGGAGCCAATGTACAATGTTTCATCTATTCCCGCACAACCTTCTAGTAGGAGCATCTTGCAAAACCTTTTACGAAGTGGTTCTACCGGCATTGTTGTGGATAGAGGTCTAAACCTCCACAGAAGAATAGGACAGCGGATCTGAAGTTTTCAAATTTTCGGTATCCTCGTGAGACGGTTTTGATTTCCGGTATTTTTTGTCAATACATGGCAGGGTTAGATAGGCCCATGATCGTCTGGAATGGCGGGCTTTTCAAGATGACCGCCACGGCCGGAAATCGCAGTTGATCTGCCCGGTGTCACGGGGGGGGGGCTGAATCCCGTTTCCCGCAGCAATTCGTCCTTACACAGGCGGAGAGGGGATGTCTCTGGCAGGTGGGCAATACAGGGTACGCAGGATATTCCGTTTTTCGGGTTCTGACTTCGATGGAGATTCCTGACGTAAGTTCTGCATTATAGCGGGATTTTGATCCAAAGCGAACACAATCAAAAATGGCCGGATGAAGAGATTGATGTGTCAAAAATTTCTCTTTGGGAACAAAAAAACATCAAGCCCTGCTTGAGTTTCCATGGTTTAACCAGAAATAAATACGACCCGTCTCTATGCCCTGTTACGCAAGATAGCCAAAAAGGAGGAGCTTTCCTTCATTGAGGCCAATGAACTAAGCAACGAGATTTTTAACATGGCTGGAATCAATCCTAATGACCAGTTCGGTTCCAAACTGGATGCAATTGTCGAAATGATCCGGGCACAACTGGAGTCATTTCAGGCACAACTGGAGTCATTCAAGGAATCCCATCAGGCACAGATGGAGGGGATAAGGAATCCCATCAGACACAGATGGAGGGGATTAAGGAATCCCATCAGACACAGGTGGAGGCGCTCCGGGAGTCCAATCGGACGACGCACTGGTTGTCAGGCATAGGGTTCACGATCATCGGGATCATGGTCGCCTACGGTAACTTCTTCGGCGACTAGTCCACTCAATACGGTCTCCTCTATTATTTGTAATAGGGCGGGTTCATTTCTGCAGTACCGGACGGGCGCATGCAGTTTGTGTGTCAGCGCCCGGTTTGTTGGAGTTGCGGCGGGATTCTCTGTGAATCGCCGGTGGCGTACCGGTCTTTTATGCGTGATGCTCAGCCTTCAGGATCACTCATAGTGCATAGCAAAATTATCCAGAGGACTATTTGTTCGGCAGGTGAAAGAAAGACAATAGGCAGGGAAAGACGGTTAAATGTAGTTGCAGGAAAGGGAAATTATCGGACCCTATTTTCGGCATAAAAAACGGAAGTCTATGCAAGATCAGGAGGCTTCCCCGCATCTGTTCTTCCTTTTCCTTTGGAACAAATTGCCCCCAAAATCATTCTCTGTCCTGCCGATAGTTGCCACTATACCTCATGAGTGATTCTGATCGCAGATCCCCCAATGTAAAAGACCGGGGGAGGGCAAAGTACTTCCATGGGCGGAAGGGAATTCTGGCCGACTTCAAGGAACGTCTGGAGTTCGCGAGGGACGATCCTGAGGAGGGAACCACCTTCCTGATCCAGGCCGCACCTGGTGCGGGCAAGAGTGCACTGCTCCACGAATGTGCCCGCCTGGCTGCAATCAAGGGATTTGCATTGGCAGAGGTGGATCCGCATAAGCTTCTAGACCCAGAGGTACTTCACGAGTCTATTGATACATCGTGGATGCGATGGCGTAGATGGCTCACACAGGGATCGGCTAGTATAGATGTTGGTGTATTCAAGGCGGGAGTCGTTGTCGGTGGGGCGGCAAAAACTCCTCTGGGTGTCATCGAAGAGGGGAAAGGAGGGCTGGTTCTGCTGTTGGATGAAGCGCAGTTAATGAGCGACCTTGCGGTGGGGACCGGGATTCCGTTTATCGGCGCGAAGGCCCTGCTGACCGCAATCCACAACGGGCGGACGGGACGCCCCGTGATGCTGATCGCCGCCGGGTTGAGTGCGACGAAGCGAGCTTTCAAAGATCTGGGCGTGTCCAGATTTAAGGCGAATTGCTACGTAGAGCTGGGCCCGCTGAAACCGGAAGCGGAACGGAAGGTCATCAGGGACTGGCTCAAGAAAGAGGGGCGGGCGAAGGGAGATCCCACGCCCTGGATTGATGCGATTATGCAGAAGACCTATGGTTGGCCGCAGCATGTAGCCGCCTATGCGCAGGCTGCTGCCATCCACCTGCGGGCAACGGGGCGGCAGATGACTCCAGCGAAGTTGAAGGAAGTGCTCGAATTGGGGGAGATACAACGAACAAAGTTTTATAAATCCAGAGCGGAGGGACTGGACGAGGATCACCGTATGGCCATTGCCGAAGCTTTTGTGAGTGCACGGGAGGATCAAACGCAGTCCAGAAAAGCAATTATGGAATCCCTTGTGAAGGCGGTCGGCAAGCAGGAGGCGGACACTGTCTTCAAGCGTGCGCTTCATAATGGGGTATTAGACCACCGGGATGGGCGCTATGCGATCCCAATCCCCTCCATGCGCCGCTGGTTCATCGCCAACTACTATATCGAGCGGGATCCACCCGACCAATCTCCTCCCAGTCTGGATTTCCCGCCGGATAGCCCCTTTGACCCACCCTCTGGGGAATTCCCCCTTGGACATGGACATTTCCCCGATGCTGACCGTGACCTAGAGCGATAGCCGAAGTGATTGACCTGCGATTGTGACGCGCCCCGTTCGTCTACATACGCTGCTGCTGCCATCCACCTGCGGGCGGCATTTCTGATCTGGCTGTCGCTCCGCGGCATTCACTTTGCCGAATTCGCGGATTCAATAGTGTGGGGCGGTTTTTTGTTGTTTGATCCACTCATCTGTGACATCCGGTGCCCATGCCAGTTTCCCGTGCACTTGCTCAATCGCCCGCAGTGCGGCATTGATGTCGTCATACCACCTGCCCTGTAATACGCGGCCAGACGGAAGTGATTTAAAAACCGCATACTGCTTCTGGATTGCACCAGAAGCGATTGTGTGGGGGTAGATGACTTTCTCTTCGAGCACCCACAACCCTTCCTCATCACACCTCGCCGACGCGATGACCTGCTTTCTCACTGTATACATGTTCGGTCTCTGTATTTGACCAGAGAGGGTCACAATTACAGTATCCGATATCTTCCACGGTGTGGTTTTCGGGTTCCTCCTCACAGCCGCAATAAATGCATATGCCCTCCTCGGTGTTGAACTGTCTTCATAAGCGAGCAGTTCAGGGTCTGGAAAAGCACGAGCTTCCGCTTCCCCTATGCGGTTTAGTATTTGCACTATCTCTGGATCCAGATCCGGAAACATCACTGATCAGGGTAGAGTTTTCGGTGCCGTGCAGTTCTCTCCACGTCATGAGGCGGGTATATGCGCATTTCTATTACCCTGCTGAAATGCAGTAAGGAGATCACGGAAGATATATTTAAAGACCTCGTTACCTGACTCGTCCAGATCCTCAACACCAACACGCTAGACAGGCCAGAATATCCGACAGTTCCTGCAGTGTGATCGGATCGTACCCCCACTCATTCTCCTTAGGATTTATGCAGTGCGTCAGGGTTCCCCACAAACTGTCAAAGGTTGGGATAATCGGGTAAATAAGGAATTGATTGGGTTATTTGCCAATGCCGGGGCCGTATGGGCGAACGTATCCAAACGGATGAACGATCACGACTTCCGGTCTCTGGCCATTGCGAAAGCAATCCCTTACGGGATCTATGATCTGCTGTTCAAGCATGGGTTCATCTGCCTTGGAGACTCCTCGGATACAGCCGAATTCGCCGTGGAAAATCTTGTACGATGGTGGAAAAATTTCGGATGCAACCGATACCCCAATGCC
>JAJECE010000042.1 GCA_022822185.1 Rhodothermales bacterium | reverse complement strand
CATCCACGGAACCCCGTGCACCTACTACGATGAACGGTTCGCTTGGGATGGAAGGATCCCGAACAGAGTCAGATGCAAAAATGGAAGTTTTTGAGCAAAATTAACTATGTCAAGTTAATCTATTTTGCAACAGGCAGGGCTAAGTCATTGCCTCACATCCATGTATTTTGCTCGTGGCACACTATATCCATAAATAACAATGAGTGGGAACTTTTTTAGTCAGATGGATAGAACGAATACAGTCAGGAAAGAGAGCCCCTCCCTGATTGCCTATATAACAACATCACCCGCTTGATGCCATGCCTGTTAAAGATTGTAAGACAAGGCCTGATGCTGGCTCAGGGACCCGCCAGTACATGACGGTCAAATTTCGCTTACGGGGAGACCAAAGAGTCTATCCGTTCCTACACGTATTGGCGGGAGTCAACCGGTATCTCTGGAATGCGGCGCTGGCAAACGCCAGAGAGGATTATTCGAAAACCGGGCAATCCCAGACATCCCAGTTTGATTTCTACAAGTGGTATAAAGTACACAAGGATACGGTCGCACCATGGCTAAGAGAATATCCCATGACCGCAACTCGCACTGGACTGAAGGATCTGGCGGATGCCTATAAGCAGTTCTTCAAGAAAAAGCGGGGGTTACCCAGGTTCAAGAAAAAAGGTAAGGCAGGCAAAAGTTTCGCCGTAGACGTATCTGGAGGACGCAGATTTTCAAAGAACGGGTATTTTCGGTTAAAGCCGGGCATGTATGTGAAGATGCTGCGATTTTATCGAGTGAACCGCTACACAAACCCAGTGCCCAAGACGGCCCGCATCTTTGAAGAAAACGGAAACTGGTATATGACGGTCGTCTATGAAGTGGACGCTGTAGTACAAGACGCGGACGGCATTGGCATTGGGGTCGACCGCAATTGCGGGCAGGTTGCGGACAGTGCGGGAAGGATCTTCTATCTGACCGACACCTCTGGTATTGAAAAGCGCATTAAGAAGCTTCAACGCCGACTGGCGAACAAACAGAAAGGAAGTCATTTCTGGAGGAGACTAAAGAAAACCATTGCACGCCATGAACGCAAGATCAAGAACATTCGAAGGAATGACTTGCGTCATATTGCCTTATCGCTCACCGAAATCTCTACGCTTGTCATTCTGGAAGACCTGAAAACCAAGGGTATGACCGCAAGCGCGAAAGGAACGGTCGAGAATCCGGGCAGGAACGTGAAGCAGAAAGCAGGACTGAACCGCTCTATACTGGGAACAGGATGGGCGATACTGGAGCAGTTCCTGCGGGAGCGAGGCGTGGCGATCAAGATGCCCCCACATTATACATCGCAGACATGTAGCAAGTGTTTCTGTGTGAATGCAAAGAATCGGCAAAGGCAGTCCGAGTTTCTATGTCTAGCGTGCGGGTACCAAGCGAATGCGGACACGAATGCGTCCGTAAATATCCGGGCATCGGGGATGGCATCCTGGCACGAACTGTGCCGAACGGGTTGTGGAGCCTATGTGAGACCTGTCCTTGCGGAGCGCAAGCCTGCAATGACAGGCAACGGGCGATGAAACACCAAAAAGACCATGAGAGTTGTTACTTATATATATAATTTAAACATGATTAATAATTATCCAAAGCATGCGCAAGAAAAATAGAATTGAAGTTGAACGAAGCCTGAACAAGGAAGCGGTCCTCTATAGAGACCGTGTCCTAAGCGGTGTCACTTTAGAATCCAAACCCCGTAAATCCATACTTCTACATACGTCCAGACGTCTTCTGCTCTATTCCCGCACCCCTATGGGGCTGCAAATCACCATTGTCCGTTATGACGAGGTGGAACATATCACATCGGGGAAGAAGAAAGGGAAACACTATGTCCAACTGCTGGGAGACGGTTCACGTGTACTGCTTCTTTTTGATTCCAAAGCATCCCGGGAGACCTATAAAGATCTTTGTGCAGCAATTATTGAAGAGGATCGTATACAGGGGAAAGAGGTTTGAATTGAATCAATCCCAATGAATACCAATCCAACCGGCTGGCGATTCACCTAATGAGTAAGGTAAAGTATTATCGCACGATTTGGCTGTCCGACTTTCACCTTGGCACCAAGGACACGAAAGCAGCTTACCTGCTTGACTTTCTGCGGCACAACGAAAGTGATACATTGTATCTTGTCGGAGACATCTTTGACGGCTGGGCCCTATCCAGATCATGGCATTGGGATCAGTTCCATAATAACGTAATCCAAAAGATCCTGCGCAAAGCCCGCAAAGGGACACAAGTGATCTACCTGCCCGGCAATCATGATGAATTTGCCCGGGATTACCTCGGACTTCATTTAGGAAGGATCCATATCAAACAGGAAGCCATGCATGTGACCGCCGACGGCCGCAAACTGCTTGTCCTGCATGGAGATGTCTTTGACGGAATGATACGACATGCACGCTGGCTCTCTGTACTCGGCTCCAAAGCGTATCGGGTACTGCTCGTGTCCAACCGCGGGCTAAACCGGGCAAGACGCTTACTGGGAATGCCCTATTGGTCACTTTCCGCCTACATGAAGCATCGGACAAAGCGCGCCGTTCAGGCGATTGCCGACTTTGAAAATGCAATGGTTGGTGTCGCAAAAGCAAATAACGCCGATGGGATTGTCTGCGGACATGTTCATTTTGCGGAAATCCGAGAAATTGAATCCATCCTGTACGCCAATTCAGGCGACTGGATTGAAAGCTGCACTGGGCTGATTGAACATTTTGATGGCCGCCTGGAACTACTGCACTGGGTTACGATGGATCATAAACCGCAATTGACTCGGGGGGCAACCAATGGGGAAACATCGGATGCGATGACCGATGCCGCACCGGTAACGGTTCTCTGACATGCCTGGATTACGTGCACTCTTTATTGTGCAGGGCGAAGGCCGCGGACACCTGACCCAAGCCCTTGCCCTAGCATCCATACTCCGCAAATCCGGGCACTCGGTTTGCAAGGCAGTGGTGAGTCAGGGGGGCGACCTTGTACTTCCCGACTATTTTGAAAAATGCCTGGAAGCACCCGTCGTACAGGTGCCCGGTGGGCGCTTCTTTGTCAATCAGGAAACCCGAAGCATTGACTGGGGACGTACCCTGGTCAATAACAGTTTTCGTTGGACCGAATTCAACCGCAGCTTTTCAATCCTTAGCGAAATCCTCCAAAAAGAGCGCCCGAACATTCTCGTAAACTTCTTCGAGCCGCTTGCGGGGTTCTTCATGCTGCGTGAGCGCCCAAAAATCCCAATGGTTGCCGTCGGACATCAATTTATGTTTCTGCATCCACAATACGAGTTCCCGACCGGATTTGAGGTACAGAAAATTTCAACCATGACCTTCACACGCTTAACTGGGTTAGGAGCCGAACGCCGACTTGCTCTCTCTCTCTATGATGCGCCGCCGCTACCGGAAAAAAAGATCGTCGTCATGCCCCCCCTGCTCCGGGATGAATTATTTGACCTGCCGAAAGATGTATCTGAACCGTATTTTCTGATCTACCTGTATCATCACAGTCTCAGTAAAGATGTGGTGGCCTGGCATGAACGCAATCCCGGCTACCGATTGCATTGTTTCTGGAATAATGATCAGGCCGAAGAAATCACGAATTACAGCGACACGCTCACCTTCCACCGCCTGCACGGTACCCGGTTCCTGGAAATGATGGCACGCTGCCAGGGGATTGTTACGACCTCGGGATTCGAGAGCATGGCAGAAGCCATGTACCTCGGGAAACCGCTCATGCTGAACCCGCTCCACAAACACTTCGAACAACATTGCAACGGCGTGGACGGCACCAATCTCGGCGCTGCTATACAAACCAATGATCTGAATCTGAGCCGTTTAGTGGAATTTATTCCGCAATACAACTATAATTCATCCGAACTCCGGACCTGGATCGGCAAGGCAGAAGAGATGTATGTCCGTGAACTGGAAACGATTGCATCCCGGAAGGCTTCCTGAGTATGGGAATTACACTTTATTCTGTAACTGGAGGTTCTTGCAAAACTAATAATCCAGACTAAAAAGTGATCCTGGGTGCACTCAGGTGAACAAAAACCTTCAAGATTGGGAGTTTTGCAAGATGCTCACTGTGTATCCAGATGAAATTGCCCGGCTATTCAGATTGATGTTACCCACCTGACAGGTTTCATTTTGGAGCGATTTTGGGTGTTTGTGTCTAGCAGCCCTGCAGCACCAAACGGTGCCCTTCATGAAAGGAATGCCATCTCAGATATGATGATATCCCACGCAGGCTTGTGGATGAAAAATTCATCCCTGCAAGGGAAGAGTTATAGTGCTCACTTTTTCAGAAATCCCACACTGCGTATCTCCGTTCGAGGATGATCCTCGGAGTCAGAGGCACAGATACAAGCACTTGAGATGAAGCAAGACGAACGCTGACTAGACCGCATGTAGAGAATATTCAGAATGCCACTTCAGCCGGATGACTGGGGCAGGAGGAATACTTGGTCAGATGAAGGACTAAACAGCCTTTATATCCCCAGGATTTGATCGCCGAATACTTGAAAAAGTCCTAAGGCTATGCCTATTCCGATTAACCAACACACAATCCGAACCTCGGTAGCACTGATTTTTGCATCCAAGGCACTGATTTCCACTCGCACTTCACTGATTTCCACTCGTATGGATTCCACTTGAGTACATGTTTCTTTCTGCACATCACCCATATGGGTACGTACAAATTCTGTGGTTGCGAGACTCCCGTTTTGATGGGTGACGGCTTTCGCAATGACATCAGCAATGGCTTCGACTTGTTCTCGCTTAATTCCTGATTCGGTGAGTTCACGAGCAAGCGTAAGTGTGTTAATCATGTTTTCGAAGATCGTCTAACTGATACTAAACTCCCTCAGGCCTATGGTTCCCACTCATCTTGGTCATGACTAGATAAACCAGTCTTCCTGTCATGCATGTGCAAGCAAAATACTTGCGACTCTCTGAATTGTGTCTGGTGTCAGCCAGGACTGAGGAGGGCTTTCGAGATATGAAATATTCCTCAGTCGTTCGTCCATCTTTGACGGGGTGGAACAGCGTGTACGGGCCAAGGGCCCATCTGCTTTGTTATCTTTGCACTGCTTCGGATTCCCCGTCACCGTGATAATACGAAATATGGTTCAAAACAACACTTCGTGACGGACAGATTTTACAGAATTGGAGAATACCGGTGCATCGGTGACCGGGAAGCCATGCCGAATATCTTCTTCTATCCAAGGAGACCGAAGATGTATTCGCCTCTATCAAGTCGTCAACCAACCCCTGCAGCACCAAACGGTGCACTTCATGAAAGGAATGCCCTCCCACATATGATGATATCCCACGCAGGCTTGTGGATGAAAAATTCATCCCTGCAAGGGAAGAACTGTAGTGCTCACTTTTTCAGAAATCCCACACTGCGTATCTTCGTTCATGCGGGATCGTCGAAGTCAGGATGTGTGCTTAACTGGCCGCGTCCAGGAAGGATTTCTGAATATTCCTCCATGTGGCAGACACTCATCACACCGCCGCTGTTTCGCACCCTAAACGCTCACGGACATATGATCGTGTCCTGCAAATCCAGACGGCTCACATTCTTGGAAAATGATGGACCTGATGCTGCCGCTGTTCCCGGTCCCGGCGAGCCCAGACCGCAACGCTGATTGCTGCAGTCACAAGCCCTGCAATCCCAAAAACATGCCAGTATATACGCTTTTTCATTGTCGTCTCCTTGCAGTGGATTGGAGTTTGGCCGGTTACGGCCCCGTTGCGTTAACCCATCTTCGTCATCTGATCTGTTAATTTACGGATATTTAGAAAATTTTTACCCTCTGATCTCGCCTGGAGGTGCGTAATCGCATATTTTTTGTCAAAAATTCTATGTAGTGCTATAAGTGTTGGTACTGGTTCGCCCCATATCCGTACCATCCATCATATCACAAACCCCTGCGCTACATCATGTTCATTCGTGCACGACCCTATACCACCGTGGAGGGCAAAAAAGGGCAAAGCTTTTCGCTCATCCAGTCCCAACGTATCGACGGCAACCCCCGACACATCACCCTGTTGAATCTCGGTCCAGATTTCTCCATTCCCAAAGAAGACTGGGGAGAACTCACCCAATGTGTCGTTTCCCGGCTCAAAGAGCAAGATACCCTCTCCCATAAAGAAGACGATGAAGACTTCCAGAAGGCCCTGGATCTCATCGTGAAACGACTTCAGGACAAAGGCTACGATGTCTATGCGAAGCCGCCCGATTCCCGAAACAAGATCCGCACCAATGAGATCCGCCATACGGAGTCCCGCACCGTTGCCGGGGAGCGGATGGCACTGGAAGCCATTGAGCAGGTCAAGCTCCCGCAGATTCTTCGGGATCTGAATCTCTCGGAAACTCACATCAAACTGGTCTGTGCACTCATTGTCGGGCGATTACTTCATCCCGGAAGTGACCGGGCCACGCACCGCTGGATGACGGAACGTTCCAGTATTCTGGACTTGCTTGGAATTGACGCACACAGTCTGAGTACCGTGTATCGCACCCCCGATAAGTTATCGAAGCACTGGCAGACAATTGTGGATCGCCTCTTTCAATCCACGCAGGATCTGTTGAACTTTGACGAGACGATTATTTTTTATGACTTAACCAACACCTTTTATCATGGCGAGGGAGATGGGGAACTCTTGCGCTGGGGGCATAGCAAAGAGCGGCGCAATGATTGTCCGCTGGTCACCTTGGCCCTGGTCTTGAACGCCTCGGGATTCCCGCGTTGGGTGAAAGTTCTGCCGGGCAATGCCAGTGAGCCGGCCACACTGAAACCTGCCATGGAGGAGTTGAAAGGCGAAGCGCCGACGGT
>JAJECE010000072.1 GCA_022822185.1 Rhodothermales bacterium | reverse complement strand
ACGCTCCGACTCCAGACCCTCTAAAAACCCCACCAGCAACATCCGAAAATACACCCCCGGAGGAATGCCTGGACGACCTTTACCGTCCGCATAAAATGGCTCGCAAAGTTCCTCCACATACGCGTCAAATCCGTTCTTGCTCAGCATTTTGTTGAAGGCCTCATAGAAGGGGCTGGACGAAGAACTGATCTCGTGAGCACACAAAAACAGTTCCCCCTGTCTACACTCCTTTCGCTTTCCTACAGCCATGAATTGATCGGGTTGAATTTGAAATTAGGGCCACAACCATAATATACCGCTCTATATCTAGAATTCCTAGAATCCCAGACTTTATCCACAGGCTGCTAAGGGGAAGTTGGGAGGTCATGCCATATTTCATACCCTGAGATGGGGATGGGGGGCCCACGGCTACGGCAAAATTTGCCGTTATTCACGATGGTTCGACCCAAGGAATGGAGCCGGCTGTGTTAATACGCAGGTCGGATCTGTGCGGGGCATCCAGGAAACCCCGTGCCCCTACCACGATGAACGGTTCGCTTGGGATGGAAGGATCCCGAACAGAGTCAGATGCAAAAAATGGAACTTTTTGAGCAAAATTAATTATGTCAAGTTAATCTATTTTGCAACAGGCAGGGCTCGGTGGTTTGGTAAATCAAATGGGCTTAAATGACGGCAGATATGTAAGCTGTGATGACGGATTACATCTATGGCCTTTGGGATTTGGCATGCTGCTTGCTGTTCTGGATACATGCTGAATAATTTGAGGCGAATTCCATCAGGATACTCTATCTTAATTGGTCGTAGTCCTGTGAACATTGATCATAGAATGATATCGTTGGGTTTCATTTAAGATGACCGCTGATTTCAAGTTTGAATAAAATTACATGACGATCTTGCTTATCCTTTCAGTTCTGTCTATTTTGGTCGGCGTGGGGGGGATTTATTTTGCCCTGCGCAAGAACCTGTACCCCGTCCCTCAAGGGCCCGTGCAGTGGATGGTCACCGTGATGTGCGTCGTGCTTGTGTGCATCTCAGGTTTAGCGGTTGCAATGGTATGGACGTATCACGAACAATCCGGCACGGAAATTGCCTCTGCCTATGTTGAGCCCTTTGAGTTTCAACTGGTCTCTAGTCAGGAGAAACGAAATATTGCGGATTACAGCGGTAAGGTGGTGCTCCTGAATTTCTGGGCAACCTGGTGTCAGCCCTGTATCACTGAACTGCCGGAACTGGATGCACTTCAGGCTGCCTATCAGGACAAGGGGCTCGTAGTTGTCACCATATCCGATGAGGCCTTGGAAGAACTCCAACTGTATACAGATCTGTTACCGGAAAAGACCGTATCAGGATATGTGAATCTGGAAGATTTACCGGAATCGTTCCAGAATGAGCTTGTGTTCGGGCGACCGGTCACGTATGTGATTGATGGGACAGGAATGGTCCAGGAACGCATTCGTGGTGCGGGGAATTTTGCCTATTTCGAAGGTCTGGTTACCCCGTGGTTAGCCGCGCTTGACTCGTAACGTAATGCGATATTCCGTGTTGGTGCTTGTGATTACCGGTTTCGCCCATCCCAATGTACAGGCACAACCGACCGCAGACAGTTTGGATGCCCTGTTCTCAACCTCCAAAAAAAGTGTTCCCCTCGCATTCGGGATGTCGGCCATTGTCCCCGGGGCTGGACAGGTATACAATCGAAACTGGATCAAGGCCGCGGTTGCCATTGCCGGCGAAGCCACCGTACTTCTATTGTACCGGTCCTGGCATCAGAAAGGCAACGATGGCCGGGATGCCTATCAAATGGAGGCGCACGCTCACTGGAGCCCCGTTCGCTATGCATCCTGGCTGAATGACTATATGCAGTATCTGAATCATCTGCCGGGTGGCAGACCGGTCACGGCCAACCCCATTGAAATTTCCTCACTACTCTCTAGTATCGACCTCACCAACCCGGATGCCTGGTCCCAGTCGGACCAATTGGCGGTCCGGTCTCTGATCCAGGAGATCCGACGTGTAGAGGGGGCCGTCTACAACAGTAGCACAGGAGCCGCGTTTTCGCATGTATTGCCGTTTTTTGGCGAGCAGCAGTACTATGAATTGATCGGCAAGTATTTTCAATATGCGCCGGGATGGGATGATTATGTTGCTCTGACACGCAATGGCCAGGCGACCTGGATTACGGAGGATGGAGAGTTTGTACCATCCATTGAACCGGAAACGAGCGGGTCAGCAGATCGAAAGGCGCATGTATCTCCCCGTTTTTATCAGTACGCGGACAATCATGCGGATGCAAACACCTACCTGCGACGAGCTTCACGAATTACAACATTATTGATTGCGAATCATATACTTGCTGCGGTTGATGCAGCAGTATTTGCCCGGTTACACAATCGCCGCGTGCAGGTGAGTCTGGGGCTGCTGGGGGATATGCAGGGGAGAATGTATGTTGCACCTCGCCTACATTTCATTCTTAACCAGTGATGATCTCACAGGACGATGGGTTCTAAGAATCCTGCAGTCTGAAGACAGGTTGACACGATATTGTTATATTAACGAATCACTATAATTTTCCGTACACGATGAATTGGCAAAAACAACTGCACATCTGGATTATCCTCGGCCTTGTACTAGGGCTGGGATATGGGATCCTTTCCGCCGCAATGGGCTGGGGAGAATTCACACAAAATTGGATCAGCCCATTCGGGGATATATTTTTGAATGCACTGTTTATGATTGCGGTGCCGCTCGTTCTGGGCTCCATCATTACCGGGGTTTCTTCGCTCTCGGATACACGTAAACTTGCACGTATCGGCGGCAAGACGATTGCAATCTATATCGGTACGACCGTTTTTGCATTGATCATTGGCCTTGTTCTGGTCAATATTGTCCGGCCGGGAGATACCGTTCCCGAAGATGTCCGTACAGAATTGCAGGCCGAGTGGAGCGATATGGCCGAAGAGCGGCAGGAAAGTGCGGCATCGGCCGAGGAGCGCGGCCCGCTCCAGGCGTTTGTGGATATGGTGCCTAGAAATATTGCCGCGGCCGCCTCCAATAACCGCAACATGCTTCAGGTCGTATTGATTGCGGTGTTGTTTGGGATTGCCCTGCTCTTGATTCCAAAGGAGAAAGCGCAGCCGCTTCTGGGCCTGTTTGAAAGCCTGACCGCAACGGTCATTAAGCTCGTGGAAATCATCATGTGGATTGCCCCGCTGGGCGTATTTGCGCTTCTTGCGGATACGGTCAGTTTGATTTCTGGGGACAATCTGAGTGAGTTGTGGCGTCTGTTAGGTGCACTCGGGTTTTACATGCTGGTTGTGCTGGCCGGTCTGGTTCTGCAAGTGGTGATCACCTATGGGTCCTTGATTAAATTTTTCACCCCGATGGGAATTAAGAAGTTCATCATGGGAATTGCACCTGCGCAGTTGGTTGCGTTCAGTACCTCCTCAAGCGGGGCAACCCTTCCTGTAACGATGGACCGGGTCGAGAATAAGCTGGGGGTCGGTGAAGAAGTGTCTTCGTTTGTACTTCCGCTTGGTGCAACAATCAATATGGATGGCACGGCCCTCTATCAGGCGGTTGCCGCTGTATTTATTGCCCAGACACTGGGAATTGCTCTGGGATTTATGGATCAGATTGAAATTATTCTGTTGGCCGTTCTGGCCTCTATTGGTACGGCAGCCGTACCAAGTGCCGGAATTATTATGCTCATCATCATCCTGCAGTCTGTCGGAGTTCCTGCGGCGGGAATTGCTCTGATCCTGGGGGTGGATCGAATTCTTGATATGTGCAGAACCGTATGCAATGTAACAGGAGATGCGACGGTAGCCACCCTGGTGGCATCCTCGGAGGGACAGATTGAAACCTAAATCTGGAAGGGAAGGGTACGCCCGAGAGGATTCGAACCTCTGGCCTTCTGCTCCGGAGGCAGACGCTCTATCCAGCTGAGCTACGGGCGCATGCCTCTCTAATGTACAATGCACTCGAAACGTTTCAATGGCCGACGATTTTTTGAATAAACCGGATGATTTTCAGCTCAGCGGGGGTTCTGCGCATGCAGCATTGAACGAAACCGGTTCTTCAAGTCGTCTGAGCCTCTTTGATGGAATATCAGGACAGTGGTCCACCTATTGGGTTCTGTTATTATGGGGATGCGTCGGGCTGATTGCCTATCTAGTGATTGGTAATCTGGCATCGGTTATTTTTCTTGCCCTGGAGGGAGTTGGACTTCAGGATTTCGTTGCAAATCAAAAAGCAGTTCTTGAGGAATATGGGGGGGCGCTGCTGGGAGCAAATGCCATTGGATTAGCATTGGGACTTGGCGGGGTTGCACTCCTGGCAAGTTGGCTGGAGTCTTCGCAGCCGCTGAAATATTTACGCCTGTCTCCATGCACGAGAAAAGAACTTGTGCTGTGTACGGTGGGCTTTTTCTGCCTGCTTCCAGCGGTCCTGGGGCTGGGAATTCTCAACGAGAAACTTCCCCTGCCTGAATTTCTCCGGACACTGGAAGATCAGCAGATGGAGATCGTGGATTGGCTTGTTTCGGGAGGGGGAAATTTTTATATGAATCTGCTCTATGTCGCAGTAACCCCTGCCATTTTTGAAGAGGTGTTTTTCCGGGGATTTGTCCAGAGGCGTGCGGAGCGGGGGATGGGAATCGTCGGGGGAATCCTGTTTACTGGAATCCTGTTTGGTTTATTTCATTTGAGACTCACGCAGGCGCTGCCGCTTGCATTACTAGGCTGCTACTTTGCCTATGTTACCTGGCGTACAGGGAGTTTACTGATCCCGGTGGTTTTACATTTTTTGAACAACGGGTTATCGCTGGTTGTATCCGAGTGGGGATCTACTTCCATCTCCGATCCAGAGAGCATTCCGTGGCCGTTGATGGTCGGGGGGATGCTTGGGTTTTTGGTCTGTATCCGATTTATTCACCGAAGTTATGGGCAAAAACATCGCTGACTGGGTAGAGATCTGTCGCTGTGGCACGGATTATGAAGGTGCTTTAATTCATGCGCGCCTAGTGGATGCGGAAATCCCGGCGGTTATATTGAACCAGCGGGATCATGCGTTTAATCTGACACATGGCTATCTGGCAAAGGTGAAAGTTCTGGTGCCAAAATCGATGGAAGCACTGGCATCAGAAATTCTGTCAAAGCAATCGCTCACCGACGATGAACTGACCCGGGAAGCGCTGAAGAATAAGTAGAGGATGTGAAGCATATGCCACAGGTACTGACACGATTATTTACGGCCTCCATCGGTGCTTTCCTGCTGATTGGTTCTGCATGGCTTGGGCCGTGGCATTTCGGGATTGCCGTCTTGGTGATTGCGCTTGTAGGGCAGATTGAATTATATCAACTCTATGAGCGATGCGGGGTGCAGGCGTGGATTATTACCGGGCTGTTATTAGGTGCAGGGTTGTCACTCCGGGCATTGGTTCCTGATATTTTTCTGCTGACCGCTGTCCCGGTTGTCGGCTTGGTTCTCTGGTGCACATTCACGAAAACCCGGCAGCCGCTGATGCGGCTTGGGGCAACGCTTTCGGGGGCAGTTTATCCGACGGCCCTGCTAGCTTTTTTGACCGATCTGCGTACCATTGAAGGGTATAGCGAGCAGGAGGCGCTGATGCTCACGACCACGGTGCTGGTAGTCGTATGGGCAAGCGATATTTTTGCATTTTTTGCGGGATCATTTTTTGGGAAACACTCCATGGCCCCAACGATTTCTCCCGGCAAAACCTGGGAGGGATTTCTTGGCGGGATTGCAGGAGCAATCCTTGCGGTATTTATTCTCAATGCAACCGTTGAAATGCCGCTGAACTTGATTCATCTTCTAATCCTGGGGATGGTCTGCACCCTTTCGGGTGCAGTGGGGGATTTAGCGGAGAGCCGGTTTAAGCGGGTGGCAGATGTAAAGGATTCCGGCATTATTCTACCCGGCCATGGAGGCATTCTGGATCGCTTTGACGGGATTATTGTCGCGGCTCCGTTAGCTTATATGTACATTGTCTTTATTGCTGGTTCGTTTTAAGATGGGTTTTTTATTTGGGCGCAAAGCGCAACCAAGAAAGTTTGACTATACGCCTCGTTATTATGATCCGCGCAAGGACGACAGTTTGAAGCGGCGCATGAGGATTCAGAGTCGTGTTCGTCGTCGGCGCAGTCCGATTGCGCTCTTTTATCTTGCGGCGCTACTGCTTACGGCACTCTATATTTACAACGCAATCGGACGTTAGGTCCGCATCTATGGAGCAAGTGGCGCAAATCCGGCGGATGCCGATTGAGCTGGCCAACAAGATTGCGGCCGGTGAGGTGGTTCAGCGTCCTGCATCGGCCGTCAAGGAATTGCTTGAGAATGCCATTGATGCAGGTGCAAGCGATATCTCTGTCTGGATCAAAGCCGCGGGGAGCAATCTGATTCAGGTCAGAGATAACGGGACAGGGATGAGTTCGCAGGACGCGGCGCAGTGCTTTGAACGTCACGCAACCAGCAAGATTACACGGGCGGAAGATTTAGAAAATATTCGTACACTGGGGTTTCGGGGGGAGGCTCTGGCTTCCATTGCTGCGATTGCTCAGGTATCCTTGAAGACCAAGCGGAAGGGAGATTCAGAGGGAACCCATTTGCGCATTGAGGGGGGAGCGACTATTGAAACGTCGCCGTGTGCTACCACAGTGGGAACAACGATTGACGTTCGGAATCTCTTTTTCAATGTTCCGGCGCGGCGGAGTTTTCTGAAAGCACCGACCACCGAATTTCGTCATATATCGGAGGTCTTTGTTACTTGTGCACTGGCGAACCCGTGGACATCATTCAAACTCGAACATGAAAAGCAGGAGGTTTACCGGCTTGCCGGCTCATATGCCGAGAATTTTCTGGATGCACTCCGGGAACGCCTCCGTGCGATCCTTGGGGCGAATGTAGCACGGCATCTTGTCCAGATCAATGAGGGATCCAGTTACATCTCCGTATCAGGATTTTTGACTCACCCGGAGCATGCCCGAAAATCCCGAAAAAATCAGTATCTCTTTGTGAACGGGAGGCCAATCCGCAGTCCAAGTCTGAATCATGCGATCCGATCCGCATACGATACGATTCTTCCAGATGGGCAAAAGCCCGCATATGCGCTATTCCTAAGCGTTGCCCCCCAGAATGTAGATGTGAATGTGCATCCCTCCAAGATTGAGGTTCGATTTGACGATGACCGGGGAGTGTATAATTTTGTACAGGCGATCTGCAGGCGGGCATTGGGCGTTGCAGAATTGATCCCGCAGCATCCAGGTACGGCATCCTCATTGAGTTTCCAGCAGGAACGATCCGGTTCATCCGAATCCTGGACTCCGCCGCCCAGAGCAGATGAACTGCCGCCGGTGCACGGTGAACAGACCTCAATTATATATGAGGTGGAGCCGAGCCGACTGCCTAGTGGAGCGGATCCCAAGCCGTCTGGATTTTTGTGGCAACTGCAAGAGCGTTACATTCTTACGCAACTCAGTAACGGGATTCTGGTGGTCGACCAGAATGCTGCCCATCAGCGTATCCTCTTTGAGCGTGCGTTGGAAGATCTGCGTTCGGGAGCGGGCCTGTCCCAGCAACTGCTGTTTCATCAGTTGATCTGTCTGACCGAACAGGATTGTCAACTGCTTCGCGAACTGGATCCGCTTGCAAAGGCACTTGGGTTTGATTATTCCATCTCCGAGAACCGTACGGTTACCGTTCGCGGGGTCCCCGCACACATACGAACCGGTGCAGAAAAGGAACTTCTACAGTCCATCCTTGATGGATATAAAGAGAGTTCTCAAACAGAATTATCCCCCCTTCCGGCGGAAGAAAAAATGGCCCGCAGTCTAGCCATACGCGGCGCGATACAGCCGGGAGTAACTCTGAGTGATGAAGAAATGAGGACACTGATTGATCGCCTTTTTGAATGTAAAGAACCCTACCGTACTCCAAATGGAAAGCCAACGCTTATTCGAGTGACACTTGAAGAACTGAATCGGCGATTTGACCAGCGTATGACCGACGATGGGGAGCGCGATTAAATCGTTCCGTGAACGGGTCGCAGCCTATATGAAGCGAACCGATCAGGCGATTGCGGGGCAGCGCATTCTGGTGGGGGTCAGCGGGGGGATGGATTCGGTTGTGCTTCTGGATGTATTGGTCGGTCTGGGATATGAATGTGAGGTTATTCACATCAATTTTCAGTTACGTGGAAAGGATTCCGATGAAGATGAAAAATTAGTGCGTGATGTATGTAGCCGGCGAAGATTGAAACTCCATGTCCATCAGGCACCGGTGCGGGCGCAGACCAGCGGGGCAAAGCATTCTGTGCAGATGACTGCACGTGATATCCGCTATGATCTGTTCGAAAAGACCGCCTCTGTGCAGCAGATTACCGCGGTTGCCGTCGGGCATCATGGTGATGATCAGGCCGAAACCCTGCTCATTAATCTCAATCGAGGGACAGGTCCGGAGGGGATTGCGGGAATGCGGCCCGTTCGTCCGTTGAATAAGGAGGAAAATCTGATACGCCCCCTCCTGGCTGAAACCAGAGACTCCATTCATGCTTATGCCGATGCCCGTCAATTTGTGTGGCGCGAAGATGTGAGCAATCGGGATGTGAAATATCTGCGGTCGCGGCTCCGTGCCAGTGTGATACCGCATTTGAATTCCGAGTCATTCGCTCGCAGTGCCCGCCTCGTTGGGCGGTGGGTCGATGAGTTCATTGTCCCGGTCATTTCGAAGAACTTTGATGCTGCATCGGAGGGGCAGTCGCTGGAGATTACCCACTTGAAAAAGGTGCCCGATGTACTTGCACAGCGTCTGGTGATTGAGGGATTGCGTCAATGGATTCCACAGGCGCGGGCAGACGAAGTTGCGGCAGAGCGAATCATGGCACTGATTCACTTGCAGACCGGGAAACGGGTTCAAGTTGGCGGTGGTGAGGTCTGGCGGGACCGGAACTACCTCATCTTCTCAGATTCCATCGGCCGCAAGCCAATGAAGAATGTGAGGTTATTCGGGGATTGCCGCCCGGTGGCAGTTCCTGGAGGGCAGCTCATCCTTGATCTGTCTCGTCAGAAACCAAGCAACCTCCTTAGCCCGGATGCGATCTGGCTGGACGCAGATCGACTATTGATGCCTTTAACGGTTCGGAACTGGAGGCCGGGGGATCGAATCCAGCCTTTGGGCATGAAAGGCACAAAGAAGGTCAGCGACCTGTTAACGGATATTGGTGTCCCGACCTCTCAGCGCAAGGATGCAATTGTGGTGTGCAGCAAGGATGAGATTGTATGGGTGGTTGGGTGTCGCGTCTCGCATAAATTCCGTTTTTCAAATTCAACCCAAAACTATGCCAGACTCTACTTTGAACGAAACTGAAATCATTCATGGCCGGCATCTGAAATTGTTCAAGGATACAGATGCAATTGCAACGCGTGTTCGGGAAATCGGACAAACCCTGACCCATACGCACCGGGGGCATCGCCCGATTGTAATTGGCTTAATGCAGGGAGCATTCATCTTTACGGCAGACTTGGTGCGCACCATAAAACTTCCCTGTGTTGTGGATTTCTGGCGTTTGAGTTCCTACGGGAACCGGACCACGAGCAGCCAGTCTGTAAAGGAGATCATGTCGCCGATAGTGCCCCTCTGCGATCAGCATGTGATTCTGGTTGAAGATGTTGTGGATTCAGGTCGAACGTTGACATATGTACGTGAGCAACTTATCGGATATCAACCGAAATCTGTCACTATCGTTACCTTGGTGAAGGTTGCGGGAAGTCCGATTGAAGTGGATCATGTAGGGTTTATTTCCAGCGGAGAATTCATTGTGGGCTATGGTCTGGATATTGCTCAGGAGCTTCGTGAACTCCCCGCACTCTACTATCTCGAACGTACCGATTTGGCAGATTCGTAAACCATTGTATCGGGCAACTCTGTGACGGTGTCCACGCTTCTAAATTTCCAGTTCAGGAAAAAAAATTTCAAAAAACCAGAAAATGCGAAGAAAAATGTTCCATTTGTGTATAGGATACCTTACCTTGCGTCCAATCCGTCCAAAATGACACGGTTTGCGATTCATTCTGGAGGTATTCTATACAAACACTGAATTATATCATGACGAAAAGGTATTATTTTCTGGCTCTCTGCATATTGTTGCCAGAATTTGCAGGTGCCCAGAGCATCATTTCCGGAACGGTCACCGATGACACGGGGGAGCCGCTCGTCGGAGCAAATGTACTCATTGAGTCACTGGTGGTCGGTACAGCCACCGATAGTGATGGAGCGTATTCATTCCAGGTTCCCGCTGACAATGTTGGGAAGATACTGGAGTTAACTGCTCGTTATGTCGGATTTTTGGAGCAGGTTCGGACCATTACGATCAGTGAAGGCATTATGACAGAAGATTTTGTTCTGGAGGTGGATTTCCTCCAACTGGATGATGTCGTTGTCACCGGGGTTGCGGAAGCAACACCAAAGAAGAAACTGGCTTTTACCGTAAGCCGAGTGGACTCGGAAGACATCACCCTTGCACCTGCATCAAATCCAGTTGCGTCCATCCAGGGGAAAGTGGCCGGAGTTGCCGTTCAGGCTTCAAGTGGTGCGCCGGGAGATGCCGTGAATGTGCGGTTACGCGGTACGACCAGTATCACCGGAAGCATCCAACCTCTTTACATTGTTGATGGGGTTGTTCTTGGTTCAGCCCAGGTTGATATTGATGCACTGGATATCGAAAACATTGAGATTGTTAAGGGGGCGGCTGCCTCATCGCTCTACGGTTCAAGGGCTCAAAACGGTGTGATTAATATCACGACCAAGCGTGGTTCATCAACCCCTCTAAATCAGACACGGGTTACGGTCCGCAATGAATTTGGATTCGGCAGTGTCACCGAATCCTTGCAGGCAAATACATCACATGACCTGCGGGTTGATGCATCAGGAAACTTTTTGAACACCGCGGGCGAAGTCAATAATTGTGAAATCTGTCTGCCAAATGGATATGGTCCGGGAGTTGTGCAGGAACTCAACCCTCACGGTGCAGCCTTCTACGACAATCCGTATCAAGGCACGCTTCATAATGCATTTGAAGAATTTTTTAGTCCAGGCAATACCTGGACAAATTATGTCGGCATCAGTCAAAACAGTTCAAAAACAAATTTCCTGGCATCTTTCACGAATACCGTTCAGCAGGGTGTCGTCCAGGGGCTCACCGGGCTTGAGCGAAGAAATATTCGCTTGAACCTAGATCACCGAATTCGTTCAGATCTGACATTGTCTACATCGGGTCTATATTCCTATTCTACAAATGACAATGTGACATCGGACCTCAGTTCAAGTTCAGTCTTCAATCCTTTCTTTGGGTTGATGTTTACGAATCCGTTGGTAAATCTCTCAGCTAGAGATGATCGTGACCAACTGAAAGTTCGGGCAGACCCACTCTCAATTGAAGAGAATCCTCTTTATGTGATTGAGAATACCAACATCAAAAATTCTCGTTCACGAATTCTGGGCAATTTTCGTGCCCGTTGGAGTCCCTTTGAGTGGATGGATCTGGAAAGCAACTTCAGTTATGATCGTTTGGATGGAGAGGATGTTGAATTCCTGGATGTTGGCTTCGAGACGATTGAGGTATCATCGGTCAATGAAGGTCGCATTGAGAACGCTCATGATCGCACTGAGGCAATCAATTATGATGTGACAGCATCTTTTCGTAAACGGTTTGGCGATTTTCTTACGCGTGCTCAGTTGAAGGCACAGGTCGAAGATTATGACTATAGTTACGCGGGGATCGTTGGAATCAATTTAGTTACAGTAGGCATTTTTGATCTTTCTAATGTTAAGCAATTTGCGGAAAATGATAGTGGTGAGCGGTATATAGGCAGTTACACAGAAACCGTTCGATCAGAAGGATATTATGCGACCGTAGGATTGGACTACAGGGATAAATACATCGCAGATCTCTTCTTCCGTTATGATGGAAGTTCCCTCTTTGGTGCCGACGAGCGGTGGCAACCCTATTTTCGTGCGAGTGGAGCGTGGCGGATTTCCGAGGAATCATTCTGGCCAGCTGACAATCCGGTCTCTGAATTGAAGCTGCACGCTTCTATCGGGACGGCTGGTGGCCGGCCTCGGTTTGAGGCGCAGTTTGAGACACTGTATCTGAGCGACGGTCAACTTTCCAAATCAACGTTAGGGAATGCTTCCCTGAAGCCGGAATTACAGACGGAAACGGAGTTTGGGCTTAGCATAGGGGTTGTTGATCGGATCTTCATTGAATTGGTGTATGCTGATGCGAAGGTTGAAGACTTGCTCCTTGCCGTACCTCTTGCCGGGTACACAGGGTTTGGAAGCCAGTGGCGTAATGCAGGTGATTTAGCATCCAATACCATTGAAGTCAGTGTTAACGCGAATGTGTACAATTCACGGGATCTCTCCGTCGAGATGGGGGTTGCTTTTGACCGAACTCGCCAAGAGATCACCCAATTCAACTCCAACCCCTATTTGGGGGGCCCCCAGAGTCTATTCTTTTATAGAGAGGGCGAGATATTGGGAGGTATGTATGGGGACCAGTTTATCACGGATATATCTGATCTTCCATCCGGGGTTGATCCAGGCTTCTTTGACGTTAATGACGATGGGTATGTGGTTGCCGTTGGGGAAGGTAACAGTTACACTGGCGGTGCGGGGCCAGACGGCACCTTAGATGGGGAAGATGATCTATGGGGAACAATGGTTGAGGTTGGCGATGCTAGTTACCGCTGGGGAATCCCCATTAAGTACTATGATGAAAAAAATAAGACAGGTCGGGTTCAGATTGGGAATACATTGCCGGACTTCAATCTAGGTGTTAGCACTACACTCCGCTATAAAGGGGCTCACCTGTACATGCTGTGGGGGGCCCAGATTGGTGGAGATGTCTATAATTTCACCAAACAATGGGGCTTTCGTGATGGTCGAAGCGGGGATCAGGATCAGAGAGGAAAAGAAGAGAGTATGAAGAAATCCACGCTATATTACGAAACACTCTACGATGCGGCGGGGAAAAACAGTCATTTCGTGGAAGACGGAACCTATCTTAAGTTACGAGAACTTTCCATAGGATATACGCTCAACCGCCAGCAACTTTCCCATGTCTTTGGTAACTTACTGCATTCCGCTTCGGCAAGTATTATCGGACGCAATTTGCTCACCTTTACAGACTACTCTGGATTTGATCCTGAGGTGGGAGATGGTAGTGATCCGACACTCTATCGTGTAGACAATTTCAATTATCCCCCATTCCGAACAGTTCGGGTGAAATTGGAATTCCAGTTTTAGATAAGGGGGCAAATGCCAACTGAAAGTATTAATCTAATGAAACCATTCGCATTATACACACTAATCGGATTCCTTTTGACTGTAGTAGTGGCATGTCAGGACTTGGCCGTAGAAAACGAAAACAATCCAGACAGAGAGATTGCCTTTTCACAACCGGGGGATGTTGTAAATTTGCTAAGAGGTACATTCTCCGACTACTGGCACAGCATCCAGAGTTGCGAAAACGGTGCACTTCTCTTGTCAACTATGGCAGACGAAAACTCATCTTCCTGGGCCAACTGGAGTATGCAGGACATGTCCAGTGAGCCCCGTGTTGCTTGGAATAACAATCCAAATTATGTCGACCGCGCTCCTGTTGAGGAGTCTTGGTTTGACAACTACCGGGGAATATCAAATGTAAATGATGCATTACAAGCAATTGCCCGGGCCGAAGAAGATGGAAGTGTAGACGACAACATATTCACACAAGACGGTCATGATACAAATCAACTGAAAGCATTTGCAAAAATGAATCAGGGGCTGATGCACGGGAGTCTATCTCTTTTCTTTGATCGGGGATTTATTTTTGACGAGAATGTGAATCTGGAGACCGATAAACTTGAACTGCGCCCCTATGATGAGGTACATCAAGCCGCAATCCAGATGTTGGAACAGGCCCGTGATATTGCATCATCAAACACATTTACACTCAATGATTGGATTTGGGGATTGAATTTGAATTCTGCTGACATAGTGAGACTTATCAATTCATTCATTGTACGTTTCACAATTCAAGTTGCCCGGGATCCAGATGAACGTGCAGCGGTGGATTGGAGCAATATCGTGGATCTCATTGATGCCGGGATAACCCAAGACTTTGCCCCTGTGGCAACTGCGGGTATATATGATACGAAGGAGGATGACTGCCTGAAATTCTATGCTCAACAGGAGACCTGGGCCAGGGCTGATTATCGTACAATCGGGCCTGCGGATGAGTCGGGAGGCTATCAGGCCTGGTTGGCGACACCACTACAAGATCGTTCGGTGTTTGATATCGTTACATCAGATCGCCGTATTGTTGGGGCTGAAAATGATCCAACGGTAAGTGGTACAGATTTTGAATACTTAGGTGTCCCTGGTCCTTTCCCGCCCGCTCGTGGTACTTATCACTACTCCTCGCATCTCCACAAACGGTATTGGTATTACCTGTTAGGTGCTCGAAAGGGTCCCATGCCGCACCTGACTCTCGCTGAGCTTAACATGTACAAAGCAGAGGCGTTGTTGCGTACCGGCGGCAGTACGGCGGAGGTTGCCGCATTGATCAATCGAACTCGTGTGCGCCGCGGACGGATGAATCCTGCCAGTGGATCAGATCCTGCCGGTTCATATACGGATGATCAGAGTCACCTGGATTCTGCGAGCCTTTGGGCTAAGCTCAAGCATGAACGCCGGATCGAGACGATGAATACGGCAGGAGGGTTGGCCTTCTACGATGATAGGGGGATTGGGGATCTCGTTACGGGAACGGCAATCCATTTCCCTGTGCCCGGCACAGAATTAGAAACCCTTGGTCTGCAGAATTATACGTTTGGTGGTGTTGGAGGAGTGGGGGCAGCGCCGACTGCATACAGAGATACACCAGATAATTACCGACCTCGTTAATCATATTTGGTACAGTGCGTGTACTCAACCTAATTAATTGGATGGTTCTGCCGGCATTTGTATGGAATGCTTAATTTCGGTTTCATCAACCCAAGATAATTTCATGGCAAGTAAGATCGCAGTCACGGATTCATTCATCAGATACAGTTTAGGATTAGATGACGGCTGTGTCGTTGACCGGCTGACATTTAATAAGACGGGGGAGTCTGGGACACTGTGTGATCACCGAAAGGAGTGTAGTTGACGGCACTTGGATCTGCTTGGGTTTCAGTGTTTGGTTCTACTGGCATTGTTGTGGATAGAACCATTGGGAAAAAATGCCAAACCAAGAGGGATTTCAGCAAAAAATGTCGGAATCAGGGGAAAATATTCGCTCAAATCCTCAAAATTGAGAAAAAAAAAGTCGTATGCTTCAAGTGTTCCGGATTCATATCCAGTATCCGAATGTTTTAACGCAGGTTCGATATGTTCCTCCGTCCTGTCGGTTTGGATGTCTCCCAGAAGACAGAGACAGGGAATCTCAGCAAAAATCCCACTCCAATGTCGGATCTGCACAAACATAACAATACCATGCAAAGACACAATCTTAAACTTTTCTCACACGCCGTCTGTGTATTCAAACACTACTGTGCGGCAGTTTTGCCTGTAATGCTGATGGCGCATCTAGCCCTAGGACAGGGCCTTGAGATGGACTATCGAAGTCTTGAGGCATTATACAAGGCAACCAATGGCGACAGTTGGACGAATAACGACAACTGGGATTTTACGGCAGTACCGGGAGAGGATGAATTGGACTCGTGGTACGGCATCACCCATATTTCTGGGCGGGTGTATCAACTTTTTCTCGGAGAAAACAATCTCACTGGGATAATCCCGGCAGATATCGGTAATCTCCAGCAGTTGTCCCATCTCTATCTGGACAGAAATTCCCTGACCGGGTCAATTCCGTCAGAGATTGGTAACCTCCAGCAGTTACAAATTCTCTATCTGAACCAGAATTCCCTGACCGGGTCAATTCCGTCAAAGATTGGTAACCTCCAGCAGTTACAAATTCTCTATCTGAACCAGAATTCCCTGACCGGGTCAATTCCGTCAGAAATCGGTAGTTTCCAGCAATTAGAGGGATTGAATCTTTCTGATAACTCTCTTACCGGATCAATTCCGTCAGAAATTAGCAAACTCCGACGTTTGAAGAGACTAAGTTTGCAGGGCAATATGCTAACCGGCTCAATCCCGCCAGAAATCGGTGAACTCCAGCATTTGGAAATAATTGAACTAAATGGCAATATGCTAACCGGGCCGATCCCGCCAGAAATCGGCAACATCCAGCAGTTGCAAGAACTCAGTCTGTACAATAATTCTCTGACCGGTCCAATTCCACCAGAAATTGGCAATCTCCCCCAATTGCAGTCCATTTTATTGAACAGGAATTCCCTGACCGGTTCAATTCCACCAGAAATTGGCAACCTGTCGCAGTTAGAAATTTTGTTTCTTTATGATAATTTTCTGACTGGAGTGATTCCGGTGGAAATTGGCAATCTCCAGCAGTTACGAGTATTGCAACTGCCAGGTAACGCCCTTACTGGATCAATCCCCGTAGAGATCGGCAATCTCCAGCAATTACGAGTATTGAATCTGTTCTTAAACGATCTTACTGGATCAATCCCACCAGAAATTGGCAGTCTCCAGCAGTTACAACGTCTAGATCTGTCTTACAACGCACTCACCGGCGAACTGCCCCCCAGTCTCATACAACTGGATCAGTTAGAAATATTTGCCTTTCATGGTTCAGAACAGCATCTCTGTACACCTGAGGATGCAACGTTTCAGACATGGCTGGATAGTATCCAAGAAGTAGGAGGCCCTAACTGTGGAGAATTACAGTTTGAGGATGGTCCTGTAACAGAAGGTCAAGGTACGGCTTCATACAAGGTTGAACTTCCTGAGGTTTCTGGAGGTGCGCCTCCATATACGTACACCGTAACATCTGATCTGCCGGAGGGGCTCGTCTTCAATGCATCCACACGTACAGTCAGGGGGAGCCCAACCTCCGCTGTCCCCCCGGCAACTTATAAGTACAAGGCTATGGACAGTGACGGGACTGACTCAATTATGAGATTCACGATGCAATTCCATGCTGTCGTATTCCAGAGTATGATTGACGATCAATCTCTTACACTCAAACAATCCGTAGTTCCAATCATGTTCCCAGAGGCCTCTGGAGGTGTAGCCCCTTATCTTTACACATTGATGCCGAATCTGCCGGCGGGACTCGTCTTTAATGCATCCACACGTACAATCAGCGGGACTCCAACGACAACGATGCCCACAACAACCTACACCTATGAGGCGACAGACAGTACCGGTAGTCGTTCAACTCTGACATTTACGATAGAAGTTGCGCAGGCGGTAGCATTTCAGGGGGAGATCAACAATCAATCTCTTGCACGCGGACAGTCTATGATGCCAGTTACGTTTCCAGAGGTTTCGGGGGGCGTAGCCCCGATCAGATATGATGTTACTCCCACACTTCTGGAAGGATTGGCTTTTAACGCCAGCACGCGTGTTTTGTCGGGAACGCCAACGATGATTACAGATCAGTCACAATCCTATAAATACAGAGCGACCGATGTAAATGGATCTTCTGACAGTTTGCTGTTTACAATTGATGTATTTTCTCCGGTGGCCAGTGAACAGCAGGTTTCTTTACCGGAATCCTTTAAGGTGCATGGCAATTATCCGAATCCATTTCAAGCGTCTACGCGCTTGTTGATTGATCTTCCTCAACCTGCACGCGTGGCGATTGAGGTGATG
>JAJECE010000077.1 GCA_022822185.1 Rhodothermales bacterium | reverse complement strand
TTCTGGAAACGTAACCGGCATCATAGACTGTCCGCGTGCAAGAGATTGATGGTTGATCGCCCCCTGAAATGCTACCTCCTGCGCAACTTCTATCGTAAATGTCAGAGTTGAACGACTACCGGTACTGTCGGTCGCCTCATACGTGTAGGTTGTCGTGGGCATGGTTGCCGTTGGAGTCCCGCTGACTGTACGTGTGGATGCATTGAAAACGAGTCCCTCTGGCAGATTCGGCATCAATGTGTAAAGATAGGGGGGCACACCTCCAGAGGCATCTGGAAACATGATTGGAACTACGGATTGTTTGAGTGTAAGAGATTGATCGTCAATCATACCCTGGAATACGACAGCATGGAATTGCATCGTGAATCTCATAATTGAGTCAGTCCCGTCACTGTCCATAGCCTTGTACTTATAAGTTGCCGGGGAGACAGCGGAGGTTGGGCTCCCCCTGACTGTACGTGTGGATGCATTGAAGACGAGCCCCTCCGGCAGATCAGATGTCACGGTGTACGTATATGGAGGCGCACCTCCTGAAACCTCAGGAAGTTCAACCGTGTATGAAGCCGTACCCTGACCTTCTGTTCTGGGACCATCCTCAAACAGTAATTCTCCACAGTTGGGACCTCCTACTTCCTGAATATTATCCAGCCATGTCTGAAACGTAGCATCCTCAGGTGCACAAAGATGCTGTTCTGAACCATGAAAGACAAATATTTCTAACTGATTTAGTTGCATGAGACTGGATGGCAGTTCGCCCGTGAGTGCGTTAAAAGACAGATCTAGACGTTGTAACTGCTGGAGATTGCCAATTTCCGCTGGGATTGATCCAGTAAGAGCGTTTAAGAACAGATTCAATCGTTGTAACTGCTGGAGATTGCCAATTTCTGCCGGGATTGATCCAGTAAGAGCGTTACGGGGCAAATCCAATCGCTGCAACTGCTGGAGATTGCCAATTTCCACCGGAATCACTCCAGTCAGAGAATTATCATAAAGAAACAATTCTTCTAAACTGCTGAGGTTACCAATTTCTGGCGGAATTGGCCCGGTGAGCACATTGCCATTTAGGGCAATTATCTCCAGATGCTGGAGTTCACCGATTTCTGGCGGGATTGATCCGGTTAGCATATTGCCCTTAATATTTAGTCTCTCCAAATGTCGGAGTTTGCCAATTTCTGACGGAATTGAGCCGGTAAGAGAATTATCAGAAAGATCCAACTCTACTAACTGCTGGAGGTCGCCAATCGCTGCCGGGATTGACCCGGTCAGGGAATTCTGACTCAAATAGAGAACTTGCAACCGCTGGATGTTGCCGATTTCTACCGGGATTGATCCAGTCAGAGAATTCCCATCTAGATCAAGAAAGGACAACTGCTGGAGATTGCTGACCTCTGCCGGGATTGACCCGGTCAGGGAGTTTTCCTCCAGAATAAGAGTGGACAACTGCTGGAGATTACCGATTTCTGCCGGGATTGACCCGGTGAGATTATTTTTCTCAAGGAAAAGTCCGGTCACCCGCCCAGAAAATTGAGTGATGCCGTACCATGAACCTAATTCATCCTCTCCCGGCACTGCCGTAAAATTCCAATTGTCGTTATTCGTCCAACTGTCGCCATTGGTTGCCTTGTATAATGCCTCAAGACTCCGATAGTCCATCTCAAGGCTCTGTCCTACGGCTAGATGCACCATGAGCACTGCAGGCAAAACTGCCGCACAGTAGTGTTTGAATACACCTGCGATACGTGGAAAAAGTTTAAGATTGTGTCTTTGCATGGTATTGTTATGTTTGTGCAGATTCGAAATTGTAGTGGAATTTTTGCTGGAATTCCCTATCCCTGTCTTCTGGGAGACATCCAAACCAACAGGATTGGAGGAACATATCGAACCTGCGTTAAAATATTCGGATACTGGACATGAATCCAGCATGCCTGTGCAGGGTACGGCTTATCAAACTCAATTTCAAGGATTTGAGCGAATATTTTCCCCTGATTCCGACATTTTTTATTGGAATCCCTCTTGGTCTGGCATTTTTCCCAGTGGTTCTATCCACAAAAATGCCGGTAAAACCAAATGATGAAGATGGTTTAGGGATCCCCTGCATAGGATTTTCGCGGAAGAATCCACTCTGGTCGGCTTTGCCTGTTTGTGACACCTTCCTCTAAACGAAACCTTGAATTATTGCGTGAAATTTGAACTAGGGATTTCGTGGAGACGGGGATTTCGGTGATCCCTGTAAACCGGCCGCCGTGCAGATTGCACCGACTCTCGCCGCGGTCAATCCAAAGTCCTTAGCCACCGCGACCTGCGTTTCTCCGCTGGCGACCCGCCGGACAATCTCCGCATTGCGAACTTGGTATTCCTGTTTGCTCAACCGCTTCCAGGCGACTGCCCCTGCCTCCCGACAGATCCAGCTCACACCATTTACATGCAATCTGAAATCTCTGGCCACTGCCGCCCGGGTTTCCCCTGCCTTGACGCGCCGGACGATCTCCGCGTTGCGTTCCCGAGTTTCATGTTTCCGAAGATTTTTCACATTCACGCCAGCCTCCCGGCAGATCTTGCTTATCGTGTTTGCTGTCAGCCTGAATTCTTTGGCGACGGCTACCTGACTTTTTCCTGTCTGGATGCGCTCAATGATCTGCCGGTTACGCGCCCTGCGCTCTTCCTTAAGATTCAGCCCCGCCTCCAGACAAACCTGGCGTACTCTCTCCGATGACAGTCCAAATTCTCTTCCCATTATTTCGAGTGGTACACCTTCTTGGACGCGTACCACGATTTTCCGGTCACGTCCCTGCCTGCGGTGAATTTTCTGTATCTCATTGACCTTTAGCCCCGCCGACCGGCAGATTTGGGTCACATAGTCCTTATTTATTCCAAATTTTTTGGCAACTACAGAAACGGCTTGCCCGGACTGGATGCGCTCAACGATCCGGCGATTACGCTCTCTTCGGGCCTTTGCCCGATGCCTTGCGAGGTTTAAACCCGCTCTCTGGCAGATATGGAACACCCCCGCCTGCCTCAGCCCAAAATCGGTGGCAACGACTGCCGGGCGCTCCCCTGCATGGATACGCTCCAGAATCTTTCGGTTACGTTCCTCTTTGGTCATAATGCACTCATCCAGGTCTATCCAAAAACACAGAAGGCCCTAATACTGATACTCCACCCCACAACCTGTTCCTCTTTGCCCCAGCCACAGGCGATGGCAACCTGATGAATGCGTCATTCGATGTTTTTCCTCATATTGTTTGCCCTCTTGGACAGTTCGTCACGGATGCATTCGTCGATATGGTTTTCTTTAGCATGTATTCTCTGGAAACATGGCTTTCATCCCCGACCATCATCGCACATTCCTGCCCAAAGTATTATCTTAATGGAGTCCGAAGATTACGGCAACCCATGCTCCTTGACCGCCTGATATACTGCCGAACTTATTTTTCTGACTTTACATTACAAAACCAGACAAACCTCCCGTTTTCATGCAAAAAATCATCCTGCTATCTCTGACCACTCTGGCTTTTCCAACACTAGGACAAGTCCCCTCTTTGGATGCCTGGGAAGTTCATGACATGGATCGCCCGCAACCGCGAATGGTTACACCTGGAGAATCAACCTCCTCTCCCGCCCCTTCGGATGCGATGGTACTCTTTGATGGCACCAATTTTGACCATTGGACCCGCGCAAATGGCGCTCCCGTGAATTGGCATTTAGGAGATGGCTATATGGAGGTTAAACCCGGTACCGGAATCATTAAAACCAAACGCTCCTTTGGGGATATTCAACTTCATATTGAGTGGGCGACCCCAAACAGTGGAGAGGGGCAGGACAGTGGGAACAGCGGGGTCTATCTTATGAGTACGTACGAGGTGCAGGTACTCAACTCATTCGATAACGAGACCTATCCCGATGGGCAGGCGGCATCCTTGTACGGACAGTACCCCCCGCTGGTGAATGCAAGTCGGCCGCCCTTAGAATGGCAATCGTATGACATTATCTTCAGGAGACCCCATTTTGAGGAGAATGGCAGTTTAAAACAACCGGCCAGAGCCACTGTTTTTCATAATGGCGTGCTTGTACAGGATCATGTGATCTTGACCGGACCAACAGGTCATCAATCCCGGCCTCCCTATAAAGCCCATGAAGATGCATTACCGCTGTTTCTGCAGGATCACAATGAACCTACACGCTTTCGCAATATCTGGATTCGTGATCTGGAATCAGACATGTAGACTCACTCCATGAAACTCATTGCAGGGATTGATATTGGGGGAACGCGAATCCGGTGTGCGCTTGCCAAAAAAGACAATCCTCAGGATATTTGTTTCCGGTCCTCTGCTTCGACCCCGCAACGGGGACCTGGGGTGGTACTTGATGTGGCGACTGGTTTAATTCGTCAGGGGCTTGATACATCTGATCAATTGTGTGCGGCCGGCTGCGTTGCGCCCGGAATGACGGACCCGGAAGCCGGGATGATTCTGGAGGCCGCGAATCTCAGTGGTTGGCGAAACGTCCCCTTACGCGCACTTCTTGAATCCAAAACAGGAATCCCGACCGTCATAGAGAATGATGTCAATGCAGCCGCAATTGCGGAAGCGGCGCTGAGTATTTCCCCCGTCGGATCGCCGATGGTCTACATGACCGTGAGTACCGGGATCGCCGCTGGAATCCTCGTGGATGGAAACGTATTGCGTGGAGCGAATCATTCTGCCGGCGAGATCGGAAAAATGGTTCCCGCACCTGAACACCTTGGGCGGCTCTGGAAGCCTGGCGGGTGTATGGAAAGTCTTGCCGGAGGGATTGGACTGGCGGCCCAATGGGCCCGCATCCAGAACGGTCCATCCGATCCTGCACGCACGGTTGAAGTCTATCAGGCAGCGGACGCAGGAAATCCGGATGCAAAAAAACTGGTTACCGCTGCAACCAACTACATCGCACAGGCCACCGTGGGATTAGCGAGCGTACTAGATCCGGCGATCATTATTTTGAGCGGAAGTATCGGGCTTGCCCGCCCAGAGATTATTGAGCGAATGCGTCAGGAACTGGCGAACTCCATTCTTTATCCCCCGCGTGTTCGCTTATCCGATTTGGGGGGAGATGCTCCTTTGCTGGGAGCATTGGTGCTGGCCGATTTTTTGGCAGACGGTTTGGATGCTGGTTTAGAAGAAGACTTGGATGACCCCTTGGTCGATGGTTTGGGAGATTTCTCTTCGGGCTTGTAATTTGGATCCAGACTGCCATCATATTTCCCCTCCAGTGCCATCTCCAGCGCACTCACGACCTGATCAACATCTAATCCCGCGACCCTTGCATATGCTCTGCACAGGGAACACAGATAGACCTTGTTAAACCTGCTATTTTGATGGAGACAGTTAATCTCAAACTCCTCCAGTACGGTCTTGATAATTCTGGTTTCTGTGGAAATCGTCTCCAGTGAGACCCCCCGATATTTCCTGAGAGTACGCAGATCCTGTGCATACTGGCGCTTGGACTGCTCAAGTTTGCTGGCTAACATTTACTAAAACCTATACCCCATTGTACAACAGATGGCATCATTACCCAAAAAGGAACCTGTATGATCCAATTAGAACATGCCCATAGAGATAATATAAACTAGCGGACAGAAACTACAATCAAACTTGAAGATTCTCTGACAAAACATGCAACGCATAACGTGCCCAGGCCTGTTCATGGCAGCAGTAAACCGCCTCTATGCCCTGTGGCCAAAACCGATCCGAATGAAAATAGTAACCGGAACAACCTGCTTCCAGTGTTTTACGGTGCCCACCGACCAGTCTGCACCGAACGCTTTTCGATGGTACCACTGTGCAAGTACAGTTCCTAAAACCGTCATATCCGTCGGGACGGCGAGATTTGAACTCACGACCCCTTCAACCCCATTGAAGTGCGCTACCTGGCTGCGCTACGTCCCGGATATAATGATTACGCCAATTGGCGACGAATGTTCTCCAAAAATAAACGTAACCGGAGCAACTCATCCCGCTCTGCCTTCCGGTCCGCGGGCTTCTCCTGCTCACCTTGCAGTGCCTGCCGGGCTCCCTCAAGCGTATATTTCCGCACACGTAGCAAATCATAGATCTGACGCAGCAGTTTCATATCATCTTTTGTGTAGATCCGCCGGCCGGAACTGTTTTTGCGTGGGCGGAGCTGATGGAACTCACTTTCCCAGTAGCGCAGCACATACGCTTCCACTCCAATCTTTTTGCTCACCTCCCCAATAGAGAAGTAAAGTTTAGAAGCCTTTTCCATTAGAGCATCTGCATTTTTTGCAGGGCCGAAAAACCCGACCGGCTGTACGACATGAAGTCTCCAATCATCATCATAACCAAGTCTTGACTTATTTCTTCAAGGATCGTTGTTTTGTCTCTACGGTCTGCAGGCTGAACCAAATCCAGACCGACACCTTTGCCTGCTTTGGACGACCGAACCATATTCATCCCTAAATGGATACAGATGGAGGAAGAGCCTGAATATCTTTTTGCATCATGACAACTTCTGCTCCAAGTGCATGGCCGACCAGCCCCTGAACCTGCCCGTTCAATGCATACACTTTATCCCCCAAATCATTAAGTTGACAATTGATAATCATCTGTCTGGCCTTCACATCTTCGATGGCCTCTTTTAATCGGGCCTCAATTTGTTTCATGGCCTCTATTTGTCGGGTTTTGCTCTGCTGAATGGCACGCAAAATCTGCCGAACGAATGGTACGAAACTGCTGGCCATCGTCCCGATGATGAGTACAAACAAGACTCCCGCCGTGATGGCAGGAGTAAGGACAGGTTCAGTCATGAATTTGGATATTCCAGATGTGACCACCGCGTACCCTGCTGCAAATGGATTGTTCCAAGATGTAGCGACCGCCTTCGAAGGTCGGTTCAAACCACACATCCTGATATACCGATAGAATGAATTTTTGAGATCTGCGCACGGCAAAGCACAAATGTTCAGGGATACCTGCTGCCACCCGCCTTCCCACAAATACATGTATCCCAAAATACTCCGCCCCCGTGGCTTCCATCAGAATCCCGCATCTACTCCGTGAACGACCTGATCACCGATAACAGAAATCAAACTTACACATCTGGATCCTGTACCAATTCAATGAATAATTCCTTGGCGGTTCGCTCAATCCATGCACTTACATTCGGGTCTGGCAATAATCCAATGCCATTGGATTCATACGATAACCCCTCCAGAACTTCTGCATACGGGCCAAATCCAAACAACCTGAAAGGAAGTACAATCACACGCCCCTCCCCTTTAGAGTTCTCCTCTACATATTCACGAATCTCCACCTCGGATTTGGATCGTTTCTCCTTCCAGTCTTCTCGTAAACTGTGAACTGCAACGTTGCGGAAAAGGCCAGTTTCACGAACAGTATCTGACAACTGATCTAACTTTCGAAGCCACTCCGCATTCACCGTATCATCTCCCGCTCCATGTGCAATAATCAAAACAGATTCATTGCCGGAACTATCGCTGAGTACACGGGCATTCGCTGCCAGAATCTTCCCCATTTCAGGGGCATCCAGTAAGGCCGTTTGACTAATCGCAATCTTCCCCTGAAATTCCACCGGCGCAGGAGTCTCGTGGTGGTGATGGGGCCCGTGATGTGATATAAAGAACGGTGGAGCATCTTCTCTTAGCCCCAGAAGGTACTCTGTCTGGTGGAGAAACGAATGTGCCGACATGAACAACCGTACAACTGCAATACAGTCAATATTCTGCGCCTCCAATTCAGCAACGGCGGCCTGCATGGTTTCAGGATTGGCCATCCCGAAGGCGATGGATGTGGGAATCTTCTCCCGGACCGGTGCGACGGCATCCTTGACCGCTGTATCCCATTCTTCCGCTCCACCATGCGCCATCACCATCAGTCCGCAAGGATTGGAACGTTGTGCACTCACGGAAGAATAGCACAGGAGTAACAAGATCGCAAAAAATGTAGTTCTCATTTTGAGTTGAATAAAGTTTTCGGGTAGTGAATGAAATCCCAGACAATTTCCGGGACGACCACTTCAACCACACCAATTTAATTTAGATTCAGTCTAAATACAAATTGCTTCCATTTAGGCATCAACTCTCCCTGAAATGAGGCATCCATTGGACCATTCGATCCGTTAATTCGGAGAATTCTGCTCCATACTTCGCTGGAGACTGAGGGTGAAATGGATGGGAAGTACAACTGGAACATGGCTCAGGATGGAAACCTTTTCCCATCAGACGTATGGAACGGATGCAACCGGAAGGGATCACCGCCTTCTCCGATTGCCTACACAGCACCATCCGCTTAGTGCTGTGCCTGTTTAGGATTGTGAGACAAAGCCCCCCGTTGATTTACATATCCGGCAGCATGTAAACCCACGCTTTCGTCTCTGGGGCAACCGGAAGACCTGCCGGTTCCTGAATGAACTGGCAGTTAGCAGTCGGATCTCTGGAATGCTGCATATGCAAAGACAAAAAAAGGGGATTCGGAAGAAACCGGAAAATCTCAGACTTTTCAGTTTAATCACTACAAGTGGCATAAAGCAAACATGGATACGGTTGCACCGTGGCTAACAGCCCGTGGATAAAGTATGATCACAGAACCAGGCAGCACAACTATGTGTCGTAGATGGCCAAACCATGTATTTTTGGGGAATGTCGAGTAGCCGGGGGGATTTTCACCCCCCGGCTACTCGACATTCCCTATTTTTGCCCTTTTGAGACTCTAAAGGGCGAAAAACCTCTCTTCTAGGGCTATTTTGAACAGTCTAATCCTGAAAAACCAACCCAGAAGCGTTGCTCAGATTTTTCGGGACTTTATCCACGGTCTGCCAGAACCCTGAACTGTTCGAATTCTCTTTTACAGTTCATTGTTAAGCTTCAATCATGTATAATCTATCAGACAGCCGGTTTTACCGGCATTCCCGGAAAAAAAGTTGATACGGTCGGATTGCGTGGAATTGCATTCGGTTCAGAAAGCCAACCGGCGTGCGGTATCATCGTGAAGAGGGTAGATACGCGGGGCGTTTTCTAGAGCAGGCTTACCAGGCGGCCAGTGTGCGGGCCGCAGAGAGGATGTCATCCTGCTGGGGAAGGACCTCCCGCTCCAGCGGATCGGCAAAAGGGATGTAGGAAAACTTGGCCCCAATGCGCCGCACAGGCGCGTCCAGATACGAAAACCCCCGGTCCGAAATCATTGCTGCCACCTCCGCACCGTAGCCCAGGAATTCATGATCCTCGTGTACGACCAGTGCGCGGTGGGTCTTGCGAACCGAGGTGAGCACCGCGTCCGAATCAAGGGGCATCAGGCTGCGCAGATCAATCACTTCCACGGATAACTGGCCCTCTCTAGAGAGCTGCCGGGCAACCGCAAGACACTTATGGACAAGGAACCCATAAGTGATCATGGTCAGATCTGCTCCCTCACGGACTGTACGCGCCTTTCCGAAGGGGACCAGATAATCTTCATCCGGTTCAGGGCCTCTGGCACTCGCGGCCCGGTAGAGCGCCTTATGTTCAAGAAATAATACAGGATCCTTACTGCGGATTGCTGTCTTCAATAGACCTTTTGCGTCTGCGGCAGAAGCGGGCATCACGACGCGGATTCCCGGCATATGGCCGAAAATGCTCTCAATATTCTGGGAGTGGCATAGGCCTCCATGGATGTAGCCCCCGCACGGTACCCGGATCACCATCGGACAGGACCATGCATTGTTGGAGCGGTAACGCAGCGTCGCAACCTGATTGCGCAGATGCTGCATGGCCGGCCAGATGTAGTCCGCAAACTGGATCTCTACAACCGGCTTAAAGCCGGCCGCACTGAGGCCCACCGCCGTCCCGATAATGGATGCCTCGGCCAGCGGTGAGTTGAAGCAGCGCTCAATCCCGAATGTTTCCGTCAATCCCCGGGTCGCAGTGAACACGCCGCCTTTCTGGCCTGCTACATCTTCGCCATACACAAGGATGGATTCATCACGGGCCATCTCTTCATGGAGGGCATGGTTGATGGCATCCACCATGACGACCGGCTCTCCTGCAGGTTCATCCGCGCTGTAGGTGAGGTTCAGATCTCCTTCAAAGAATACATGCGTGATTGCGCTTTGAGGATCGGGATCCACCCGCTGCTCTGCGGAGCGGGCGGCCTCATTGATCTCGGCTTTGATCTCTTCCTGTAGTTCTTCAGACCGGGCAGCAGTCAAGATGCCTTCTTCAATCAGGATGTGCTCAAGCCGGCTGATCGGGTCGGCAGTCTGGTCCTGAATCAATTCCTCTTCCGTACGATACTTGAGGTGGTTGTCTGAAGAGGAATGCGGTAAGAGGCGGACGACATCCGCAACGAGACAGACCGGGCCCCTGCCGGTCCGCAAATGATGAATCGCCGCCTTTGCAACAGAGTAGATCTTGAAGAAGTCCGTTCCGTCTACGCGGTATCTTGCCAGACCCTCGTAGCCACCTGCGAGTTTGAAGGGAGTTCCACCGGCCGTCTGATCCGTGATCGGAACACTGATTGCGTATTTGTTATCCTGTACCAGAAATAGAACCGGAGCCCGGTTCCGGGCGGCCCAGTTCAGGGCTTCGTGGAAGGCACCCTGTGAGGTCGCGCCATCTCCGGCAGAACATAAGGTGAATGCATCAGTCTCCCACTTCATGGAAGCCATTGCAAGGCCCAATGCCGGGAGGTACTGAGAGCCAACGGAAGAGCAGACACTCAAAATATTTTTATCCCGTGCACCATAATGTGCAGGCATCTGGCGCCCGCCTGAGTTTACACTGTCCGCTTTTGCCAAATGGTCAAGGAAGGTTTCTTCAATGGTCTGTCCAAGCGTGAGTGCCAATGCGAGATCCCGGTAGTACGGGCAGAACCAGTCATGGCCCGGCTTGCTGAGGAGGCCAATAGCGGTCTGTGTGGCTTCGTGCCCGCTGCAGCCGATATGAAAAAACCCCTTCCCCTGTTTGAGCAGGGAAAGCATCTTTCCATCAAGGATCCGTGCGGTATGCATGACGCGCAGCACATGCAGCAGCGTTTGTCTGTCAAAATCGGAAGGCCGGACCTGTTCTATTTCAAATCCTTCCCCGTAACAGGACTCATCAATGTCCGCAAACAGTACATCCCCCTGAATTGCAGGGGAGTGACCGTTGGTTTCAGCCTGCTTGTTCGACGTGGCGGAACCAATACTGGCAACCGCGCGATCAGGTGGAAGATCAGCCATCTCTGTGTAGGAAAAACTTGATACCGGGAAGCATATCGCCCGCTAAATGCAGTGGATAGATCCTTTTGTTCTGATAAATTTTTCGAGTTTTGCTGTTTTTAAAATGCCGCATCAGCGACGTAAGATAACAAAAAAACACCTCATCCAACCATGGGAGGTTCCACTCGCAGCAGTGCCTGCACTCAGAATGGGAAGTGTGCGAGTATATTCTGCAACCGGTACTACTTGGTTCCCTGCCAATGGTTCCTCAAGATTCGGGTTCCTCTGGCAACAGCGGCAATTCAAACCAGAAGCGGGATCCCCGCCCAACAATACTCTCCACATGAATGGACTCCCCGTGCTCCTGCAGGATCTGTTTCACGATGGCTAATCCCAGTCCAGATCCCCCATCGCGTCGGGCGCGTGCACGGTCAACCCGGTGAAAGCGTTCAAAGATCAGATGCAGATGATCTTCAGGGATTCCCTGTCCATCATCAATCACCTCCACACGGGCTTTGTCCAGACGTTTGTGAAAGCGGCAGCGAACCGTCCCGGAAGTGCTGTATCGAATTGCATTATCAACCAGATTCAGGAAAACCCGCCGAATCTGATCTTCATCTGCCTCTACCCAGGTATCCTGTTCGTCAAGCTCCAGCCGCAGGTCTTTTTTTTGTGCCTGACGGATCAGGATGTCTTTTGTATCCATGGCGACAGCGGCCAGATTAAATCTGGAGATGTTCAGCGGCTGGTCGCGGTTCTCAAGTCGTGCAATGTCAATGAGCGAACCGAACAGGTTGCTGAGACGCTTCAGGTTCTGTAACCCTTTTGCTGAGTACCTCTGACGATGTTCTTCCGAGAGTTTAGGGGATCCCAAAGCTTCCAGAAAACCGCTGATCGCAAAGATGGGGTTCCGTACTTCATGGGATACATTGCTGATAAATTCGCGCTGAAGCTGGGTAACATCCTCCAACTCGTTAATTTTTTCTGTATAGATTCGGGACATGTATTCAAGGTTGTACCCCAGATCCTGGAATTCTGCCGCTCTGGAGGAGACCCGAATGGGGGCTCCATATTCCCCTGCAACGATCCGCCGGGCGGTATGCATAATCGTCCGCAGTGGCTTGGTAACCTGTGCAGAGGCGATCCAGGCCCCGATCATGGCCATAAATAATGCAAGCCCAATTCCCGCAATCATGCGGTCTCGCATCTCGGTCGCCAACATATACAGCGCACTCACCGGTCGTGCCAGCCCAACCACAATCCCGTCCTGCCGGATTGCACCGACCATAATTCTCTGCCCATTTCCCATTGCCATGACATCAAAAAAAGGTGTTTCATCCGGGGTTTGGGAAAGGATCTTAAGGACGGCCTTCTCCTCCAGAGGGTCATTTCGCCAGTAGAGGGAATCATGGTGTCCGATAAAAGTGTGCAGGTCGCCAAGCTCCAGCATGGTGGTGGCCGCGGGGCTCAGCGTGTCAAGCCACTGGTCGGAGGGTACAGATCTCATATCCGTGGCTCGCAGGATGGATGCAAGGTGCCGCGTGTCCGTGAGATGGCTGTCATGTGCCGCTCTGCGGATATGACTGCTCAAATCCAGGGTTAAATAAAACGCGACTCCGCCGGCTGCAATCCCCACAAAAAGCGCAAAGGTGAGAAACATCCATGTTCGTGTGGGGGCCCGGGCGGGGAACCCGGATTTACGGATGTGGAATGGCCATCTCATTCGGCCCTTTTGTCTGGTCAAATTCAGTCTTCTTCTTCGTAGGAGACGGTGTCATTGAAGCAGTAGCCAACGCCCCAGACCGTCTCAATATACTTGGCAAAGCCCCCTAATTTCTCACGCAAATTTTTCATGTGCGTGTCGACCGTGCGCTGTGTGACCATCTTGGAGTCTGTCCAGAGTACGTCCAGCAATTCTTCCCGGCGGTAGGCCTGTCTGGGATGTCGGATCAGGTAACTCAGCAGCTCAAGTTCGGTCAGGGTGAGTCCGAGATCCCGCCCCCTGTATTCTGCCCGAAATTCATTAACAAAAAGCGTCAGTCCCATGATATTAATTGTCTCCACCTCCCGGATGTGTGCCCGCCGCAGCGCCGCCTGTATCCGTGCGAGGATGACATCCATTGCGACAGGCTTGATCAGGTAGTCATCTCCGCCTAACAAAAGTCCGCGGACATGATCTTCGTCTTCACCTTTTGCGGTAAGGAAAATGATGGGGATCTCCTCGGTTTCAGATTTTGACCGGAGTCGCTGGCAGACTTCAAACCCGTCAAGCTTGGGGAGCATCACATCAAGGAGAATCAGATCCGTCCAGGGGTGCGCCTTTTTCAGGGCCTGCTGCCCGTCGTAGGCAATATCTATGTTATAGCCAATTTCTCCAAGAAAATGAGCAATGACTTCCGCTATATCCTCCTCGTCTTCAACGATGAGGATATTCGTTTCATATTTTTCTTTAGATTTCTGTACCATGGATGGATCCAAATTTGAGACACCGAAGGCCATTACACGCAAATTCGGTGCACCGAATCGCCATGCGGGCGAAGCGGGGATTCAGTATTCCCGCACCACATACTAATTTAGGCAATTATCCCCACGAGTGCAGATTGGATAGTGCATAGGCGATCCCGGCTTCCCGGCAGGGTGCACATATGCCTGCATATAACGCCGGAAACGGGTCTGACCTGTGATTTTCTGTTCCGTTTATCTCCATTTGGGCCATGCCGGTTCGAACTTGTAATAAGAAGTCGGAAGATTGTTCGTGTACAGGCCGCCATGTATTTTCGAACGGCGGGGCGGAAGTGGATCAGGTTCGAATGAAACTGCCGGGATCCGGCAGGTCAAAGGGTGACCCCGAGAGATGCCGGATCCCGGAGAGGACCCCGCTATATCCTGACGCGTAACGATCGGGACGGCGCACTGAGCAAAGGATCAGGGGGACTCAGATTTTGCAAAAAGCATTGGCGCAGGATTTCAAGATCTTTCTGGTGCGTGCGCGTTTAAGACAGGTGCACCGGCTCCCGATTGTTTTGAAGAAGCAAGAAATTCCTAAATTGTACGGCCATCGGCAGAATACTTTATCGGTTCTGCCGGAGGAAATGTCTCATAATATTTCAGGGCGTAAATGACCCCAGATCTTTGTATCCAGAATGGAGTGATCCTGCATCCCGCAACCGGGGAGTATCAGCGGGCAGATCTGCGTATCCGGGAGGGCGTGATTGCAGAGATTGCTCCAGGCCTTTCGGTCTCCGACGAACAGGTTATCGAAGCAGAAGGGCGAATGATTTCTCCGGGATGGATGGATATGCATGTTCATTTACGGGATCCCGGCGAAGAGCATAAGGAGACGGTCATGACCGGGTGCCGTGCTGCCGCCTTTGGGGGGTTTACGGCCGTTGCCTGTATGCCAAACACCACGCCCCCCATTGATAGCCGGGAAGCGGTTCATTCTCTGATTCAGCGGGCGGAAGTGCTCCCGGTGGATGTGTATCCAATTGCGTGCGTATCCCGGGGGCGTCAGGGGAATGATCTCTCAGAAATGGCAGAACTGGCGGCCACGGGTGCCGTGGCATTCAGTGACGACGGATCGCCCGTGCAGAACGGGAGCCTCATGCGCCGGGCGCTTGAGTATACCCGCGTGGTTGGCAGGCCGATCATTAATCACATGGAAGATCTGTCTATGGGGCCCAAGGGGCAGATGAATGAAGGGATCGTATCCACTAGCCTGGGGCTGGCTCCGATCCCGACATTTTCGGAGGAGTCCATGCTTGGGCGGGATCTCATGTTGGCCGAGTTGACGCAGGGGCATTTACATGTCGCACATGTATCGACTGCGCGTTCGACTGCAATGATCAGGGAAGCCAAAGCACGGGGGGTCCATGTGACCGCCGAGGCCTGTACGCATCATTTTGCATTGACTGATAAGGTGGTTGCCGAGTCCGGTCTGGATGCACAGACAAAAATGCATCCCCCCCTGCGAACGGACGAGGATGTCAAAGCAATCAAAACCGGGCTTTGCGATGGAACGCTGGACGTGATCTGTACCGATCATGCGCCGCATGCACCGTTTGAAAAGGAGACGGACTTTGTATCGTCTCCATTTGGAATTATCGGGCTGGAGACCGCCTGGGGACTCACGGGGCAGCACCTGATCGCGCCGGGGCATTTGAGTGTTGCCGAGGCCGTAAACCGGCTGTGTGTTGCGCCGCGTGAAATTCTGGGACTGGAGGTCCCGGCGATTGAAGTTGGAGCAAAAGCGAATCTGACTATCTTTGACGCAACGACCAACTGGATATTCGAACCCAGACATATTCACTCCAAAAGCCGGAACACTCCGTTCATAGGCTCGCCCATGACCGGGCGTTCCTGGGCGATCTATAATAAAGGGCAACTGGTAGAGCATCAACCGTGACCTCGCTACGCACTCCCTCCGTCCCCCATCTCCTTCTTATCTATGGAGGTCAGTCCGCGGAACATGAAGTTTCTCTGGTATCCGCACGGAATGTCTTCGGTGCCGTAGATCGGACACGTTACAGAGTGACACTGGTTCGCATTGATCAGGATGGCACCTGGGTTCATGTGCCGACGGCGCAAGGGGCCCTGCCGTCAGAGATTGATTTTCAGGCATCGGGGGAGCAGGTGTCCCTGCAGCCCGATGGAAGACTGGCTGTTCTGGAACGACCGCAGGATGCTGTTCAGGTGGATGTGGTCTTTCCGGTTCTGCATGGGACAAATGGAGAGGATGGGGCCATTCAGGGACTGTTTCAGATGTACGAGATTCCCTATGTCGGTGCGGGAGTTCTGGGATCGTCGGTTTGTATGGATAAAGATGTGTCCAAGCGCCTCCTGCGGGAGGCGGGGATTGCGGTGCCAGACTTTCAGGTGCTCCATAACGGGGAGACCAATCTGCCCAGTTATGACTATCTGGCCAGAACGCTAGGGAAAACGCTTTTCGTAAAACCCGCCAATACAGGATCATCCATCGGGATTTCACGTGTGGAATCGCTGGCGGACTATCAATCGGCCATTGAAGCGGCGTTCCAGTACGACGAAAAAGTGCTGGTGGAGGCGGCGGTCCGCGGCCGGGAGGTTGAGTGTGCGATCCTGGGCCGCAATCCCGTGCGGGTATCCATTTGCGGCGAAGTCATCACCACCCACTCCTTCTACTCGTATCAGGCAAAGTATAATGATGCGTCCTCCACCGAAATCATCATTCCGGCACCGATTCCAGAGGATGTCATGACACAGATGCAGAATCTGGCCCGGAAGGCCTGCCGTGTGCTGGGCTGTTTCGGGATGGCCCGGGTTGATTTTTTTCTTGAAGAAAATTACCGGATACTGGTCAATGAAATCAACACCATCCCGGGGTTTACTTCGGTCAGCATGTATCCAATGCTCTGGGATTATTCGGGAGTACCGTTTTCTGAACTGGTGGATGCCCTGATTCAGGATGCATGGATCAGCCATGTCAGGCGCACCCAACTACTTCGCAGTCGATAATGGCGTTTTCAATTGATACGCGGACACTGGCGAAGGGGGATACCTATATTGCAATCAGGGGGGAGCGCTATGATGGACATGATTTTGTGCCGGAGGCATTCAGGCGGGGGGCTTCCAGGGCGGTGGTTGCGCGGGCGGTTACAGGGGTACAAAAAAGCCGCCTGACGATTGTGCCGGATCCCATTGCATATATCGCAGAGATTGCACAGCGCAAGGTGAGGCGTGCGGAGGCGCAGGTGGTTGCGATCACCGGTTCCATGGGAAAAACCACCACCCGTAAGGCGGTGACCAAGGTGCTCCGGACTGCCGGCCCGGTGGTCAGTTCGGTCGGCAACCTGAACACGGTGCTGGGACTGTCCCTAACACTGGCGAATCATGACCTGCAGTCCCGTACGCGTCTGGTTCTTGAGATGGGTGCATCCAGGAAAGGAGATCTGAAAGAAATCTGTCAGTACTTCCGGCCGGATATCTCTATTGTGACGAATGTGCGCGGGGTTCATCTGGAAATGCTTGGCTCCATGGAAGGGGTTCAGCGTGAGAAGAGCGAATTGGTTCGGGCGCTGGATGCCGGTGGTACGGCCTGCCTGAATGCAGATGATCCGCGTACGCGGGCAATGGCGGCTGTATGCAGGGGAAGATCTCTCTTTTACGGAATTACAGGCGACGCAGAGATCACACCCCGCCAGATTACCTCCGAAGTCTCTCTCTTAGGGGGCCATGTCATTTATATTCTACTCGCTGCATTTGCAGCGGGAACCGTGGTGGGAATCCCTCCGCATACGATTAACGAAGCGCTGCGCGGTCTAAAACCTGAAAAAGGCCGCCTCAATCGGCTCCCTGGGAAAAATGACTCTATCCTCATTGATGACACCTATAATGCCAGTCCCGATGCGGTGAAGGCTGCGCTGCAGGTGCTTTGTCAGCAGACGGCGCAGCGGCGCATTGTATTTTTGGGGGATATGCTGGAACTTGGTGCAATGGAGCAGCATGCGCACAGGGCAGTTTTGCAGCAGGCAGCCCAGAGCGCGGATCTGGTCTATGGGTGTGGTTCCCGAATGCAGGCGGCCGCCGAAGAACTGCCTTTGGAACTGCGACAGCGTGTACAGTGCTTTCCAGATTCAGCGGAACTTGCACACAAGTTGAATGACGGAAGCATCTATCAGCCAAAATCGGGGGATGTGATCCTGACCAAGGGCTCGCAGGGGGCGCGTATGGAGCGGATCAGCCGGGCGTTACTTGCCGAGTCCATCCCGCCGGAATCGGTTCTTCCCCGACAGACGCAGGCATGGCTTTCCATATCGTGATGTGTGCCTAGCGAACAATCGCCGGGAATTTCTGTTGAAGTCTGCATATGAAGGTTTTTACCTGAGGATCATCAACCGGAAAATTGTAAAAATTCTGTCAGATGATTACCGGTGCGTCGCACTCTGCCGGCGGAAGTTACGGTTAACGAAAGGTACGAACAAAAACTTCCTGTCCGGACTGCGGCATTGATTGGTGTCATGTTGAAAGACATTTTAGGAGTATTACTCGGTTATCATCGTTTTGTGATCACAACTCACCAGCGTCCTGACGGGGATGCAATTGGTTCCCAGATTGCGCTTGGCCGGTTTCTGGAGCATCTGGAGAAGGAGGTGGTGCTGTTTAATTCGGACGAGGTTCCGCCGAGTCTGGAATGGATGTCCGGCTCGGAAGTGATCCGAACAGGGAGCAGCCTGGAAAATCTGAATGCCGTGACCCGGGCGGATCTCTTCATCGTGGTGGATACCAATACCAGAAAACGTCTGGGAAAGACGGTGGGCCGGGCTCTGGACCTCTACAGGGGGCCGGTTCTGCTGATTGATCATCATACTGCCCCGGAGTCCTGGTTCACCTGGATGGTACGGGATGAGAATGCAGCGGCAACCGGGGAGTTAATTTATGATTTGATCTGTGCGTATGACCCGGATCTGATCGATGCAGATATGGCGACCGCACTGTATACCGCGCTGATGACCGATACAGGCTCCTTCCGGTTTTCTTCGGTCACCCCGAAGGTGCACCGGATCGTCGGGGACCTGCTGGAGCGCGGAAGCAGGCCGCCCCTGGAAGTCTATGCCGGGGTTTACGAAAACCATACCCCGTCCTGGCCCCGTTTGCTTTCGATGGTGTTTCAGGGGTTGACGTTTTTGTGTGAGGGGCAGTTGGCGTATATCACCGTAACCCGGCATATGCTTGAAGTGACGGGAGTAGACAGTGACGAACTCCACGGGCTGTCCGATATGCTCATGTCCATTGCCGGGGTTCGGGTGACCGTTGTTTTCACAGAAATCAAAAAAGGAGTAAAGGCGAGTTTTCGCTCAAAAGGCAGTTATCGCATGGACATCTGGGCGCAGAACCATGGCGGCGGCGGGCATCCGAACGCAGCGGGTGCATTTATCCAGCGCCCGGTCCGGGAGGCCGTGGAGGTCGTTCTTCAGGGAGTTCCTGATTTATTCAAAGAATCTATGGCTCTGGCAGAAGAAGACCAGATCTATTTAAAAGCATTATCAAGTTCACAACCATGAAAGTTTCTGTCACCACACTTAGTCTCAAGGATCTGGATGTAGATCTGCTCATCATCCCCGTTGGGCGATCCCTTGCGCGTGCCCGTGCCGCACAGATTGGCGGTCCCATTGGAGAGGCCCTTTCTACTGCATTGATGGACTTTGAAGGCCGCCCGGAGGAGACGCTTTTATGTTATCCTGCCTCTGGCCGTTCGCACCGGGTTGCGGTCGTTGGACTGGGGTATCTGGAAGAGGTCACGCGGGAGGTGCTCCGCCGGGCGGGCGCAGCGGGCGCACATCTGGCGATGAAGACCAAGGCGACCACCGTCGCATTATGTCTTCCTGATTCGGAATTTAGTTCTGAAGTGACAGGGCAAGCCCTGGCAGAGGGATACATGCTTGCATCCTATGAATATAATCGCTACAAGGCGCATCCTGATGAAGAGCGGACCATTACCGAGCGACTGGTTCTGCATGCGGGGACGGATGAAAAATCGGCGCGGCGCGGTGCGGAGCGGGGACGCATTGAGGCGGAAGCAACCATTACTGCACGTGATCTGGTGAACCTGTCTCCACACGAAAAAACCCCGACCCTGCTGGGGAAGATGGTCGAACGCTTTGGTCGCAAATATGGTTATGAAGTGTCGGTATGGGACAAGTCGGACATTGAAAAGGAAAAAATGGGAGGATTGCTGGGGGTGAATCGTGGCAGTCTGGAGCCGCCTGTCATGATCGAAATGACCTGGAAGCCCAGTAAAGCGGGAAATTCCAGACCGGTGGTGCTGGTCGGGAAAGGGATTGTGTTTGATACGGGTGGGCTGTCCCTCAAGCCGACCAAAGACTCCATGGATCACATGAAGGCCGACATGGCGGGTGCCGCTGCTGTGATCGGAGCGATGGAAGCCATTGCCCGTCTGGATGTTCCATTGTATGTGATGGGTCTGATTCCGGCAACCGATAATCGGCCGGGGCAGGATGCCTATGTTCCCGGAGATGTGCTCCGGATGCATTCAGGAAAAACCGTTGAGGTGCTGAATACGGATGCAGAAGGGCGCCTGATCCTCGCCGATGCCCTTTCTTATGCAAAACTGTACCGGCCGGAGGTCGTCTTGGATCTTGCCACGCTGACCGGTGCACAGGTGGTTGCGCTGGGGAGCCAGGTTGCGGCGGTCATGACGCAGGAGGACATGGATGCAGATGAACGCATGAATGCCGTGATGGAGGCAGCGGAGCGCAGCGGTGATCTTCTCCACCCAATGCCAATGCATGCCCATTATGCGGATGCACTCAAGAGCAATGTGGCCGACATCAAGAATATCGGCAACCGCGAAGCAGGGAGCATTACGGCTGCAAAATTCCTGGAACACTTTGTAGACTACCCGTGGATTCACATTGACATGGCAGGTCCCTCTTTCCTGAAGACAGGGCTCCCCTACAGGCCGGCTGGAGGGACGGGATTCGGGGTCCGCCTTCTGACGGAGTTTATTCGTGATTACGCGTACCCTAAGAAGCGCTAGACCCGTGATTGCGGAATCTAAAGAGCGCACACGCATTGCGATCACGCTGGGCGATCCAAACGGGATTGGTCCGGAAGTGGTGCTGAAGTGTCTGGATGACCCGCTGGTCATGAAGCGGATAGATCCGGTGGTCATTGGACCGAGAAAAGTGCTGCAGGAGCACGCAAAGGCTCTCGGGAGACGCCCCCCTGTGCTCATTGAAAACATGAATGCCCCGATTCCCAAGCGTGGTATTCGGATTGTCAATACAAGTAAGGAACAGCAGGTGGTGGTGGAGATGGGCAAACTAACGCCTCAGGCCGGGAGCATGGCGATGGATGCCGTAGACGAAGGGATCCGCCTTGCGTGGCAGGGGGAGGTGCGTGCGCTGGTGACCGGGCCGATCTCGAAGCTGGCGATTGTTCGAGCTGGATATAATTTTCCGGGTCATACGGAATATCTGGCCAAGAAGACGGGGGTCAAGGATCAGGTCATGATGATGGTGTGCAGGGAACTGCGTATCAGTTTGGCGACCGGGCATATTGCTCTAAAGCGGGTCTCCGAGCGGCTGACAGTCAATGGGCTTGTTGCAAAACTTAAGCGGGTAAGGGCATCTCTGATTCGGGATTTCGGGATTTTAAGGCCGAAGATTGCCGTACTTGGTCTCAACCCGCATGCCGGCGAAAGCGGCGTATTGGGCAATGAAGAGAAGGATGTGATTATTGAGGCTATCAAGGATGCAGGGAATCGTGGTATTATCGCACTGGGTCCGTTTCCGGCGGATGGTTTTTTTGGGAGCGGGCAGTATTGTGGCTATGACGCAATCATGGCCATGTACCATGATCAGGGGCTGGCCCCGTTCAAGATCCTCTCCTTTGGGAGCGGGGTGAATTTTACAGCGGGATTACCGATTGTGCGCACTTCACCAGATCATGGCACGGCATTTAATATTGCGGGACAGAATCAGGCCAATGAGGGGAGCATGGTGCAGGCGGTACTTCAGGCGGCGGCCATTGCGGAGCAAAGGCAAACTAGCCAGTGACTATATTTAGGGGGCTTCATCCAAAAAATCATTGTAAATATGGACATTCTTATCAGCGTACAGCAGTTCATTGACAGCATACTCCAGTATCCACTCCTGATCATACTGGTTGGAGGCGGAGTCTTTTTGACCTTTCGGCTGGGATTTATTCAGTTCCGGCAGTTTGGGCACGGCATCAAGGTGGCAACGGGCAAGTATGACGATCCCGATGATGCCGGGGATGTCACACATTTTCAAGCCCTGACGACGGCACTCTCGGCAACGGTTGGGATCGGGAATATTGCCGGGGTTGCTTTGGCGATTCACTGGGGAGGGCCGGGTGCAATATTCTGGATGTGGATTACCGCGCTGTTAGGAATGTGCACCAAGTATACCGAGGTGACGCTGGCGCAGCGATTTCGCATTGTAGACCGGGAGGGAAGCAAACTGGTGGGGACGATATCCGGCGGCCCGATGTATTACATTGAGTACGGATTAGGGAAAGCCTTCAAACCGCTGGCGATGCTGGTTGCAGGCGCCTTGCTTTTGACGGCGTTTATGACGGGAAATGCAATCCAGGCCAATACGGTCTCGGATCTGATGAATTCGGAATTTTCGATTCCGACCTGGATCACGGGAGGGCTGACCTCGGCGGTGGTGGCATTGGTGATTCTGGGCGGGATTACCCGGATCGGACGGGTCACGGGAATTCTGGCTCCGGTGATGGGAATCCTGTATGTATTGGGGGGAGTTGTGATTCTGGCGATCAACTATAACGGAATCTTTCCGGCATTGGCCAGCATTTTCACAGAGGCATTCAACCCGACCGCGGGCGTGGCGGGTACAGGAATTGGCGTTATTTTACAGACGATGCTGTGGGGAATTCGGAGAGGATTATTCTCGAATGAAGCCGGGCAGGGATCTGCGCCGATTGCACATTCCGCCGCCAAGACGCAGGAGCCGGTGTCCGAAGGCGCAGTTGCGCTTCTGGAACCCTTCATTGATACCATTGTGATCTGTACGATTACGGCGCTGGTTGTACTCACCACGGGGGTATGGAAGGATACAACCCAGACGGAGCTTTTGATCGGGGGAGGGGATTTATCCTATGTAGAAGAAGCCCGGGGCAGTTATGTGCCGGTGGATGCTTCAGATGTGCCCCCGGAACTTATGATTGACGGGGGAATTCAGGTGTCGGCAGAGAGCGGTGGCATCATGTATGCATGGCATGAGATTCCGGTTGAAAGGTTTTTTGTTGACCCGGAACAGACGATCCCCTTCACCGGCATTATTGATACGCAGCAGGGCATTGCCGTTTCTGCGGAGGGCGAAGTACAGTATACCCGCCTCTACGGGATGGCCGTAGAGAACGGAGCACCGATGACCTCACTGGCATTTGAGCAGGGACTGGGAGAAATTGGAAAATATCTGGTGATCCTCTGTGTCTTCCTGTTTGGAATCTCAACGGCAATCTCCTGGAGTTATTATGGGGACCGATGCTCCATGTATCTTTTTGGGCAATCCTCCATCCTTCCCTACAAGACGATCTTTGTGGTGATACATTTTCTTGGCGCGGTGGCCGGCCTGAATACGATCTGGGGGATTGGGGATACGGCGTTGGCCATTGTAACGATTCCAAATGTAGTGGCCCTGATTTTATTATCGGGGATTGCAAAGAAACTGACCGATGATTATTTCGGTGCGTTCAAGCCGGGAATGACCAGAGACGAATATCTCTCGGTTGCACGGTCACGCGCAGAAAAGCATCAATCCGGGGCTGAGGTGTAGTTTGCAGGAAGCACAATCCAAGCCTGGCATCTGGCAGTCCCTGCTTCCGGTGGGGATTCTGATTCTGCTGTTGATTGTCTCTTTGAATTTCTTCGGGGAGGATGCGTCTTATGGTCCGAATCAGATCGCATTGATTCTTTCCGCTGCGGTCTGTGCGTTGATGGGCCTTCGGCTTGGGTTCACCTGGAAGCAGATGCAGGAAGCGATGGTGAAGGGGGTCTCTCTATCTATGGGGGCCATCTTCATTCTTCTGGTCGTTGGTTCCCTGATTGGAACATGGATTCTGGGAGGCGTGGTGCCGACCATGATGTATTACGGTCTCCAGATTCTGAATCCGGCCATTTTTTACGCGGCCTGCTGTGTCATCTGTGCAATTGTGGCGATTGTATCCGGGAGTTCATGGACGACAGTCAGTACGATCGGGATTGCTCTGGTGGGGATTGCAGCGGCATTTGGTCTCCATCTGGGAATTGCAGCGGGGGCGATTATTTCCGGGGCTTATTTTGGAGACAAGCTTTCACCGCTGTCGGACACAACCAATCTGGCCCCTGCGATGGTCGGGACCGAGTTATTTACGCATATCCGGCACATGCTCTGGACGACCGTTCCAAGTATTACGGTTGCCTTAATCCTGTTTACCATCATTGGATTTGCGGGGCAGCCCGCCATGGACCGTTCTTCGGGGCTGGAGGAAGTCTTGCGAGCTCTGGAGAATAATTATAATCTAGGGGTGCATCTTCTGATTCCGGTCTTGGCTGTACTGGTATTGATTTACAAGAAGATGCCGGCATTCCCCGCGCTTCTGATTGGTGCATTGCTGGGAGGGATCACCGCAATGCTTTTTCAGCAGGAAGTGGTCATTGCTTTCGTGGGACAGCCGGAACTGCCGAGGATTCTGATTCTGCTCAAGGGGTTCTGGATGGTCATGTTCGGTGAGTTTGTTGCCAATACGGGCAATGCCGCTTTGGACGAACTTTTGACGCGCGGCGGGATGGCCGGTATGCTAGACACTATTTGGCTGATTATTTCGGCAATGATGTTTGGTTCGGCAATGGAGAAAACGGGGATGTTGGGGGTGATCACGCAGAAGATTCTTGGCGCGGCACGCAGCACGGGCAGTCTGATTCTGGCGACGCTTGCAACCGCATTCGGGATCAATATTGTCGCAGGTGACCAGTATATCTCCATTGTGATTCCCGGTCGCATGTATCGTGCGGAGTATGAGAGTCGTGGATTGGATCCCAGGAATCTGTCACGCGCACTGGAGGATTCCGGTACACTCACCTCGGTTCTAATTCCCTGGAACACCTGTGGCGCATTTATGGCGGCGGCGCTTGGTGTGCCCACCCTGTATTATCTCCCGTTCGCTTTTTTCAACTATACGAACCCGGTCATCAGTGCTGTCTATGGCTTTACGGGATTCACCATCGTACCGTTAGCGAAAGACGGGGCTGCGGACTCAGACGCAGGTTTGCCGGACCATAACCCGGAATAGATCAGGAAAAGAGACGACCTCCCGGGTTTCAGCGGTTTATTTCGAAGGACGGGGCGACATATCAGATTGCGATCTATGTGAACGGCCGTGAAAGATTGTTTTTTTTCAGGAATATCGAGGAGAACCAGGGGGGTACATCACCGCTGCGTACGCGTTCATCTCGGACGATAGTCCGCATGATTTGCGCTCGCCTCCTGAGAGATTTTCCACTGCTTCCATTCTGCAACCATTTCATTCAGTCGGTCAGGATGAGAAGCGGCTAGATTCATAGACTCATAGGGGTCTTCAACCAGATTATACAGTTCAAAGGTCTTCCCTGCGTTACGGCTGTAGATTTTGAACACCTCACCGATCAGGCTGGCTTGTTGATGGAAGCGAAATGCCAGATTCCGTTCCCTCTTTTCTATGGTTCCGTGAATGAGAGGCAGCAGGTTGATACCATCATAAGGACGATGGTACTGCGCTATGCGGATATTCAGGATCCCTGCAATGGTGGGAAAATAGTCGGAGGTAAAGGAAGGGGATTCCAGTGTCTTGCCGGATGGGATTGTGCCCGGCCATTCCATAATGCCGGGAACTCGGATTCCTCCCTCATAGAGACTTCGTTTTCGGCCCCGAAGGCCTTTGGTGCGCCCCTGGGTCCTCCCCGTAATCTCTTGTCCTTCAGGCCCATTGTCGCTTGCAAAAAACAGCACGGTATTTTTGGACACCTTCAATTCCCGCAAGGCGTTTCTCAGTCGCCCCACCTGTTGATCCATTGCCGTTATTGCTCCGTAAAAATGCTGCTGACCCTCGGATAAGTCTGCGTACTGCTTTCGATGATCCTTTCCTGCAACGACCGGAAGGTGGGGAGTATGGAACCAGATTATTCCGAGGAAGGGCCGGTCCTGCTCCACGGCATCCTGAACGAACGGGATCACTCGGTCCATAATGACCCGGGAATTGTCTCCTCCAAGGTTGGTGGTCTCAATTTTATCTGGGCCGGACCAGTAGAATGTATGGAATGGTGCTCCTTCCTTTTGAGCCGGTGATACATCGCCTGCTTCGTGAGCCGGTGTGATCATGGGATCCCAGGTGGGCACTTTTGCTTCGGTCACGAAGTACGTATCAAAGCCATGCCGGGAAGGCGGCGAATAATGGGCATCATGTTGCGATCTGCCTCCCCGATTGGAATCCACCGTGTCACGCGTCAGCGTCCCCAGATGCCACTTGCCAAAAATTCCCGTGGTATATCCTGCTTCCCGGACCAGTTCTGCAAGTGTGATTTCTTCGGTGTTCAGGTGACCGCAATTCGCTCCGCAGATGCCATAGCGAAGAGGATGGCGACCGGTCAGCACACTGCCGCGGGTCGGAGAACAGACGGGGGATGCAGCATAGAACCGATGAAATACCACGCCGTTCGCGGCCATTTCATCCAGGTGGGGAGTCTTCAAATACGGATGACCGTTATACCCCGTATCTCCCCATCCCTGGTCATCGGTCATGATCAAAAGAATATTGGGATGGCCGGGCCCTTTTGACGGGTTGCGGCATGACAGGATGAGGAATGGAAGCGATAGAATAAGCAGAGATTTCTTTAAATGATCCATCGTGGTTTGTATCTGATCGGTCTGGATCCTTCCTCGATAGGTGCGCCCCCTTCCCGAAAAGGCGAACCGGAATGGATCCGCTCATATCCGTCTATTGAGAACGCCCGCGCAGGTATACGGAAGTTTTCGGATTGTATGCAAAGATAGCAGAATATAAGGTCAATTTCATTGAGACCGGTCAGGCATGACAGGGGGGAGCATGTCGCATAACTGCGTTTTTTTGAAAGCGATGGTCGCAGAAAGTATTTGCGACCAGATCGGGATATTCGTTTTCGCGTCCCGCATGAATCGGAGGTCTGCGCATGCGGCTTACACACGGACAGAGGGGTAGGTTTGTGCGTTCTGGGATCGAAAAGAATGGAATTTCTGCGTTTTTTTCAAGGATTGTGTGAAGATTGTGTGAAGTTGAAACGGATGTTACGTTTCTTTGTATACAGATGCGTTTTTTTGTTAATTCAGGCAAGTTGCGGTGTCACTGGCCTGCTGAAAAGACAAAGAACCAAGTCAAACATCAACTTAACCACATGCTTCAAATGAACAAATGCTTTTACTGTGTTTTTCTTCCAGTACTTTTCTTTCTGATCGCACCTGCGACTGCACAGAAGGTGGATTTTGAGTGGGTCCCGAGTGCAACCGAGGGGTTTGCAATGCATCCGCTTCTGGGGATCCCGGATCTTCCGGCTTATGCTCCGGGACTTCAGGCGGGGGCTCCCAGCATTACGGGACCGTTTGATCTGGATGGTGACGGGAAAATGGAGATCGTTCTCTCGGATTACTCGGGTGCCGGACGCGTACATGTACTTGAAAGTGCAGGTGTCGATACATGGGAGTTAATTTATTCTTCTCCATCTCTGGCCATTGATACGGGCACCCTTGAGAATGCCCGCGGTGTCGGGGTAGGCGATCTGGACGGGGATAAATTCGGCGAGATCTACCTCTTTATCGGGTATGGTATCGCAGATGAAAATCCGGTGAAAGCAGTGATTCCCGGTCCAAGACTCGGAGTCATGGAAGCAACGGGCGATAACACGTTCAATCCGCTGCCCAGTTTATGGGATTTTGATGGGGCGGTTCCAGACCGGTTCCTTACCGAGCAAATCATAGTCGCCGATGTAGACGGGGATAATATTGATGAACTCATGTTCGGAAACAACGGACGGGAAAATATTTTTGACAGCTGGTATGTGGTCACCGCAGAGGGCATCGGAACTCCCCTGGCCACCTTTACCCAGGAGGCACGATGGACATCCAGACCGGATGAGATTGATGGAGTAGACCGGGGAGGCGGAAGCCCCTTTGGAATTGTTGCGGCTGACTTTGACGGAGATGGGACGCACGAGATTGCACTGCACAGCTGGAACAATCTGAATTTCACGAATATCGATGTGACCGGGCCGAATACCTATGTGAGTCCATCCGGCGAGAAAGCGTTCTATCAGGCATCACCATTTGACGACGTTGCGTACTTTGGATGTGCGGTGGTCGATATAGACATGAATGGGGATGACGAGGTGTATTGCGTGGATAATTTTGCCGGAGACCTTGCCATTATCAACTATGAAGAAGGAGAGAATCCTTTGGAAATTGGTGAAGAAAACGCAGTTTACCCGCTGGTTGCCGGCGTATCCGTATGGGGATTGACTGCCGGGGATATTGATAACGATGGATCCCCGGAATTGATTGGAACCGGAGCTGCCTATACCCCGAAGGATTTTGCGGATGGCAAAGCGCCAAAATTGGTGAGAATTGTAGATTATGACGGGAAAGGGGATGTAGAAGCATCCACTAGTTACAAGGTGCGCGAGGTGGAATTTCCGATGCCGACGGAAACGATCTTTGATACCGTGAACCGGGACAGTGCAGGGGTTATGACCACATACCTTGCGACGACCTACAAGGATGATCTGTTAGGGGCACCTGGTATTCGGGCAGGAAAATTCGCCTATCTCGGGGATGTGGACGGAGATGGTCAAAATGAGGTCGCCATGTCGATTTCCGGGGTTCCGGACAGTGTCTATGTCTATAACGAAGTGTTCAATCCCGCGGATTCCACCTATGTAAGAAGTGTCGTATCGGCCACCCCCCATCCAGACCGCGTATTCCTGAAGGTGCTGTCAGGCGATGGACTTTCAACCAGTATTTCGAATGACCGGATCATTCTTCCAACGGACTTCGAACTGCATTCCAATTATCCGAATCCATTCAACCCATCCACAAGTTTCTCCTTTACATTGCCGCTGGATAAGCGGGTCAGTGTCCGAATTTATGACATCACTGGACGTTTGGTGCGGACGCTCATCGATGGCGAATTTTATGCTCAGGGCAGGCACATCGTTGAATGGAACGGGCTGAGTGATCGCGGGCTGGCGGTTGCTAGTGGACAGTACATCTATACGCTGGAATGGGGGCAGTTCCGGCAGGCGAGGCATATGGTTCTTGTCAAATAGGGGCAATACCCAGAGATCGAAGCACCAGCCTGAATTTCCAGAAGAGAACCCTCAAGACAGGTTCCCCTGGAAATTCAGGCTGGTCGGGGAATGGCATAATGGCATGCAATCCGATCCCATCTGTAGGGGAGGTCTGTGTCCAAGATGTCCTGCCCAGCTGTAGCACTCTCCAGTTCGTGACATCCCAAATATGCGAAACCGGCTTTCTGACGGGAGCATGGAGTGTGGTGTATCCGTATTTCCTCTGGTTCGGTTGACTTACTGGGCGGAGGGAAGATTCATAATCAGGGCTGAGGAGAGCGTTGAGTGGAAGGCTAGTTTGACGGGAAAATGGCCATGCGCTTTACAACGTAAAATGTATCCAGCCGGCATCGGGTGCTCCGTGGATTCCCCTGACCTGTCATCGGGGAAACTCAACGAAGATGTCCAGTACCTGCGGTGCCGGGTTGCGTGTCCCGAATGATCTCCCTTTTCCCGTCTACCGGCTTGCTGTCTGCAGCAACGTAGCCCCGGCATGGCACCCGGAAATCCTTGGATACGTCACCCCGGAAGCAAACGTTCTGTACGAATTTTGGAGTTTTAACGGAATCAGGGAAATGCATTCCATGCCCATCTTTTTAAGCAAGCCGGGTGCGGGGGATCCGCATATCTGGCTTGGAGAGAAGGAACGGGAACGGACTTAATCCAGTGAACGGCAAATCAAGGGGGGAAACAAAGGGAGACCCTGATCCTAAAAGCACCGTGCCATTTGATGACTCTACCTCCCGTTATGTGCTGCATCGCATCCCTGAACATGCGTAGGTTACCGCTACGATCTGCCTCGTTCAGTTTCTGTCTCACGCGGCCCGTGATGGGGGTGCGATCTGGCAAAAATCTCAGAGACATCTTACAATGAGACCGTTTTCCTGCCCTACAGCAATGGGTGCCGGGTGGAGAGGGATCCCCGTACTCTATCGTGTCCGGCAGAATGCATGGTCTCCGGTCAGGATCTTCCGTGTTAGCTTAACGGCAGGGATGCCGATGGTCCTGTTCCTGGGATTGATACTGGGAGCGTGCACACGGAATGCTCCGCTCTTTGAGCGCATGCGCCCCGATCAAACCGGGATTTTATTTGCCAATACTTTGATTCCTGCAGAAACACTCAATACCTATGTCTTTCGCAACTTCTATAATGGCGGTGGCGTGGGAATTGGGGATATGAATAATGACGGGCTGGCAGATATTTTCCTGACCGGCAATCAGGTATCCAACCGGCTCTATCTGAATCTTGGTGACTTTCGTTTTGAGGATGTCACAGAGCAGGCAGGATTGTATTCGGCAGGTATCTGGACGACGGGAGTCAGTATGGTTGACATTAACGGGGATGGGTGGCTGGATCTGTACCTGAGCAAATCCGGCCCGCCGGGGGGAGGCAGACGTCATAATGAGCTTTTTGTGAATCAACATGACGGGACTTTTGTGGAAATGGCCCATGAATATGGTCTCGCATTCGAAGCCCTAGGTATTCACGCATCCTTCTTTGACTACGATGGAGATGGGGACCTGGACAGCTATGTTCTGAGTAACCCGGTGCGCTCACTGGATGACTTGCAACCGGCTCCGAATCTCCGGCAGACTCCAGATCCGGACGGCGGGAACCGCCTTTTGCGAAACGATGGCGGACAGTTTGTTGATGTGACCGCCGTTTCAGGCATCTACAGCAGCCAGATTGGATTTGGACTGGGTGTATCCGCCGCCGACCTCAACCGGGACGGATGGACAGATCTCTATGTGTCCAATGATTTCTTTGAGCGTGATTACCTCTATCTGAACCGGAACGGGACATTCACAGACGCGGGGACCGAAGTTGTCCAGACCATGAGTCTCAGTTCGATGGGAGGGGACATTGCCGATTATAACGGGGATGGTTGGTCGGACATCTTTGTCTCGGACATGCTTCCTGATCTGCTCTGGCGTTATCAGTCCCGCATTGCCTTTCCATCCTGGTCAGAGTATCTAAGAAGCGTAGATGACGGGTACCACCACCAGAGTACCAGAAATACCCTGCAACTCAACCGTGGCCCTTTGCCCGGCGGACATCTACGATTCAGTGAGGTGTCCCGCATTGCAGGAATTGAAAGTACGGATTGGAGTTGGGGCGGGTTGATCGCGGATTTTGATCTGGATGGACATCGGGATATTTTTGTGCCGAACGGCATCTTTAAGGATCTTCTTGATCAGGACTTCATTGTGCAGGCATCCAATACGGATTCCATTCGGACATTTTTTCTTGCGCATGAACAGCCGATCCTCAAACTTCTGGAAACCGTCCCCTCCCATGCCCTTGCCAATCACATGTTTGCGGGCAGTCCCGATCTCCGCTTCGCGGACGTAAGTCAGCCGTGGGGGCTCGCAACTCCCGGCTTTTCGAACGGGGCGGCCTATGGGGATCTGGATAATGACGGGGACCTGGATCTTGTCGTCAATAATGTGAATATGCCTGTATTCGTCTACCGCAACCGGGTGATCAAGCACTTCCCCGAACGTCATTGGCTCCAGGTTGAATTACGTGGAAAAACGCCCAATCCTTTTGGAGTCGGTTCACAGGTCAGCGTTTGGGCAGATGGACAACAATGGTACAGCGAGCAATATCTGCAACGCGGATTTCAGTCCAGTGTGGATCCGATACTGCACTTTGGCTTCACTGGAGCATTAGACTCGGTCGTTGTCCAGTGGCCGCACGGCAAGCACCAACGCTTGACCGATATCGAGAAAAATCGCCGCCTGACTGTCTTAGAGGTTCAATGAACAGACTGCACCTTGCAGGATTATTTTTTCCGATTCTTATCACCGCAGCGTGTGAGCCGCCCTCGGAATATGAAGCCATGCTGATGCGTGAAGCTGCCCGCACGGACACCGTTCGTACGCTCTTTCTCAATTATGAGTTGGGGATGTCTCGCCAGGCATTCTATGACTCCAGTTGGGCGCTGAACCGGCGGGAGCTCGTCACGCATGGTCCCAGCAACATGAATGTCCAGTACAAACTCACCGATCAACTTCCCCATGCGGCCACCATGCTGTACTACCCTGATTTCAAGGAGGATCGGGTCGTTCAGATGCGTGTTCGTATTTTCTATGATGCCTGGGCCCCCTGGAACCGGCAACTCTGGTCAGACAGTCTGTTTTTCGATGTTCGGGATCTTATGGAAGTGTGGTACGGTGAGGGATTTCTGCACCAGCAGATTTCACTGCCGCTCATTGGGCCCACCCATCAATTTGTAAAGATTGACGCGAACCGGCAGATTACGATCCAGCGTGGTTCGGACAGCGAGGTGCTGGTAAACATGACCGATCTGCATGCCATCCCGGCTCAGGAGAATGAATAGATTCGTGTCCATCCTGTTGGCTGGTTTTCTGGGGGCCTGTACCACAGAGAAGGGACCGCTTTTTGAGCAAATTGACGCGAAAGAAGCGGGGATTCATTTCGAGAATACGCTTCGGTATGAGGATGCATTCAATGTGTACCGGTATCGCAATTTCTACAACGGAGGCGGTGTGGCTATTGGCGATATCAATCAGGATCATCTGCCCGATGTATTTCTGACCGGCAATCAGACTCCGAACCGACTCTATCTGAATGAAGGGGATTTTCAGTTTCGGGATATATCCGAAGAAGCGGGGATCCTGGGAGATCGTGCCTGGAGTACGGGGGTCAGCATGGCGGATATCAACGGGGATGGCCTTCTAGATGTCTATGTCTGTAATTCAGGGATCGTAGAAGGGGATGACCGGCGTAACGAACTGTATATCAATCAGGGAGACGGAACATTTCTGGAACAGGGAGAACTGTACGGACTGGATGATGCCGGACTTTCCACCCATGCGACTTTTCTGGATTACGACAGGGACGGAGATGTGGATATGTTTCTGGTCAATAACTCATTTCGGAGCATTGTGGACTTCAACCTTGAAGTCAATACCCGTCATGTGCCGCACCTGGCGGGAGGGGATCGGCTATTTCGTAATGATGCGCCGGATGCACAGTTTACCGATGTTACCGCAGGTTCCGGGATCTATCAAAGTGAGATTGGTTTTGGTCTTGGCGCTTCGGTCGGGGATGTGAATCGGGATGGGTGGCCGGATCTCTATATTTCCAATGATTTTTTTGAATACGACTATCTCTATCTCAATAATCAGGATGGGACCTTCATTGAGTCGCTGCGGGAAAGTGTCACCAGCGTGAGCGCGGCAGCGATGGGAGCCGATATGGCAGATCTCAATGGAGATGGTTATCTGGACATTTTTGTCACCGATATGCTGCCGGCAACCGACTACCGAATCAAGACCGTGTCGGCATTTGACAGCTGGGAACGCTATAAAGCCTACGTACGTGACGACTATCATCACCAGTTCACCCGCAATACGCTGCAGATGAACCGGGGCAGGGACCCGAATGCCGGAATCCGTTTTTCTGAATCAGGAAGAATGCTGCGTGTACATGCAAGTGACTGGAGTTGGGGCGCACTGATTGCCGACTATGATCATGATGGTCGTCAGGATATCTTTGTGGCGAACGGCATCTATCGGGATCTTACCAATGCAGACTATCTGGAGGCGATCCGGGATGAGGATACCAAAAATCTTCTGACCAGCGAAAATTATGTGGACTGGAAAACCCTGATTGAGATGATCCCCACTCAGCCTATCTCCAACCACATGTTTGCCGGCCGTCCTGCGCAATCCTTTACAGATGTAACGGAGGACTGGGGGCTTTCGGCCCCCGGGTTCTCGAATGGCAGTGCCTATGCGGACCTGGATCTGGATGGAGATCTGGACCTTCTGGTCAATAATATCGGGGAGGATCCGATGCTGTTTCGGAATCGGGCGGTGGATCATTATTCTGACCGGCGATGGCTCCAGATTGTACTGAAGGGCGTGCCACCGAATACGCAGGGGGTGGGTGCGCAGATCAGCGCCTGGCAAGATGCCCGTCTCTGGTATCTTGAACAGCAGCCTGTCCGGGGCTTCCAAAGCAGTGTGGATCCGGTTCTGCATATCGGGCTTGGTCCGGATACAGAGATGCTCGACTCTCTGGTCATCCACTGGCCGAGCGGTGCAGTGACGCTCCGCGAAAACATCCCCACCAATCAGCGACTCATGATCCAGGAGTCTCCGGCCTCTCCCTCTCCATTCTCGTCCCATTTCAATCCCGCCAGGCCGGATCCGCTTCTAGTTCCCGTTGATGCGGAATCCCTTGGGCTCGGATGGCGCCACCGGGAAAACACGTTCAGTGATTTTGATCAGCAGCCCCTCCTCTTTCATATGCGCTCCACCGAAGGTCCTGCCATGTGTAAAGGAGATGCGAACGGAGATGGTCAGGAAGATCTCTATCTCGGTGGAGCACGCAATCAACCCGGGAGCGTATTTCTGCACACCGGCCATGGATCCTTTACGCCGGCCCCCCAATCCGTATTAGAAGAGGATGCTATCTCGGAGGATGTGGACTGCGAGTGGCTGGATATGGATATGGATGGGGATCAGGACCTGTTCGTGGCAAGTGGCAGCAGTGAACTCCCAAGCAGCAGTTCTGCGCTGGTGGACAGGCTCTATCTCAACGATGGCACCGGTGCGCTTTCGCGTGGAGCGTCATTGATCGGACTCCGTCCACGCGGATTCGCGCCCACTTCGACGGTCTGCTCCCGTGATTTTGATTCGGATGGAGACTTGGATCTCTTTCTTGGTGGCCGGTTGCAGCCGTTTGCCTATGGACTGCCCATCAGCAGTCAGTTGCTACTCAACGATGGAACCGGAGCATTCACCGATGCCACCGCTCGCCTCGCACCTAGCCTTGAATCCATTGGGCTTGTCACCGATGCCGCCTGTGCAGATTTTGACGGAGACAATCATCCGGATCTTCTCCTGGGCGGAGAATGGATGCCGTTGACGGTACTGAAGAATGATCAGGGTGCCTTTGTACCTGTGGATGCAGGTCTGGAAAATACGGCTGGATGGTGGCAATCCATTCTGGTCATGGATATGGATGCGGATGGCGACCTGGATTTCATTGCAGGGAATCATGGAATGAACTCCAGGTTCAGGCCGCCTGTAGATATGTGGGTTGGCGACTTTGATCGTAATGGGAGCATTGAGCAGATTTTTGCCAGAACCATCAACGGCTTGCAACGGCCCTGGCATTTACGCCATGATCTGGTTGCGCAGATCCCTCATCTGGTTCGGAAGTTCCCGACTTATGCATCCTACGCAGATGCTACGATTCAGGACATTTTCACGGAAGAGGAACGAAGCCAGACCACACATCTGCATGTGAATGAGCTCCGGAGTATGGTTGGAATCAATGATGGCACCGGGAATTTTACACTCCGTCCGGCTCCCTGGGAGATGCAGCTATCTCCCGTATATGGGATGGCTGCCCTTCCGGCTGTAAACGGGCAGATCGTGCTGTCTGGAGGGAATCTATACGAGGTAAAGCCGGAGGCGGGGCGGTATGATGCCAGTTACGGGACTGCGTTTTTGGTTCCCTCCATGGAACCGCTGGACTGGCATGCATCCGGTTTTTTTGTGGAGGGGCAGGTGCGGCAAATCCTGACGATTGAGGTGAATGGCAAAACACATGTTTTGGTTGCCCGCAACAACGATACGCTCCGCATCTTCACCTATGCGGATTAGTTATGTTCTGCTTCTGATTCTCTTCCTGGGCTGCCAGAGCGGACCGGAGTCTAAGGACAGGTTGTTCACTCTGCTAAGCAAAGCCCGGACCGGGGTTGACTTCCATAACACACTGGTGCCGGAAGATGATTTTAATATCATTGATTATCTGTACTTCTATGACGGGGGCGGTGTGGCGATCGGGGATGTGAATAATGATCATCTGCCAGATCTGTTTTTGACGGGCAATCAGGTCAAAGATCGTCTCTATCTGAATCGGGGAGATTTTCGTTTTGAGGATGTAACGATGGTGGCGGGCATCGTTACGGAGGGAAATACCTGGTCTACCGGGGTCAGCATGGCGGATGTAAATGGAGACGGCTGGCTTGACATTTATGTATGCCGTGTCCATCATCTCACTAAGACGGGGCATAATCAATTGTATATTAACCGGCAGGATGGAACCTTCCAGGAAGAGAGTCGGCGCTACGGGCTGGACTTTGAGGGGCTCTCTACGCACACCGCCTGGCTGGATTACGATCTGGATGGAGACCTGGATCTGTATCTGCTCAACCATGCACTTCACTCACGGGAATCCTATGTTCCTTCCTGGAGAAGGATGGTGGATGCGTCGAGAGTCGGGGATAAGTTTTATCGCCAGGAGGATGGGTATTTTGAAAGCGTTGCGGCGGAAGTGGGTATCTACAGCAGTGCATTAGGATATGGACTGGGGCTTGCGGTCAGTGATCTGAATCAGGATGGATGGCCGGATCTCTATGTTGGCAACGACTTCCATGAAGATGACTACCTGTATCTGAATACCGGGCAGGGTATGTTTCAGGAATCTCTATGGCAGACAACCGGAAAAACCAGCCGCTCCACTATGGGGGTTGATATTGCTGACCTGAATAATGATGGTCTGCCGGATATTGTTGCGCTGGATATGCTACCGCCGGATCTGGCAACTCAGCGTACCGCCGGGAATGCAAATGCAGATATTCGGATGAAAGTATTGGCTGATTTTGGATATGGCCGGCAGGTTGCCCGAAACACGCTTCAGCTGCACCGGGGCATGACGTATAAAGGGATCCCTTTCTTCAGCGAGATCGCATCCTTTTCCGGGGTTCACGCAACCGACTGGTCCTGGGCGCCATTGGCAGGAGATTTTGACGGGGATGGTTGGAAGGATCTGTATATTACGAACGGGATCCCCGGCCGGCCCAACGATCTGGACTACATTGAGTATGTTGCGACACCAGAGATTCAGCGCATCCTGCATGAGGGATCTCCCGCTCAGGAGTCCGAAATTATGCAGAAGATGCCGCCGGCCATTGTTCCTAATTACGCCTTCAGGGGAGGAATCGATCTGCGGTTTGAAGATGTCAGTCATGTCTGGGGAACTGCCGATTATGTCATCGGAAACGGGGCTGCATACGGGGATCTGGATCTGGATGGAGATCTGGATCTGGTTGTCAATGCATTGAATGCTCCCGCATTGATCTATCGTAATGAATCTGCCAGTAATTACATCTCTGTTGTTCTCCGCGGTGCCGGCCGAAATACTTCTGCGATCGGTGCCCGAGTCAGCGTATGGTTGTCCGGTATGTCTAGGATGCAGGAGCAATTTCCATCCCGCGGATTTCAGTCCTCGGTCGATCATGTTTTAAATTTTGGGATCGGAGATGCTTTGAGTGCGGACTCGGTTGTAGTCATCTGGCCGGATGGCTTTCGCTCCCATACAGGAGTAACCGCCGCCGGGACCCGTCTAGTCGTAGACGAATCGGATAGCCGAATGCCACCTGTCCCAAAAATGGAGCTCCCCGTCCTTTTAGAGAAGCAGGTCAAGGTGTCTAGATCCAAGGATCACGGGATTGGATTCATACATACGGAAGATGAGGTGTGGGATTTTGAAATTCTTCCACTTTTACCTTACTGGCGCAGTACACGGGCAGCGGCACTGGCGGTCGCAGATGTGAATGCGGATCAACTGGATGACATTTATTTTGGAGGTGCGCGCGGCCAGCCGGACGCACTTTATGTCCAACGTTCAGATGGCAGTTTTCAGCAGGTTCCGTTCCCGGATTCCAACAAAGCCAGTGAGTCCGCTGCGGCCCTCTTTTTTGATGCGGATCAAGATGGTGATCCTGATCTGTATGTTGCAAATGGCGGATGGATTGGGCCCGCTGAACTGCATCAGGATCAACTGTACATCAACTTGGGGAGCGGGAAATTTTATGCGGATTCCACCCGACTGCCACCCCTTTATACCAATGGAACCGCAGTGACCGGAGCGGATATTGACCTTGACGGGGATTGGGACATTTTTGTGGGAAGCGACACGCCCCCGGAACGCTATGGCGAAGCCGGAACAAGCAGCCTGCTCATGAATGACGGGGCGGGGTATTTTCATGATGTAACCGCAAGCCATTCCCCTTCGCTGCAACACATCGGACATGTAACCGGGGCGGTCTGGGCAGATCTGATAGGGGATCCTCTCCCGGATCTTATTCTGGTTGGGGAATGGATGCCGGTCACGATTTTCGAGAACCGTGGGACCAAGTTCGTTGAGCAAACCGACTCGCTGGGGCTCTCAAACTCTATTGGCCTGTGGCAAAGCCTGGTGGTACTGGACTTGAATGGAGATGGGTTTGATGACTTGGTGGCGGGGAATCTTGGACTGAATAGCCCCTTTACGATCCCTTTGGCGCTCTTTGCGAGAGATTTTGATCAGAATGGGCGGATTGATCCGGTGATTGCGCAATGGGAGAATGGAGACTGGTATACATGGTCTTCCCGTGACGCGCTGCTTCAGCAGTTGCCAACACTTTCAACAAAAATCACCTCTTACAGCGCCTACCGGGATTTATCCGTGACGGATTTATTTGGGGAGGATATCCAGCCCACAGAAGTCCTCCAGACGCTTCATTCTACTATATTCTGGAATCACGGCGGGAAGCGTTTTATCGCAGAAGCTATGCCCGGTGAAGTCCAGTGGAGCCCGGTCATGGCCATCCAACCCGTCCAACGGGGACGGAACATTGAATTACTTGTCGCGGGGAATCTGTCTAGCGCATCGGATGCCTTTGGCCCCTTGAATGCGGGGTGGGGGGAGGTCATCCACTTCACAGAAAGTGGAGAGATGGATACAACAGCCCGCAGCGGGTTTCGTGCTCCGGGCGAAGTTCGCCAGTTTCGTTTGATCAGCAACGGATATTCGTATCAGATCATTGCCACACGATCCAACGATAGTCCGCTCCTATTCAAGGTTGAGGGCTTTCCCATCAGATAATTCTGTAGCGGACCTGAAATCCATATAACTTTACTCCACTACTTCCCCTTACAGGACTCTGTGAGGGGAAGTAGTGGCAAGTAGGCGCAAACACTGGAGACCTCCGCTCAAATGAAGCGGGATGATCTACCGGATTGCATTGACTTCAGCGTCAAACAACTCCATTACGGCTTCATAGTCTTCGGTGTCTACGCCATCAAGCTTCTGCGCACCCGCAGAAGAAAAGGTCACCACCCGAATTTGATCTCCGTCATATCTATGTGCCTGCGGCTCTTCTATCGCATCATTCGGCCGAGAAATTACAATGCCAAAGAGCCCCACATCGTATGTAAATGTATACGAGATAGCACCAAAAAAAGTGGGGAGAAGGAACCAGATGCCTCCACCATCGTGTGGTTTTGTGTAGGCAAGAACCACGCCATTCTCCACCACATCCGCAGTGATCAGCGGAGCGGCATAAGCAGCGATTTCAATTCCTGGAGGATCACTATCTGTGAAGTCATCCTCGGCGATCGTGAAACTGAACATGGCCATGTTGCTCCCCCCAGGTAGCCCCTGCGGGCCTTCGGGTCCGCGCTCTCCGGCAGTCCCCTGGGCTCCTTGCGGCCCAGCCGGACCTTCTGGGCCCGTTGGCCCTTCACATGCGGTGAGAATAAGTGCCAATGAGAGCAGAGGCAGCAGGGTTTTAGATATGCGAGTCATGAAATTGAATTGTAAAACGATAACGGGCGCAAAGATACGGTAATTAATCCTTTCTATTACAATCCTGACCGTATTCTTTTTTCTAATAGCACAGGCTCAGTGATATTGGAGAGATCCTGAATACACTCACATCGAAGCGTGCATCCGTTAAAACCGAAGGGTCGGCTCCTGCATTACCAGTTTCGAGGCCTGCCATGCTCTTCCTCCGCTACGCATTTCTGCCTATCTCCCCGCTGAATCGCCAAGGCAATCCTTCCATCCAAAGTATTTCAACTCATGTAGTTATCTCCATAAATTGCTTTGAGCAATACGGACTGGAGCGACAGTTGTCATGTGGATTTCGCACCTACAAATAGGAATCATCTTTCCATGGCGCACGGTGTATATTCGGTTGGAATTTCATGGTGCGGGATCGCCACGCTACACTTTGTCAGTTCACTTGGCACACCATAGAACACCTTCTATCCTCTGAATTCAGGACAAATTATACCATACTCAGAAGACATGTACACATCAATCGGGGGTGACCTGCTCATCGAGCAGCAACGGATCAATCTAAACGCATCCTCTAATTCTGTAATTCTATTGTACGTAATGGCTATCCTGTCTATAGAGGCTCCGGCAACTAGTCCGTTGGTACAAGCAAAATTTGATGATTTCGCACCGGTACTGATCAAATCAGATTAGAATGGAACCACGAACTCGAATCCATGTATAGGGCACTTGAACTTGATTAACTATCTCCATGACTGTATCAACCCTCACGCTTTTCATCGCCGTGGCATCCTTGCTTTTTCTGATTCTTGGAACGGTGGTTACCGTGATCTCAATTTTCACACGAAGAATTGACCGTAACCTAGAACGAAGCGAGGCCAGACAAACTGAAGCACTCAATCAGTTCAAAACAGAAGTAATCAAACTATTCAATCAACAGGAGGTCAGATTTACTGAAGGGCTCAATCAACTGGAGGCCAGATTTACTGAAGGACTCAATCAACTGGAAGTCAGGTTTACTGAAGGGTTTAAACAACAAGACACCAGACAAACCGAAGCACTTAAACAACTGGAAATTAGATTCACTGAAGCACTCAATCAGTTTAAGGCGGAAGTTGCTGCTGCATTCAGACGGATCGAGGATGGACAAGCTGATCAGAATGAGCAAATTGCTGAACTGGCTCGTGCAATGTATGTCCTGAATGGACAAGTACAGAGAATTATAGGGTATCTCAGAACCGAGGGAATTGAGGTGAACGAAGATATTCTGGCCGCGAACCGCCCCTTAATCACCCAGCCCGCCATCTCATCTGTATCCGCCCAGGGATAGGTATACTCTTGGAAAAATAACGACATGAATCCAGCAAGAATATTGTTCCAGCTTTTGCCAAAGCAAGGGTTACACGAAAAGGGGAGATATGGGCATCCTCCCGAATTTTTCGCTATGACTCTGTTCTGGATAGGGGCTTTGCAGTCTGTGGGTAAGGTTCGTAAAAGCTTAATCGACACTTCTCGAATTTATTTTTCAGGATTCCACCCCTCGAAATATCCACAGGAGTGAAATTTTTGTGCTCACGAATATCCCGAAGAGCGAAAAATAGGCGGATCGGCCATCTGCGATAAGTAGTTGCACTGTCTAATTCAAGGGTCATAATTTATCCACGGGCAGATAGTCTGTTTTCCTTTGGCGAAGTCTTCTGGAGTAGTCTGACCCGCATCTCAAGGCAAGATGTATCGGTCAGATGGAAGATCATTCCCGTGCTGTCGACAACCGGTTCACAGTTACGGTTCACTTCAGTGCCAAGATCGTCTGCCTTATGTTCCAACGCATCTACTTCGCAGGTCACGGGAATGTAGCGATCCCCATGTACCCCTTGTTTCATGCGGAACTAGCCATTTTCGGTAAATCTTGATCCACCCTGTGGAATAGTTGAAATAACTTCAGACCTAGTCCCCCCACTGGATGCGCCGAGCGACCGCATGACCGGACAGGTGGTCGTCTTCAACCTGCGTATGCTTACTGGAGAACTCATATTTATCCGTTAAGGAAATCCAGTATTTGACTGTTTCCTGTGCGTTCACAAGGTGAGGCCAGAAAACCAGCAGTACAAGAAAAAAGACTGTACGCATTCCCCTCGGTCGGCTTGAAACATTATGTTCCCTCATATTTGCAGGAATAAGCAGACCCGGTCACTTCAATCTGCCCCATGAAGGCATCACCGCGTGGTGTTGAGACATATGGTGGATGTCTGATGACTTTCAATCCTAATAGTCCAGACGTATTAACATACCCGACTGTGTCCTTCCCCCATGCTCCAGTGCATAGGTGTAAATCCCTAGGGGCAGGTCTGAGCCGTCAAATTGAATTGATAGTCCTCCCGTTTGAAGTGTGCCTTGGTGTACAATGGCAGCCTCTCGTCCTAATACATCAAAAATCGTGAGTTGAGCATAAGAAACGGGTTCCGCTGCTTCAATCGTGAAATACACGATATCCCGAAACGGGTTCGGATAAGGTGCATGCAGGATCAGGTTGTCGGGAACGGGAAAGGCTTCTTCGGAGCGTCTCAGTGCCACTGCGCTCATGATCGCTGCGTCCGCATTGACAATCCCCCAACCATAGTCGTTGTTAGGAGCGTTTGAGCGGCTGGCGGTCGTGGTTAATAGATTCCAGACCTCTCTCGGCTTAAGATGGCGATTCACCTGAAGAATCTGGGTGACGATTCCCGCCACCATCGGAGCAGCCAGTGAGGTACCCGACATCCTCTCATAGCCATCCATTCCCGAAGCAAAATCGACTGCGACACCCTGTGCAGTGACATCCGGCTTGATTCTGCCATCTGCCGTCGGCCCCCGGCTGCTGCGGTCGAAAATCTGTCCATCCGGCCAAATACCACCAACCGCAATCACTGAGTGCCCGTCCGCAGGCATGGTGATGGTTTGAGGACCGCGGAAACCGCTATTGCCTGCACTGTTGATTGGAATTACGCCACGACTGGCAGCGGCATCCATGGCAATGGTGGTAAGTCCGGTGTTACCGTCCAGATCATGCCGGGTGTAACTGCGCTGGCCGTCATCAAACCCAAGATAGCCCAATGAGGCGGTGATCACATCGACTCCTCTGGCTTCCATCCACTCCACCGCGGCAACAAAATTGTCTTCTTCAATATTGCGCTCATAGGAACTACATTCGGTCGCAGCAGCATAAATTGTGGCACCGTATCCAGGGCCAATGAGGATACCCTCATAATATCCAACTGCTATTGATGCAACCGCCATTCCATGGGAAGATGAATAGGAACATATCTGCGATGAATCCATGTTCGTGAAATCCCGAAATTCACCGAGTCGACCGTCATCAAGAATATGTCGCAGTGATCTGTGACTGAAGGGGGCGGCAGAGTCCGCACTAAATTTGTTATCAATGAATCCCAGGATTACCCCTCTCCCATTGATATCCCGCTCAATCGGCGGAATTGCATTCACTACATCCAACTGGGTACAGGAGGGGCCAAATCGGCTTGACGGGCAGTTGGAAGACACTCGTTCGGGGATCACAGGCGATACGGGAATCAGTGGTTGTATATCAGGAAAGATGTGTGCAACGGGGCGGATTTCGCGCACATAGGGAAGGGATGCGATCTGGTGCACATCGTCTTCACTAAGCCACGCAGTCACGGCATTCAGCCAGCGACTTTGCTGTTCAATCTTGAAACCTCTGCGAAAAAGGTCTTCTTCATAGACAGGGGAAATGGGCGCATCCTGCAATGCGACCACAGAAGCCAAACCCGGCTCTCCCCGCTGGATGCGCCGAGCGACTGCATGACCGGACAGGTAATCGTCTTCAACCTGCGTATGCTTACCGGAGACATCATATTTATCCGTCAAGAAAATCCAGTATTTGACCGTTTCCTGTGCATTCACAAGGTGAGGCCAGAAAACCAGCAGTACAAGAAAAAGGACTGGACGCATTCCCCTTGATCGGCTTAAAGTATTATGCTCCCTCGTACAAAATCATTTTGTCCTATAGGTTGGGAGTTGACGGTGCCACTGCCGTGTCAGAGGGTTCCGCATTTTTCACATACGTGTCTAACCAGCGCGTCGTTTCCCAGAGGACATGCCCTACAGATTCCCGCGCACGATATCCATGGCTTTCATGAGGAAGCATGACCAGACGTGCAGTCTTTCCCAGTCCTTTTAATGCACCATAAAAGCGGCGGCTCTGGAGAGGAAATGTACCTGAGTTATTATCCGCCTCTCCGTGGATGAGCAGGATTGGCTCATTCACTTTATCCACATGCATGAAGGGGGACATCGTATAATAGGTTTCAGGGGATTCCCAGAATAAACGCTCTTCCCGCTGAAACCCAAACGGGGTCAGTGTACGGTTATAGGCACCGCTTCGCGCAATGCCCGCACGAAAGAGGTCGGAGTGGGCCAACAGATTCGCAGTCATAAACGCACCGTAGGAGTGCCCCGCAATTGCTACACGGTTCGGATCTACAACTCCCCGCGCTGTGCCAGCATCAATGGCCGCCTGTGCATTCGCCACCAACTGTTCCCGGAATGTATCGTTGGGCTCTTCCTCCCCTTCTCCGATTACGGGCATAGAGGTGCCGTCCAGAACCGCATATCCCTGCGTCACATATGGGATCGCTCCCGAATAACTCATATACTTGAAACGGAACGGGCTGCCGGTGCGCTGACCGGCAAAGTCTGCATTCTTGAATTCACGCGGGTATGCCCAGATCAGCGCTGGGAGCGGTCCATCCTGCGTATCATATTCAGGCGGGAGATAGAGGGTTGCCTTCAGTGGAACCCCATCTGCACGCGTATAATTGAGCTCTTCCTTTGTGATGGTCGCCAGTTCCGGGTACGGGTGTTCAAACTCAGTCACGGCCATAAGCGATCCATCCTCCAGATTACGCACAAAATAGTTCGGCGGATCATCCACCGACTCCCGAACCGTCAGAATGTGAGCGTCATCCATGACGTACACGGGACGTTCATAGTAGGGCGCTTCACTCTGGAAGAGGGTTTCGGCTGCACCCGTTTCCAAATTGAGTGTTCTCAGAAACGGCCGGTCTCCATCCTCCGATGCTCCCGTACCAATCAGCAAAAGATTGTCCCCGTCCATCTGGAGCACAGACGTTCCCTGCGCGGTACGTATCCTCTGAAAAGTCCCTGGATTACTGTAGCGATCTTCTGTGGAGCGATCAAAGATCGCCTTGGTGACGGTACCGGGATTTGAAGGGTTCAGGAGCGAGGTTTTCTGTTGCCGGGTAGACCACCATGTTTCTACCACCAGCGCCATCGACTCATGGCCCCACAGGATTCCGCTGTACCGGAGTTGTAGCTTTACCAGCGATACGGGATCCGATTCAAAAGGTGCATCCAGTAAAAAGACTTCGTCCCGCAGCGATGCTTCCGCACCACCATCGCCCCCATCCAGTGCTTCTACCCAGACAAGGGTCGCCGGCGCATCTGCCCTCCAACCCATACTGCGAGGTCCGGTGGTGGTTGATCCAAATGCGACCGGTACATTTTCGGCCAGAGGCAGCCGGGCGACTTCTTTGACGAGTTGCCCCTGTGCATCATAGATTGTGTAACTGTGCGGAAAACGGCCCGCCGTAACCAGATAGGAAAAGGGGCGATGCATGGCACGAACCAGGATATATTGCCCATCGGGAGACGGTTCGGGGGTCAGTGCCAGCCCGACGGGCCCCAGCGGTGTGGCCGTTCCCTGAAGGGGGATATGGAAAACCTGTGATGCCATGAACCAGGCAAACAGGACTTCATCGTACGGATCCGAGAGGAGATCCTGATAGGTCCGCGCAGGCGCTTCTCCACCTAGATTCTCCTGAATTACCGGGCCTGCCGGGGCAAGGGGCTCCACCGGCATGCTTTCCTGATCCTGCGGGACCGCGCGAACCAGCAGGGATTTTGAGTCTGGATGCCAGCGCAGGCTGCCATAAGTTATATCGTTGATGGCAATGTCTGTCAATTTGCGGGCGGTTCCGGTGGCTACATCGGCAACATGCAGATCAATCCGGTCAACCATATCCACTGTGAAGGCAATATGCTGTCCATCTGGTGCCCAGGATACATTCCGAACCCTGCCGGACTCTGGAATGCCTGTTATTGGACGTGCAGGGTTTGCATCCAGTGACTTGATGCTGATTCCCGAATAAGCAGTGGTCCGGCTTGGGCCATGAGTCCTCGGATTAATCCGCATCCCGGCAAGACGCAGTTCCGGAGCCGCAACGTCTTCAATCGAGGGAAGTCCCGGCCGGTGCAGCAAAGCCATAAGCATACCATCAGGGCTTAGTCTTACCGACGGGGTAAGTGGTGCATCAAGCAATCTGTCGAGCGGTGCCGGTGGTGCCTGATAGTCCAGTTGTGCCTTCGCGGAACGCACACTAAGCATAACCATGAGGAATAGACATGGGAAGAAGGGAGAGTATTTCATGAGTCAGAGTTGAACTTGATGGTCCCCAGTAATACGGCCAAATCTGTTTTAATAGAAAGCCATGCATCTGTTCGCAGCCCCTCAACCCATCCAGCAACTTGTATCCCTTCAATCTCTTGAATCCGTAACACAGCCGGATGCCCCTTAAACTGCGTTTTTGGTTCCAGAAGGTCTCTATCGAATTCATGTGGGGATAGTCTTGCCGGATTGGAGTCAGAGGGAACAAATTTTCCATATCAAGACGAAGGGCCTCCTAATATCTATGTGTTGTGTATCCTCATCAAGTCAGTCCCAATCTTAGCCACCAAAGTCTTATTTTTGAATTTTTTTCAAATTTTCCCCGTTTTATAGGTGGAAAAAAGAAAAATTTTGTATATTGCGCATCCAAGAACGTCCTGTGGGAAGATTCTTTGTCCCACCTATCATCTCGTAACCAGACATTATTTTACACTATGAAGGTAAGAAAATTATTGTATGCGCTGATTCCGCTCGTTGCTTTTTCGGCTGGAAGCGCTTTCTCTCAGAATCAGGTCCAGGGCACGGTGCGTGAGGCATCAACCGCTGAGTCAATACCTGGTGTAAATATTATCATCAAAGGAACCTCAACCGGGACTACATCCGACTTTGACGGAATGTACAGTCTTGATGTGCCTTCGCTTCAGGATACTCTGGTCTTCTCCTTTATTGGGTTTGACACGCAGGAAATTGGAATTGACGGTCGAACGACCATCGACGTTGACCTGATTGAAACGGTCTTCGAAATCGGCGAAGAACTTGTGGTCACAGGCTACGGATCCCAGGAGCGCCGAACCATTACCGGTTCCGTTTCCAATCTTGGAGAAGATGATTTCGTAACTGGAAATGTAAATTCCGTTGAGGAGATGATCCAGGGCAAGGTTGCCGGTCTTCAGATCAGTACTCGCAACGGGAATCCGAATGATTCACCGGATGTGCGTTTGCGGGGCATCTCCTCGTTCGGAGCAAACCAGTCTCCTCTGGTTGTCGTAGACGGCGTTGTCGGCGGCAGCATTGACAGTATTGACCCTACAGATATTGAGTCCATTGATGTACTCAAGGATGCATCCGCTTCCGCTATTTACGGAACACGCGGATCCGCCGGTGTCATCCTGATCACCACTAAAACCGGTGAGGCCCGGGAAGGTGTATCCGTAGACTACAATGCCTACTATACCTTCGAGGGCATCGAAAACCGTCTGGATGTGCTTTCTGGTGATGAGTACCGCAGGTTGTCCCAGGAAACGGAGTTTGATGCACCGGATTTGGGACATAATACCGACTGGTTTGAGGAAATCACCCAGACGGGATCCAATATGGTGCACACCCTTGCACTCAGTGGCGGGAGCGAAAACTCAATTTATCGGGTTTCCGGGAATTTCCGGGACCGCAATGGAATTCAGCGCTATACCGGTTTCCAGGAGATCGGTGGGCGGCTGAACTTTACCCAGTGGACGCTGGATCGCAAACTGGAGATCACGATTCAGCTGTCCGCGAATAAAAAAGATCAGAACTTTGGTTTTGCAGATGCCTTCAAATTCTCCGGTGTCATGAACCCGACTGCGCCGGTCAGGGCGGATGGATTTGAGAATACGGGCGGGTTCTTTGAACAGCCGCTCTTTAATTATTTCAACCCGGTGGCCATCATTGAAGAGGGGAGCAGAATTGGGGAGAACAAGTTGTTCTCCGGCGTTGTGAGAGGTGAGTACGACCTGTCTGTTCTGCTTCCTGGTCTATCCGTTGCCGCCCAGTACTCCTATCAGAACAATGACCGCATTGCGAGGAATTTCTATTCACGCCGGCACAAGGTTGGTGGCGGAGCAACGGCTGCCTCGCTCGGACCGGGCCGTGCAGAACAATCCTATTCAGACTTGGAAAGCGAGCTCTTTGAATCCACGCTTCACTACGCTGGCGATCTGACCAGAGAGGTTGCGCTTGAGTTTATTGCAGGGTACTCCTATAATGACTTTGTCAGTGAGGGGTTTGATGCCGGGGGAGGAGACTTTATCACCGATAAGGTATCCTACAACAACTTCTCCTTTGCACAGGATTTTAATCAGGGCGAGGCAAGCGTGGGCAGTTTCCGGGAAACCAACCGCCTGATTGCCTTCTTCAGCCGTGTGAACGCGAACTATGACGGCACCTTCTTCTTCAATGGAAGCGTTCGCCGTGAAGGGTCATCTCGCTTCGGGGTGGATAATAAATGGGGACTGTTCTGGTCTGCCGGGGTTGGCGTAGAATTGGCCAATCTGGTTGAGCTGCCTTACTTCAGCGAATTGCGTCTCCGGGCCAGTATCGGTAAGACCGGGCAGGATGCACCGGTCAGCGGCCTTTCCCTCTCCAGATTGGGCCCTGCAGGCAGTTTCTTTGTCAGCGGTCAGTACATCCAGAGCTTCAGCCCGGTCAGCAATCCGAACCCAGATCTGAAGTGGGAAGAAAAAACCGAGATCAATCTTGGGGTTGATTTTGTTGCGCTGGATAACCGCTTAAGCGGCCGGATTGATGCCTATCAATCCACGACCAGTGACTTGCTCTTCCAGATCGCAGTCCCGGTTCCGCCGAACCTCTATCCCACTACATGGAGCAATGTGGGTGAACTGTCCACCAGTGGACTGGAATTCTCTCTGGACTATGAAATTCTCCAGGGCAGTTCGGCCGGTGACTTCACCTGGGGTTCCGGGATCATTGCGTCCATTTATTCGGAAACCATGCTGGACGAGTATCTGACGGAAGATGTTCAGTTCCTGGCAGAACCTGGCGCACCTGGACTCAACAATGTACAAATGGTCCGAATCAAGGAGGGCGAGCCGATCGGACAGTTATGGGGGCCCCGGTTTGCCCGGATCGGAGACAATGGCAAATGGCTTTTTCATGCCGCCGACGGTACCGAAAAAGAGTATGAAGCCCTTGATTTTCCCGATGATGAGCAGATTCTGGGGAACGGCCTTCCTGATTTTCAACTGGGTTGGTCAAACAGAATGTCCTACGGTGATTTTGATGCCAGTTTCTTCGTTGAGGGGGTCTTTGGCCATCAGATTGCAAACATGTTCAGCACCTTCTATTCCGTGCCAAAGCAGATTACATCCTACAATGTGCTGCAGGATGCGTTTGAACTGTCCGACCTCAATGATGACCCGCGCTGGTCCAGTTACCACGTAGAAAACGGGGATTATGTGCGTCTAAGCAATGCCTCCGTTGGATACACCCTCCCCGCATCGATGCTTGCAAATACCCCCATTCGGAGGGTGCGTGTTTATTTGTCGGGAAATAACCTGTTCACGATTACCGGCTACTCCGGCTTGAATCCACAGGTGCGGTATGTGGACCGGGATCAGGGACAGTCTGGACAGGGCGCGACCGTCGGTCCGCTTGGACCCGGGATTGAACGGCGTCTGGAATACTTTACGACACGCTCGATCAGTTTTGGCGTGAACATCAATTTGTAACCATAGACCAACAAACGTAAATAGATTGAAAATGAAAAAAACACTCACACTTCGCTCGTTGGTTCTTGCACTGGGCATGATGCTCTTCGTTTCGGCATGCACGGACCTTTCCGAGCCCGTTGACGATCAGGTTGAACCGGTTGACTTCTTTCAGGACGACCAGCAGTTTATTTCTGCCATGGGCGATGCATACAGTAACTTAGGCAGTGTTGGCGGAAGTGGTCCGCCGGCGCAGTTGAACGAGGTCACCACGGATGAACTCATTGTTCCAACCAGAGGGCAGGACTGGTCCGATGGTGGATTCTGGTTCCGTCTGCATACCCATACCTGGACTTCGGAAGAAGACACCTTTGATGGATTCTGGACGGGATATTTTGGGGGCGTGAATAATGCGAACCGTCTCATCTTTCAGTTCGAGAGTGCGCTGGCGGAAGGAACGGCCAATGAAAGTCTGGTGACTCCATTCGTGTCCGAACTGAAGGCGCTGCGAGCATTCTACTACTACTGGCTCCTGGATGCCTTCGGCAACGTGCCACTCGTGACCAGTTTTGTGGATGCACCGGAGCAGCCCTCCCAGCCCTCTTCAAATTTTGATGAGGGACGGCGCATGGTCTTTGAGTTTGTGGAGAAAGAGCTCAAGGATAACCTGCCCAATCTGAGCACCGATCCCCGGGCCACCTATGGCAGAATGAACGCGTATGTGGCACACATGACGCTGGCGAAATTATACATGAATGCCGAGGTCTACACAGGGACTCCACGATGGAATGATGCCTTGACGCACCTGAATGAAATCATCAACTCGGGTGCATTCAGTCTCGCAGATGACTATCATTCTAATTTTCTGATTCTGAATGAGGGTTCCCCCGAGAATATTTTTGTCGTTCCTTATGACAAAGTATTTCGAGGTGGGTTTAACCTGCATCAAATGACCTTGCATTATGGAAGCCAGAACACCTACAACTTCCAGAATCAGCCATGGAATGGCTGGAGTGCAACCCAGAAACTCTATGAATCGGTGATTGATCCGATGCAGAACCCGGGGCCGCAGGGAGAGGTATTCGGGGTCAATCCTACCAGTGATGATATGGGGGTTGAGATGGTCATGGGGACGATGGATGACCGCCTGGGGAATTTTCTGGTTGGCCCGCAATACACTGCTGCAGGGGACCGTGTTGAGGATTCAGGTGTATTCAGCGATTTTGACATGAATGGACCTCCTCTGTCCTTTGTGCCGACGATCAATGACATCCAGGGAGTTGCCTGTCGCCAGTGCGGTGCACGGATCGGGAAGTACGAGTTTGAACCTGGAATCGGCAGTGAGATGAGCAACGACTTTGTCATCTTCCGATATGCAGATGTACTTCTTCTCAAGGCAGAGGTCCTGTGGAGACAAAATCCTGCGAATGCAGAAGCTCTGGCATTGGTCAATCAAATTCGTATGCGCTCTGGTGTGGATGGCTTTGATATGCTGACTGCGGACCGTCTGGTTGCGGAACGGGCGAGGGAATTGTTCTTTGAACAGACACGGCGACAGGATCTGATCCGGTTTGCTGGTATTGCCGGTGGCGAGACACGCTTTAATGATCCCTGGCGGTTCAAACATCCAGGAGGAGATGCAGCGGGAGCCGTATCGGGAGCTTTCCGCAATGTCGCCCCCATTCCAAAGAACCAAATACAGGCCAATCCGAATCTAGTCCAGAACCCCGGGTACTAGGTTTTGCAAATTTTCTGATTAAAAACGCTCCTCTGTGCTTTGATACAGGGGAGCGTTTTTAGGTTTATCCGGTTCGTGAGAGTACACTGTGTGATTTTCGTAACGCAACTTTGCACGTACTGAAGGGGTACGAATCTGAAACAATCATAATCTACATGCGCTGTCTGATACTTCTGCTTTTCTTCTTTCCTGCTGCCCTTTTTGCACAAGAGGGGACGGTGGAGTATTCCATGAGATACGAGATGGAGATGCCCCCTATGGAAACCATCATGGCAAACCTGCCTCCGGATATGCCAATAGACTCTACCATGGTTGCACAGATGATGCAGCAATTTTCAGGTATCCCGGAGCAGTTCCGAACCCTTCGGATGTATATGGACTTCAGCGGTACGAAGTCCCTGATGCGACCTGATCTGAGCTCCTTCCCCGCTGGAATGAATCCATTTGGAGGTGAGATGCCTTTAGGATTGAGTTATACGGACTATGTAGAGGGCACGGTTCTATCACAAATGCCCAGTTTTGATGAAAAAGCGCCGTACCTGATCTCGCAAAACATTGAGACCATCGACTGGAGTTTAGTGGATGCAGATAGCACAATTCTGGGCTATCTCGTCAAGAAGGCCGAGTTTCTCTCGGACACTCTCAATGTTGTTGCCTGGTACTCGACCGATCTTCTGTCCATGGCAGGACCGTTGCAGTTCGGCGGGCTTCCAGGGCTCCCTCTACTGATTGAGACGGGGATGCAGACACCACAGGGGTTTACCGGCAGTATCAGTTTTGTCGCGGTGAGGCTTGAAGAGGGGCTTGAAAAAGAACTCAATGCTCCCGAAGGTATCCGGATCACTCCAGAGGAGTATCTGGAGATTATGTCGGAGAAAATGAATCAGTTCAGGTAGAAACTGCGAAGCCCCGGGACCGTGGATTAAAATCCATGATCCCGGGGCAGCCGTCAAGCCCTTGAGGAATCCAGCGGACACAGCCCACCTCCCTGTCCGTGGAGATGAGGGAAGTGTTCACAGTAAGAGGATACGATTTATTCTGCCTGATCCGCAGAACTTTTGTTCTTCCTTCTTGGCTTGTTTATCTTCCTCTTCAGAACGAAGACCCGACACCCCTGAAACGTTTCGTTGGAGAGTCTAATGTTGTAAGAGATCACCCGGTTTTTATAATCAATCCCGAGGCGGTCCAGAACATTTTTGACGTTGATATAGGAATAGGCCGAAGAGTTCACCGCCCGGACAGGGTTGATGCCTGCCTGAAGCACCTTTTTTGTTTCAACTAAAAATAGTTGTGCCAATTCCTGATCTCCCGGCCTGGTTGCCAGAACATAGGAGGGGTTTGACTTGAGGCTCATGTATTTGCCTGCATCCCTGTTAAAGGCAAACCTGCCCATAGCCTGGATACTCACCTTAGGCCGTAATCCCTTCGTCTTCGAGTCCCATAGTTTTAACTGCATTTGTTTGTTTGTTTGGTTGAAAGTTTGACACCGGCAACTAATATAAGAAATTATATTCAATTAAACGAATATTCTGCATTAGACATTCTTTGATCAAATGCGATCCCCGTTTCCCCGCCATTCTGACGGTGGTCAGATGCGGGCATGATCTTCTGCATTGCAGGCGGCAAAGCGGTTCTGACTACGCACCTCCGATCCATTGTACAAAGACTTAACATGCGGGATTTTTCCAGGAATGATCCAAAACGGTAATCAGGGCAATTAGAAATTGTGGTTCGTTTCTTCGTGTGTAAATAACCCACAGACATGAAGCGGAAAAACCTCTGCTTTATTGGACGGATCTGCCAGTCGTCAGGGAGGATTGACTAGGGAGCTGTGTGTGTGAAAAGTGGATGTCATCCGATCTGTTGTCCGGTGCAGGTTGAAATTCCTTTCGGTCTGCTCCTGCATCCATCTCCACCATGCACGAAATAGATGTATCCTGCGTACAAGTGCAGCACACAAGCCGTGATAGAAATTTATGCCAATGGAAGAGATCTTCTGCATTACTTCGATGATCATTGTACCGGGAGCGGGACTTGAACCCGCACGACCTTACGGCCAACGGATTTTAAGTCCGTTGCGTCTACCAATTCCGCCATCCCGGCTGCAGATAAGCGTAAACTGATTGATCGTTCTTTGCGTTCCTGAACCCATGGGAGAATCTTCAGTAATTGACACATTAAGGCGTTCTGCCAAAGAAGCTGCGCTCCGCGCCTACGTTCCCTATTCGGGCCAACCAAGAGCTGCATTGGTGCTTCTGTCAGACGGAGACTGGATCTGTGGAGTTCGGATTGAGAATGCCTCCTACCCGCTCGTCATCCCTGCGTTACATTCTGCGCTGGTCCGTGCAGTTATGACGGGAAGAGAAGATATTGCCGCCGTTATTTTGAGTGCCCCCGCAAAAGCGGAGGAAAGTTTTAGCATCCTTCAATCCGTAACACCGCCGATAGAACAACTGGAGGAAGACTTTTTTGGCACACCGGGATTCACGTACCGGATTCGTACCCAGCTCACGATGCGCAGGCATGTTACCGAACCGATCAATCCATATACGGGTATTCGCCTTGCTCGGCAAGCAGCAGCAAATGCCAGAACGCCGGAATCGGATTTTCCAGTCGGCGCAATTGCGGTTACGGACAACTCTCAGTATTTTCAGGGTGCGAATATTGAATATCCTGACTGGACACGAATCCTTTGTGCTGAACGCATTGCGATTGCGGCCGCGGTGAGTGCGGGCGTATCCAACATTGAAAGTGTTTATGTTTCCTGCTTAAAATCTGCTGCCGCAACCCCCTGCGGGGCCTGCAGGCAGGTACTGTATGAAATTGCTCCCGAATCCGTCATCTGGATGGATCGGGGCAGTCAGTCACCGGAATGTTTTCGTACAGAGGATCTGCTTCCAAGAGCATTTAGTTTGACGAATCGTTCTCGTACATCCTCCCGGTGCACTATCGAAAATTGACGTAAATTCCCGAAATTTTTCATTCATATTCAGCATCATGCGTATCATCTTATTCTTCATTCTTCTGTGGATCATCCCCCATTTTGCAACTGCCCAGGAGGAAACCAAATACTGGATTTTCTTAACGGACAAGTTGGATGCTTCCGGCAAAAATACTCAGGTGGAAGAGGGGTATCTGGCGGATAAAGCCATCGCTCGCCGTGCATTGAGAGGAGAGTCGCAATTCTCGGCGAGGTTTGCCCTGCAGGATGCGCCCATTTCGTATGTCTATGAGGCGGATCTTCAAGAAATGGGGGTGACGATTGAACATAGAAGTCGTTGGCTGAATGCCGTAACGGCGCGGCTCAGTGAAGACGAGGCAGCGCACATAGCCGCCCTTCCCTATGTGCGAGAAATCCGTCCTGTCGCACATCTGGCACCGGACAGACAGCCGTACATACCGGTCTCCCCTGTGATTCCGGAACGGATTTCTTCAAACTGCCCGTCAAGCGTGTATGGCCCGTCCTGTACTCAACTGGATATTGTGAATGCAATTCCACCGCTTGAGCGTGGTATTAACGGGACCGGGGTAATCCTGGGCTTTATTGATACCCATTTTAGTGACGGTGGGCTGGGTCCCTTCAGTCATCGCTCATTGCGTCATATAACTGACGATGGTCGCCTGATTGAATTCCGGGATTTTACTAACAGGGATTCATCGCAGCCATGCCGTAGCGAACATCCCCACGGAATGGATGTCGCCTCCATTGCCGTCGGCTATCACGAGGGGCGACTCATTGGTCCTGGACATGGCGCAACTATTTACGCGGCGGCGACGGAGTGTGCTCCCTATGAGCGTAACATTGAAGAAGACAACTTTGTGGCCGCAGTGGAGTGGATGGAGTCCGAAGGAGTAGATGTGATTACGGCTTCGCTGGGATATTTTGATTTTGATGGCGGTCAGCGAAGCTATATTAAAAGTGACCTGGACGGGGACACCGGACTTACGACCATTGCGATGGATGCTGCTGCAAGTCGCGGAGTGGTTCCCGTCAACAGTGCAGGAAATGAGGGACCTGGAAGGCAAACTCTCAGCACGCCGGCAGATGGTGACTCGGTGATTGCCGTGGGCGCAGTTTGTCCTGAAGACATCTTTTTCAGTTTTGTCTGCTCTCCGCTGAGAGATCATTTCATTGCCGGGTTCAGCAGCCGTGGGCCCACGGCGGATGATCGAATTAAACCTGATGTCTCTGCACAGGGATTTAGGGTGTCTCATGCGGAGCGAATCGAACACTATGGCCACCAGGGGGGAGGAACATCGTTTTCTGCTCCAATGGTCGCGGGAATCGTGACTCAGATTCTTCAGGCGAATCCCAGCCTCGGGCCGAAGGATGTCTGGCAGGTATTGACCTCCACCGCCAGTCAGTCCAGTACTCCGGACAACGATTATGGTTGGGGATTGGTGAATGCGGATGCCGCAATCATGAGCGCAATGGCAGTCAACCGGTCCGCGGAAGAAATTCCTGTTCCCCGTCATCTGACCGTACATATGCCTTACCCGAATCCGTTTCAGGGTGTCGTTCATTTCACCATTGAGGCAGCCGAACCCGTCTCCCATGCCCGACTGATAGTCATTGATGTACTTGGACGGGAAGTTGGAACCGTCTATCAGGGACCGATTCAGGCTGGAAGTATGTCTGTACAGTTTCATGGAGCCCACCTGCCCCCAGGGGTTTATGTCTATATGCTGCAATTTGACGGTGAAATGCAGTCGGGATTGCTAAGCCGTGTCGGATTCTGATCGTTTTCTGGAATGCAATGAACATGACCGGGTCTCTTTACGGCCGAAGGAAAAAAGAAACGCAGCGCCTCCTCCGCTTTGTGATCTTGTCTACTGATTTTTCGTAACGATCCGGCAAGGGTCTAAAATGACCCGAATGGTCATTCCATCAAAATATGTCGCAAGATTGGACGGATATGAATTCATTGTCCATGCATCCAGATCATGTTGAAGGGATAGCAGACGACCTTTCAGGCAGATGATTGAATTCGGCACGCATGCATGGCCATTGATCCTGCTGTTGGCATTGGCCGGCTTCGTCACATGGTTTTCTTATCGTGAGACAGAACCGAAACTCCGTGGATTTAGCCGCTGGCTCCTGCCCACACTCCGGGGAATTGCGCTGGCATTCCTGCTCATCCTGCTCTTTGAACCTTCGATTTACAGGCATGTCCGGCAAGAGAGACTGCCTGGATTGGCGGTTCTGGTGGATGAAAGCCAGAGCATGGCACAACATCAATGGAGAAAGGAGTTGCCTGTTACACAGGGGCAGACCTATTATTTTGGGTTTGGCGCAGCGACACGTCCGATAGAGGGCCTTTCTGCGGTAAGGGATACTGCTCCGCGCACCGACATTTCCAGCGCTCTGGAAGAGATTCGAAACTTCCTGCGCGACCAGAACCTGCGCAGTGTTCTGCTCATCTCGGACGGTCAGTATAATACGGGCCGCAATCCTGTATATGTCGCTGCAGACTACGGTATTCCGATCCATACCGTGGTTGTAGGGGATACGCTGGCACAACAGGACCTGATGATTGCGCGGACGGTAACCAACGAGCTCGCCTATGTCGGGCAGGAGGTTCCCGTTGATGTATCTCTGTTGTTGCGAGGTTATGCGGACGAAACGGTCACGACTCGCCTTTATGCGCAGGATTCGCTGGTTGCCTCTGAGAGTCTGACCATCTCTGAAGGGGAATCGATTGCCTCGTTGCGCTTTATTCCACAGAAAGAAGGCCTGTTCCAGTATACGTTGACGGTGACCGAACTGGAAAATGAAGCTTCCGCTGCCAATAACCGGGAAACCTTTACGGTGCGTGTTCTAAAGCGAAGTCAGAAAATCTGTATCATTGCTGCTGCTCCCCATCCAGATCTGACCGCGATGCACAACCTGTTAACCCGTGATCAGGTGCGTCAGGTGGACAACTTTGTTCAGATGCAGTCCGACCGGTTTTATGAAGGAAATCTGCCCGGTTCGCTGGGGGACTATGATGCGATGATCCTGATTGGCTTCCCAGGGCGTGAAGCCAGCGATGCCTCGGTCAATGTGGTCGCCCGTGCCGCACAATCCGGGGTTCCACTGTTCTTTATGCTGACCCGTCAAACGGATCTGCAGCGGCTGCGGGATGAATTTGCAAATGTACTTCCCGCTGTGCCCGCGGTGACAGGAAGCGTACTCTATGATGAGGCCACATTAAAACTTACACAGACGGGATATCGAGATCCCATTCTGGACGTTCCTGAAGCACTGTGGGAGCGGCTTCCTCCTTTAATCGCGACGACTGGACACTGGAATGTAACATCAGACAGCCGGATTCTTGGACAGGTAAGTCTGCGTGGAATTACGCTGGAGGAACCGCTGTTCGTAGTCCGGAGCCGCGCTGGATATCGGACTGCTGCGATCCTGGGATCCGGGAGTTGGCGGTGGTTGAATCTCGCCGGTGACCCAGCGGAGATCCCCCGTATCTGGCCACAGGTAGTAGAAAATCTAATGCAGTGGCTCACCACCCCGGAAGATGATCGAACCGTTCGTGTAGCGCCACGGCTGACTGCGTTTGACGGAAGTGAGCCGATAGATTTTTCCGGTCAGGTGTATGATGAGAGTCTGAACCCAGTTTCGGATGCGGTGGTTACGGTGGAGTTGACCGCACCGGACGGGGTGCAATATCCCTATACAATGACCAATACGGGGAGTGGACGATTCACCTTGCGCATTGATGCACTCCCGGAAGGAACCTATTCCTACACGGCACAGGTCACGCGGATGAATACATCTATGGGGATGGATCAGGGCATATTTACGGTTGGTTCTGTGAATCTGGAATCTCGCAGCACAAACAGCGATGAAGCACTGCTCCGGCAAATTTCCCACCGCTCTGGCGGGCATTTATTTACGGAAGAATCCTTGCATACGCTTCCGGAACGTCTTCACGCGGATCCTTCCTTCGTCTCCGTTACGAAGTCACAGGATCTGGAATTTGATCTGCGGCGGATTCCCTGGATACTCGGAATCATTATCCTGCTACTAGGGCTGGAATGGGTGCTCCGAAAACGAAATGGGCTCGCATAATCTCCTTGAACACACGCAGCCGGCCGGTGCGCAGTGCTAACCTCAGACTTTTGTCAGCAACTTTGCGCACCCGCCGGTCAAACGTGCGTCCATGTATCCGGTCAGGCTATTGAAGGGTAATCTGCAGTCCGAGATTAAACGAGCGCGGCAACCCCAGGAAAACTTCCGCGTCATCCGCACGGTTTGCTCCCGTACCATTACCGCGGAAAGCATTAAAGCGAGAATTATTTGTTGCGTCCTGAATATAGAACGAATCAAACAGGTTGAATACATTGGCAAATATGCGGATCTCTCCGGGGCCCAGACGACGGGGAATCGTGTAGCCCATGTTGAGATCAAAGACACTATAACTGGGGATCTCCCACACCTGTTGCCCTGACTGTTCCTTATCTGTTCGACTGGATGGGTCAAAGTCTGCAAAATAGCTGGAATAGGAGCGACCGGTAAACTTGGCGTACATCCCCTTCACCGGGAAGAAGGTGACGGCATAGGCAATCTGCGTCTGCGGCGCATCTCCTACTTTAATATCCTTCACATAAAGTGACACGGTCTCCTGAGTGGATGGATCCGAGCGGTCCGGCGTATATCTGGCGGAAACATCATCCGTATACTGCCAGTTGCCGAGGGACAGGGCCAGATCCGCACGAACAAACTCCAGCGGCTGGTACGCTGCCTCGGCCTCAATCCCGCGATGTACAGCATTGAGTCCAAGGAGGTTGATTAAACCATCGTCCCCGTCTTCCTCCACAACCGTGCGCGTGAGGGTACGATCATTCCATACGGTATGATACAGACTCACGGTGGTATTCAATGTCCGATCCCGAGACTCATAGGAAATGCCCGCCTCCAGTGCCTGGAACTGCTCATTCTTAGGATCTGGATTCAAGACTCCTGTGATATCATTCAGCGCCCCGTCAAGGATTGGCACCTTGGAGACCAGCCCTGCATTCACAAATGCAGAAATCATTTCGCTGAAGGCATAGGATGCTCCCCCCTTAATCTGGTATCCCCCGATCCGGTCGGTTTCAATTGTAAAGGTTGTGCCATTTCCGGCATCCCGGAAATAATCCTCGTGGGAGTACTTAATGGTTGAATATCCTCCCATCCCGTACAGATAGAGTGCACCACTGGAGTAGGCCCCCTGTAAAAATCCGCCTAGCCAATCTACGGTATTGGTGTTATTGTAATTGAACTTGTCTCCCGGTCGGAGTAATTTGCCGTCGTCTCCCCAGAAATCACTGTCAAAACGCTGATATCCATTCCCGCCCAGCAGGTCACGTACCGTACGATAGTGATCAATAGAGGCGGTGCGCCAGTCAATGCCTGCTTCAAGGGTCAGGGCATCGGTCAGTTCATGCTTGAATTTGGAGATTGCCCCGATGGTCCACTGTACGTTATGGCTGTTCCGCAAAATTCCGCGTGATGCCCCGTTCTCCTGATTGGCCGCAATCGTCCCATCATAATCAACCACACGGGACGGACCATTATAATTCCACTGCATCCGTCCGTGTGTCCCGGTTCCCCCGCCTTTCCCGCCTGAGTAGTACAGCACGGTGGACCAGAGTGACTGATCGGTCAACTGTGCAAAGTAGTTCAGATTCACCTGGGGCTTATGGAAAAAGTTTTCCCGCTCATTAATTATTTCTCTTGAGTTCCGGGTCACGGTTCCGAATCCGTTGTGCTGTTCGTTGGTGTACGAGGCGGAAACGGGGGAGACATTCTGGTTCCAGCGTCGTCCGCCCTCGCTGAAACTGGTCAGGATTTCGGTGATCGTTGCAGCATCCAGTCCATCTGCCTCAAAAACTTCACGGGCATAGTCGTGGTCGTAGGCTGCAATATTTTGCCGGTACAGGTTTTGCCCATGCCGCTGCGGTGCCCCGACTGCATAGAAGTCAACCCGATGTCGATCATTAATATTCCATGCCGCGGCAGCGTAGTAGGCCCATGCATCCGTCCAGGTGCCTTCATAGTAGCCATCACCGGATTTTCGCACTCCGCTCACCGTAAAGGCAAACCGGTTATCAATCAATCCTGTTGACGCAGAAATCGTTGATTTGAGGAATCCGTCATTCCCGAATTCCTGCTTTGCCATGATCCGGCGGCGATTGGCCGCGGGATCCGTAATGATGTTCAGTGTACCACCAATGGACGGGGTCGCCAGATTCACGGCAGACAGTCCGCGCTGAAGTTGAATGGAGGTGGTCGCATCTCCAACGCCATCCCAGTTTGACCAGTAGACCCAGCCGTTTTCCATGTCATTCACGGGTACGCCATTGATCATGACGGCAACATTCCGCTGATTAAATCCGCGCACATTCACCCGTGCATCGCCTGCTCCGCCGCCCTGTGCGGTGCTGTAGACGGAAGGGGTCGTATTCAGGACCAGCGGTACATCCCGGGAACCAAGTTCACGCTGAACCTGAAGTTTCTCAATGTCTGAGTAGGCGACCGGGGTTTGCCGGCTCAAGGCCCGTGATGCAAATACTTCCATGGCTTTCAATGCCTGACTTGAGATCTGCATCGAAAAATTAACCGCCACATTTGCATCCTGGAGCGTGACCGACCGGAATTCCCCCTCATATCCGACAAAGGATGCCTCAATGGAGTAGTTTCCTGGAGACAGGTCACGGATTACATAGATCCCATCGCTGTCTGTTGCAGAACCGGTAGTCGTGCCGGCAATAATAACGGTTGCGCCCGGAAGGGGTAATCCGGTCTCTGCGTCAGTTACGGTCCCGCTGATTGTATCCTGCGCAAATACAGAACCGGGGATCAGGAGTAAAACAAAAATCGTAAAAAGAGTTTTCATATCGAAAAGAAGAATGGTAAGTGGTTGTGAGACATGTTTAACTTGGATGGAGATGAAAATCCCTACCCTGATGTTACTCCAGCATTAGCCTAAAATTAAATTTAAGAGAAATCGGCATTATCTGCTCTAAAGATACCGGTTGCACAATCAGACGGGGAAACTCGTCTCATATTTTTACAATCGTAACTCCCGGGTTCGCATCCAGACATTCAAAGGTTTTGTTCACCTCGGAAGTTTTCAGGTAACGATGGATAGCATTGCGCAACGCGCCTGTGCCTGTACCATGAATGATCTCGACCGAAGACAGATTCGCACTGGCAGCCTGGTCAAGTAGTTTTTCCACCTCTGAAAGCGCCTCATGCACCCGAAACCCCCGAAGGTCAATACGGGTCCGGGGTGTGGACACATTCAATGTCCCCTTTTGTCGAAGCTTTGTTCGTTGAATGGGTTTGAGCCGTTTCAGTGGAACTTTCATTCGCATATTTCCGGCCGAAACCAGTGCGTTGTGTCCCTGAATGGACAGGATCTCGCAGGGATTTTTTCCTCCGTCAATGAGGACCTGCTGCCCGACATCCAGTTTCACGGCAGGCAGGGGCTCTGCTTTGCCCGGCATTCTGCGCACCGCAGGATCGGGTACAGAATGCGCAGGGGCATCCGGGGGCATCCGTTTTGGAGATTTCCGGGAGGCTTCCAGTTTTGCGATTCGGTTCCGATAACTCGTGATGAGGGCTTCCAGGGAGAGGCCCGGTTTGCCTAGTATCTGGCGGGCCCGCGCCAGAACAGCAGGGGGGAATTTCATGCGGCGGGCAATCCGAAATGCGTACGAGGATCCGGGGAGTCCCTGCCGAAAAAGAAATGTCGGGCGCAAGGTGTCTTCATCAAAATCCATTGAGCCATTGGCTACGCCCGCCGCTTCATGTGCATAGGCTTTCAGTGTACCGTGGTGGGTGGTCACCACCGTTAGTGCACCGGAAGCGGTAAACTGCTCCAGTACCGCCTGCGCAAGTGCGGCTCCCTCCGCCGGATCTGTGCCCGTTCCGATCTCATCCACCAAAAGGAGTACTCCCTCGTCTGCCGCATCACACATCCTGCGCAAACCGGAAACCCGGGCACTGAACGTAGAGAGGTCATGTTCAATGGATTGTTCGTCTCCGATTTCCACGAGAATTTGATGGAAGATGCCAAAGACGGATTCGGGATGTACAGGAACCGGGATCCCGCACCCTAACATGGCAAGCATGAGTCCGCATGTTTTCATGGCCACGGTCTTGCCCCCTGCATTTGGTCCAGTAATCACCAGTGTTCGTAGTTCGCTGCCAAGGGATATCGTCAGTGGAATGACTTCCCTGGACTTGCCGGTCAGGAGGAGCACTGGATTTTTCCCTTCGCGAATTTTCAGCACCGGCTCTTCCGATAATCTTGGGATCACTCCACCGAGCCGGATGCTCAGTTGCGCTTTGGCGTGCAGGAGATCCATCTTCCCGAGGATCCTCAGATTGTGTTCAATTGCACCGGCCTGTTCGCTCACGCGCTGGGTGAGTGCCCGCAGGAGCCGTTCGATTTCCCGTTGCTCCTGTGCTTCCAGTATGCGCACCTCGTTCCCCAGGTCTAGACAGCTTGCCGGTTCAAGGTACACGGTCTGTCCGGATGCGGAACTGTCATGTACAAATCCGCGCATTTTCCGCTTCGCTTCTGCACGCAGCGGGACAACCATACGACCCGCCCGCATGGTCAGCTGATTCTCTGCCGCATACCCTTTCTGGACTGCCTGTGCCAGCAGCTCTCGAAATTTTTCCCTGAGTGCCTGCTGACGCTGCCGCAACCTTCGCCGAATCTGGCGCAATTCTGTGGACGCAGAATCCTTGATCCTCCGGTTTGCGTCAACGGTATGCGCAATGGGGTGTTCCAGCTCTTCCTGCAGTATGATAATTGAACGAACGAATCTGGACAGGATTGGGTCGCTTTTTCTGGAGAAGAAGGTGCGCATTCGCCGGCTTGCACGACAAACCTTCCGCACCTCATTCAGGGATTCTGCATTCAGCATGGCACCATCGGGGCGTGCCTGTTCAAGATATGCCCGCACATCCACCAAATCCTGCAGCGGCAGCGTATCTCCACGCAGGAGATGTCCCTGCAGTGTCTCCGTATGGGTTAGTGCTGCCGTTCGTGCAACTGAATCTGCCGCTGGACGCAGTGCATGGAGCTGCTCGGCTCCCATTGGGCTTACTAGACGTTCCTTTAACCACACAACCAGTGTGTTAAACCCCAATTTTTGGGCAGTTTTATCTGAAATCATGTTTCATGGCAGGAAATCCACCACATCCTGCTTTACTCAATACGTACTTGAGTATATTCAACGCTATGCTCCGCTGATCATTCCAATACAATCTGTGCATGAGTGAAAAATTTCCCCGACGTGTGATGTGTCTCCTTATCAAAGTTGGCGAGATTACACAACTGGAGTCAGGCATGAATCGTGTATCGTCAGAATGCAGAAAAAACCGGCGCATCCTTTCCTGAAACCAGGATGGCAGAAGGAGACCAAAGCCATACCCGTCTTAGCAGCCTGTGGATAAAGTCCAGAAAAATCTGAGTAACGCTTTTGGGTTGATTTTTCGGGATTAGACTACTCAAAATGGCCATGAAGAGAGGTTTTTCGCCCTTTAGATTTTCAAAAAGGGCAGACAGTAGATGGTTTGGCCATCTACGACACGCAGTTGTGTTGTCTAACTCTTTGATCATACTTTATCCACGGGCTGTTAGAGGAGCGATCCCCGTCTGAGCGCCATTTTAAAATAAATCATGGTTGCCAGACGGGCAGATCCTGACATGTTTCGTTACTGATCAGATCAAAGTGGCTGGATTATGTCTCCAGTGTTCCAGATGCACCTGTTCACAATGAATCAAGATCGTGATGGCCATGCGCCGGAGATCTGCTCCCGTACATCAGCCATTGTATGCCCACGCGTATATGTCCCTGTCGGGATGTTCGTCTTCAACGACCGGATGCATTCATGTAAAGGTATGTGGGGTGGTTTTGCCTGTGGTGCATCTTGGTGCAAAGCGTCTGACATGCTGACAGGATTGCCGCGCTGGTCAGGAAGTCTGCTTCTGCCGGCATTTTTTTTGGATAGAAAATCCGGCCAGCGCAGAAAAAGAGGACGGCAGATCTGAAGTTTTTAGATTTCGTCTCCGGTTCCTGGATCAGGCTAGCCGTACACAGGGATCTTTAGGGAGTGCTGGCAGCCGTATCGTGGAAGGAGCAGAAGGGATTCGAATGAGTATACGGGAGCATGTCGTAGCAAACTCTCTTCGATGTCCCAGAAAAACAAGGATACATCAAGCCACAATATATCCCCGATTATAACAGAATATAAGGGCAGCCTTGATCAGCCGGAATCTGCTAGGTTTGGGATTGCGGTCAGCAGATTCAATGAAGCCATCACACGAAATTTGCTAGATGGCTGTATCGCAACACTCTCGAAACACAAGGTGAAGCATATTGATGTATGGTGGTGCCCTGGTGCCTATGAACTGCCACTTACCGTGCAGCGCATGGCGCAGCGTAAAACTTATGATGCGGTCATTGCTCTCGGAGCCGTCATCCGAGGGGAGACCTACCATTTTGAAGTCATCAGTGACTCTTGTGTCAGTGGATTGCAGAGCGTAGCGCTGAATACCCAAACCCCAATTGCGCTCGGGGTGATCACTCCGGAACATATCGGGCAGGCCAAACTGCGCTCCGGGGCCGGTCCGGATCATAAGGGAGAGGAAGCTGCGCTGGCCGCCCTGGAGATGGCAACCCTACTCCGAAAATTCTCCTAGTTCAGGCCAGAATGAAAGTACTGACATGTATAGGTATCGGACTTGTTGTGTCCTTCTCGGTTCTATCGGTTTGCGCACAATCCGCACGGTCATGGACCGCGCACACCAGTGCACGTGAGGTGACGGGGATGTCGGCGGGGGAGGGGATGGTCTGGGTTGCTTCCACCGGGGGGATCTTCGGCTATAATCCGGACAGTGGTGAGATTGAACGATATACGGCTGCCGAGGGCCTGTATGATGTAAATGTGCAGGCAGTTGTGTGGGATTCTGTGCGCCAATTTGTATGGATTGGATACGCAGACGGAGTCTTTGATCGGCTAGAGATCACATCTGGCGAGATTACCGCTTATTTCGATATCTACCGAAGTGAGCGCTTCCCCTTCAAGGTCATTAATGCGATGGAAGTGCAGGGAGACAGCCTGCTGATTGCAACCGGATTCGGGCTGGTGGTTTTTGATCCCGTTCGCAATGAAGTCCGTGACACGTACAGCCGATTTGGTGCACTGCCAGCTGCCACCCCGGTCAACGATGTGGTTGTGAATCAGATCCCTGATGGCGGGACAGGAATATGGGTCGGCACAGATGCAGGCATCGCCTATGCACCGCTTTCAGGCAGAAGCCTTCAGGATCCAAGCAGCTGGACATCCGAAAATACGATCCTTCCGGTTTCACAGGTCACCGATATTGTCTATCATCATGGACATCTGTACGTAGGGACTCCTTTCGGGATGGGAAGGCGAATGTCGGCCGGAAACTATCAGCGGGTTGGGAATGGTACACGTGAGATTCTGGATTTTGGGGTTCTTGATGATCATGTTCTGGCGGTAACGCCATTCCGGTTGCGTGCCTATGATATCCATGGCAGAGAGACGATTCTAGTCGGAGAGTATCAGGATTTGCGTGCAGTATCCACGAACAATGCAGGGGATGTATGGCTTGGAGATGCGGGCAGTGGGTTGAATCATTACAGACAGGGGACGGAGCCGCTCTCGCTCAATCTTGTCAGTAAAGGTCTTTATCCTGAGGGTCCCTTTGATTCCCCATTTGGAGATTTAGCGATCAGTTCGGATGGAAGCCTCTGGGCTGCCGCACAACTGGGGATTTCCGGGGCCGGGTTCTATCGCATGGATTCAAGCGAGGAATGGACAAATTTTACGGGGCGTTTTTTTGAAGAGTTGGCAGGAAGGGGGAGTTATTGGCGGGTACATGTGGATGGTGCAGGGATTGCGTGGGCCGGATCTCGCGGTGCTGGTTTGGCACAGGTCTCTCCTGGAGATGTGATTACGACGTACGACCAAAACAATTCAACGCTCCTTCCAGCAGCTGGAACGCAAAATTACATCATTGTTGGGGGCGTGGCAAGCGAAGAGGATGGGACACTGTGGGTGACCAACACAACATCCCCTTATCCGTTACATGTGCGCACCCCCGATGGAACATGGGTCCGCCTTTTGCCACCGAACTGTAAGGGTGCAATCCAGACGAGTGCGCTGGGGGAGATCCTTATTGATTCTAACGGAATCAAGTGGATCATTTTACTGGATCGGGGGAACTTGAGAATTACCCAGGGGCTACTCATTCTAGACACGAATGAGACCCCTGAAGATGCAGCCGATGATGTATGCACATATTATGCAACTCCCGGGTCCAATGGCGCGGGGCTGCCGGGAACCCAGATCCATACACTCGCAGAAGACTTGAACGGACGGGTTTGGGTCGGTACCAGTGGAGGTCCGGCATATTTTCAAAGTGGTACATTTGCAGCAAATGATCCTGCTCTGCAGGCGGTCTGGCCTGTGTGGAAAGATCGCACATCCGGGACCTATGTACTGCGCGGGCTGGGAGTCAATGATATCGCAGTAGATCCGTCCAATCGGCTATGGATGGCAACCCCGGATGGGATTTACCTGATTTCGGAGAGTGATGGATATAGGCAGATTGCACACTATAAATCTGATAACTCTCCTCTTTTTTCAGATGTCGTAACCACGGTAGCCGTTGAAGGAGCCAGTGGGCGTGTTTTTCTGGGAACGGATAAAGGGCTCATCAGCGTACTTAGTGATGCGATCCAGCCGTCGGAGCGGACGAGGGATTTATTTATTTATCCCAATCCGGCGGAGGTTGCCACCGGTGCAGATCCTCAAATTTATATTGAAGGCCTGGTTTCGGAGACCGAAATTTCTGTCATGGCAGTGCATGGAGAGTTGGTGCGGCGAATGCAGGCACGGGGAGGGCGGGGGATCTGGGATGGTCGGGATCAGGATGGCCGACTCGTCCCTTCGGGGATGTATCTGATTGTTGCCTCAGGAAAAAACGGGGAGGGGGTGGCATATGGCAAAGTCGCAATCATTCATTGAATTGATCATTCATTACTTTGGGCCGTACAAGTGTATGTATAGGCTTTGCTTAGATGGTGACCGTAGCTCAGGCGGTTAGAGCGCCAGGTTGTGGCCCTGGAGGTCGGGGGTTCAAGTCCCCTCGGTCACCCCAATAAATTTTGCCGCGTTCGTCTAGGGGTCTAGGACGCCGGCCTTTCACGCCGGTAACACGGGTTCAAATCCCGTACGCGGTACTCGGGCAAGAATAAAGCATCGCAGTGCTACCGCCAGTGCCACCAGGAGAGTTGCAGGGGGCAGAGATTGTGCCCACCAGGGGATGCCGACTACAAAAAGAATCGCCGTCCCCATTGCAGTGTACCAGTAGATGGTTGTCCATGATTTTTGAGCAAAGAAAAGCGGTATAATGTGTAGTGGCCAGGCCCACAGGATATGGAGATTGGGGCGGGTGATTTCGTGAAGAGAAATGCCCCAGAAGAAGGTGATCTGGAGTCCGAGTACAGTGACAATTCCCAGCAGAATCGTGTCAAAAATTCGGTTCCGAGGGCGAGGAAGGTCACGTACAGAGAGGATGAACGCAGTCAGTAATATCATCCACCCGATGATGGTGGGCAGTGACATGGTTTGCCGCGGCTGTGGCGAAGTCGGATTTCCAAAGAGGGTGTCGGTTTGTGCGACCAATGGGGCCCCCGTGGAATTTTCTGCATTTTCCAGTAAGTTCTGTAATTCAATGGGAAGAAAACTCCGTTGCCGTTCGGTCGCATTCTGATCCACGGGAATCCCCATTGCGAGGTTAATCGCCAAATCCAATCCTGCATGGGTTCGCAGGTAGGGGCGGATCATGTCCCGAAACGACTGATCCGCTGGAGTTGACTCTGCAATTTCGGTCTGGAGTGCAGATTCCAGCGCGTCAAGGATTCGCGTAGAGCAGTTGTCATACAGAAAATCATAGCGGTAGACACGATTCTCCGGCAGCGCATTAATGGACAGGTATTCGTACAGAGCACGGGTTTCTTCCGCGGTCATATTGAGCCGCTGCTCCACAACACCCCGTCCGAGTGAAAGCCAGGAATGTTCAAGCAGGGCAGGGGAGTAACTCAAAGACAACTGATAGTCCAGTTTCCCGTAGGCAAAGCGCAGTATGAAGGAGAGCGGGTTCCGAAAATCAAAAGTCCCATAATTATAGGCGATGTCAGTTTGTGTCACTGGATCCTCAATCCGAAGGGCGCTGTGTCCCCATAGAGAATAGATGGCCTCTCCAGGGTAGATCGTCAGGATAGATACCTGTGCGGAATCCGAGATCTGGGCGTTTGCGTTGAAAGGGCACCCCGTGGTAATCAGGGCGGTGAGGATGAACAGTCGCAGCCTTGAGTGAGTTAACTGCATACCCTTTAAAGGTCTATGTACTTAGGCAGAAAAAAGCGCGCACACATGGTGATTGACGCGCTCTCAAATGTGATTTCACGCCCAGAGACGGAACTCAGATTCGCAAGTGAATATGAGCTCATTGTTGCCGTGATTCTCTCTGCGCAGTGCACGGATGCCCGTGTTAACCTAGTCACGCCGGAGCTGTTCAAGGCATGGCCGACGTTTGAAGCACTTGCTGCAACGACACCCGATGAGGTCGTCAAGATCATTGCCTCCATCTCCTATCCAAATAATAAGGCGAAGCATATAGTCGGCATGGCATCCATGGTGATGTCCAGATATGACGGGAAACTTCCGGAAGATCAGGCTTCTCTCATGAAGTTGCCGGGAGTGGGGAGAAAGACTGCACAGGTCGTTTCTTCGGTTGCATTTGGGGACCCGGATGCGTTGCCTGTGGACACGCATGTGTTCCGTGTAGCGAACCGGATTGGCCTAGTGGAGGAGGCCGGGACCCCGCTCAAGGTGGAACGGGGACTAAAGCGGGTCATCCCCAGAGGGGACTGGGGGCGGGTTCACCATCTGTTGATTCTCCATGGCAGATATACCTGCACCGCCCGAAGCCCTGACTGCTCAAATTGCGCCGTAACCCATGCGTGTAAGTATTACGAAGCGGTGCAGCGTCTGCCCAAGCCGATCCAGGGGTTGGATCCTGCGAAGGGAGCGTATTACTGCGCAACCCGGCGGCATTACTTTGACCGGCCGATTTCCCGATCTGATCGCACCGGAACCATGCAGATCGCCTGTCCAAAATGTCGTTCCATGAATGTATATCTGTCGAGGAGCGGGCTTACCGCCAAAATTGTTCATGATTACCGTATTGACTAAATCTATTTGAAGCAACGATCATGCTGTTAAGGAAGCATATTCTCATCATTCTAGACGGATATGGCATTGCCGCAGATCCATCTGTGAGTGCAATTGATCAGGCGCACAAACCATTTTTGGATGACCTGTTTGCGAAGTATCCCCATGGAATACTGGAGGCATCAGGCAGGGCGGTTGGGCTGCCTCCCGGGCAGATGGGCAACAGTGAGGTTGGGCATATGAATCTGGGGGCCGGCCGTATCGTGAATCAGGATATTACCCGCATTGATCTGGCCATTGAAGATGGTTCAATCTTCGCGAACGAGGTACTCGTCACCGCTGCGCGGCATGCCCGAAATCGCAGGCTGCATTTGATGGGGCTGTTTTCGGACGGCGGGGTGCACAGCCATCTGAACCATCTCATTACGCTTTGTGAACTGGCAGAGCGGGAGGGGCTTTCCCGGGACCAGGTCTGCGTCCACGCATTTACAGACGGCAGAGATGCGGACCCGCATGGCGGGCTGGATTATGTGCGGCAGTTTGAAGCGAAGGCCGGGCATCTGGCACGGATTGTCACGGTGGCCGGTCGCTATCATGCGATGGACCGGGATCACAGATGGGAACGTACACGGAAAGCATATCAAATGCTTGTACACGGAGAAGGGCAGGCCTGCAAGACGGCAGCCGCGGCCTTCCGTGCAAGTTATGCGGCGGGCATCACGGATGAATTTATTGAGCCGCATATTGTTGAGCCGGCGTGCATCACCGACGGGGATGCAGTGATATTTTTCAATTTCAGGGCGGACCGGGGGCGCCAGCTGGTAAATGCATTTACCCAAACTCCGACTGATGCCGAGTTTGAAGTCGTTCCCTTCCAGAATCTGTATTTCGCTACGTTCACGCCGTACGACAGGAAATTTGGGTTACCGGTGGCATTTGATAAGGTCGATCTTGACCAGACACTGGGAGAAGTTGTCGCCAGAGCAGGCTTGAGGCAGTTGAGGGGCGCGGAAACGGAGAAGTATCCACATGTCACTTTTTTCTTCAGCGGAGGGCGTGAGGAGTTATTTGAGGGAGAGGAGCGCGTACTGGTTGCCTCTCCGAAAGTACCCACTTATGACCTTCAGCCGGAAATGAGTGCACCGGAACTTGCGGTTCGTACGGCTAGGGAGTTGAAGAAAGAGAAATTTCATTTTATATGTCTCAACTTTGCGAACCCGGATATGGTTGGTCATACGGGGGTATTTGAGGCGGCAGTCAAGGCGGTGGAGGCCGTGGACAAAGCCGTGCGTGTTGTGGTGGAAGCCGCGCTTGCGGCAGGATACAGTATCAGTATTATTGCGGACCATGGGAATGCCGACTGTATGCGGAATCAGGATGGATCCTCGAATACAACTCATTCTACGGTACCTGTGCCGCATCTGATTATCAGGGATGGCTTTGACGGGCCGATCCGTCCGGGAAAACTGGGTGATGTTGCTCCCACAATACTGCATCTCATGGATGTGCCGATTCCGCCGCGAATGACGGGAAATGTTCTGATTAACATTCAAAATGGATAGCGCATCCGACGCAGTCTTCCACTGGTCCAGTCCCGATGAAACAATCTTCTCATCCAGGGGCCTCTGTGCTTTTGGCTACGGGGATACAGGATTGTGAATGACCTGCCTGCAATGCAGCAGTAGGGAAAGGTGGTCAGTGCATTGAGTTCAAGCCATTCTTGAATGGAAGATTTCCCTTTATGAGTGGATTGTTTATTTTTGGCATCCGTCCGAGGATCCCATATTGGTTTGAGTTCATCCGTGTTCGGGTTTAGGTCAAGTTCGCTTGTCAGCCTCTTAGCAGAGGCAAGTGTATCGACATTGGGAGAGATGCCCTGCGGGGCATCCAATGTCTTTACAGTGTCACTAATTTCATCCGCAATTTGGTTCGGATAAACGCATTCGTACGAAAATCCGTCTAGATTAGACTAGACAGGTTCCGTTCATGTCTGGGGATTCTGGTGGTACCTCACACGGGCAGGAGGCTTTGCAACGTTCGCAAGGGTTGCTTCCCGTTTGGCTTAAGGCTTGCGGAAAAACCGGACATATTGCAATTCTCCATAGTTTCTTTTAAATTCAGTATATTGACACTCGGGCCTCTTGGCTGCAACATTTCAAAACCTATGTATATCATGCAATTAGACCGATCAAGGGCACCTTCAGTTGTCCATCTTACTTCCTTACGCTCATTTTCCGTGGAGGGTATACCGTGTATAGCGTACTTTCTATTTTCAATTATACTGTTTATTCCTATTGGAATATCTGCGAAAGTCAATGGAAATTTTCCACCAGATGTCCCTCGGAATTTGACTGCGGCAGCATCAGGACGCACTCAGATCAATCTCACATGGAATATACCGGCAAGTGATGGCGGAACTCAAATCACTGGGTACAGGATTGAGTTTACGACAGACCCACCGGCAGACGAGCAAAATCCATCGAGAACTCAAACCTGGACTGACGCAGATTCAAATACCGGGGTCGCAGACAGAACTTATTCCCATACAGATCTCAGGGGTGGAGTGACCTATTACTACCGCGTCTACGCGATCAATACTGAAGGCGAAAGCGATCCCTCTGCCGTGGCCAGTGGAACCACACATGCGATAACTGTACCAAATGCTCCCACCGGGCTGAAGGCAACAGTTTCTTCGCACACTCAAATTGGTCTTTCGTGGGCTGCTCCCTCCGATGAAGGCGGAGCGGCGATTCATGGTTATCAGATTGAGGTGTCAGTGGATGCGGGAGATACATGGGCGTATGTGACACGAAATACAGCCAGTACGATTACGAGATATCTACACATTAATCTTACTCCGGGAAAAACATACCATTACCGTGTTTCTGCCATTAATTCTGTCGGCACAGGCGATCCTTCCAATGTGGCTAATGCCACCACAGATTTAGCAAGTAGGCCCGGCATAATAATTGATTTAAGTGCGACAGCCTCTGGGCGAACTCAGATCAATCTTTCCTGGACTGCTCCAAAGGACGACGGTGGAGCGGACATTAGTGAATATCAGATTTTGATGTCTACGGATTTAACCGCAGTCCAGCCGAACTTGATAGGCAGCACTGGAAATGCTGCTACGACCTATTCTCATGCGAATCTCAGAGGTGGAACAACCTATCATTATTGGGTTCGTGCAGTCAATTCCGTAGGTGCAGGTCCTCCTTCCAATCGTGCCAATGCGACGACAGATCCACCAACCAGAACAGATGCGCCAACTGAATTAAGGGCGACCGCTTCCGGACCTACTCAGATCAATCTTTCCTGGACTGCCCCGAAGGATGACGGCGGAGCGGACATCAGTGGGTACGAGATTGTGGTGTTTACTGATTCAAGGAGGGCATGGACACAGTTGTCGCAGAATGCAACCACGGCCTATTCTCATAAAAATCTCACTTCCGAAACAACCTATTATTACTTTGTTCGGGCTATCAACTCTGCTGGAGTGAGTTTGCCTTCCAACAGGGCCAGTGCGACAACAAATCCAGCAAGCAGATCGGGTAATCCGACCGGGTTAAGTGCGACCGCTTCTGGACCTACTCAGATCAATCTTTCCTGGACTGCTCCAAAGGACGACGGTGGAGCAGATATTAGTGGGTATGAGATTCTATTGTCTACAAATGCAGGGAGAGAATGGACAACATTAGTGGAAAATACAGGAAATGCATTCACAACTTATTCCCACACGAATCTAAGGCCTGAAACAACCTATCATTACTTTGTTCGGGCCGTCAACTCTGTCGGGGCGAGTTTGCCCTCCAACATATCCAGTGCAACAACAAATTCAGCATCCAAACCGGGTAGGCCGACCGGCTTAGGTGCAACAGTTTCAGGGCGTGAGCAGATCAATCTTTCCTGGACAGCTCCGAAGGATGACGGTGGAGCGGCGATTCGTGGATATCGGATTGAGATATCTGCAAATACCGGGAACACCTGGACGGATCTGGTAGCGAATACAGGTGGTGGTATTGGCATTTCCAGTTATGCCCATACGGAACTTCAGCCAGGAACGACACACCATTATCGTGTTTCTGCCATTAATTCTGTCGGTATAGGCAATCCTTCCAATGTGGTCAATGCCACCACGGATGCAGCAGAGAGACCCGATGCCCCAACGGGGTTAAGGGCAGTGGCTTCCGGGCGCACGCAGATTAATCTTTCCTGGACCGCTCCAACAGACGATGGTGGAGCGGCCATTCATGGATACCGGATTCAGGTCTCCACAAATGCAGGTGCCACCTGGGCGAACCTGATAACAAATGTAACCGGAACCAGTTATACGCATACTGGGCTTCAGGCAGAAACGACGCGTCATTATCGTGTCTCTGCCATTAACTCTATTGGCACCAGTGATCCTTCCAGCGTGACCAATGCTACAACGGATGCAGCAGTCAGACCAGAACGGGTCACTGATTTAAGGGCACAGTCTAAAGGATATACTCAAATTATTCTTTCTTGGGCTGCTCCTGCCAATGATGGCGGTGCGGCGATTCGCGGATATCGGATTGAGGAGTCTATGAATTCGGGAAATATCTGGACAGATTTGGTAACAAATACCGGGAACACTGGTACGACCTACGAGCACATGGGCCTTCAGCCGGGCACGACGCGCCATTACCGCGTCTATGCCATTAACTCTGTTGGTGAAAGCACTTCTGCTTCAAATGTAGCGAATACAACCACAGATACAGCAGTCAGGCCTGATGCACCCACCGGGTTAAGTGCTACGGTTTCTGAGCATGACCATGTCAAACTTTCCTGGACTGCTCCATCGGGTAATGGTGGAGCAGTGATTACGGGCTACCGTATTGAGATATCTAGCAATGCAGGGACTCTCTGGACGAATCTGGTGATGAATACTGAAAACACTACCACAACCTACACGCATACTGATCTTACACCGGGCACGACGCACCATTATCGCGTCTATGCCATTAATTCCATCGGTGCGAGTGATCCGTCCAATGTGGTGAGTGCCACCGTGGGGGTGACGACAAGGCCCGATGCCCCCACGAGACTAAGTGCACAGGTTTCGGGGCGCACTCAAATTCATCTTTCCTGGAATGCCCCTGTCGATAACGGCGGGGTATCCATTACGGGATATCGGATTCAGGTGTCAAATGATTCGGGAACACTGTGGACTGACTTGGCAGCAAATACGGAGAGCATCGGTACGACCTACAGGCATACGGGGCTTCAGCCAGGCACGACGCGTCACTACCGCGTGTTCTCCATTAATTCTATTGGTGAGAGCACCGATCCCTCCAATGTGGCCAGTGCCACAACCGTATTAACCTCAAGACCTGGAGTCCCCACGAATTTGGTGGCTCAGGCTTCAGTGCACACCGAGATTCATCTTTCCTGGAATGCACCTGCCAATAACGGTGGATCCGCAATTATAGGGTATCGGATTCAGGTATCAAGCAGTGCAGGGAGTACATGGTCGGATCTGGTAAAAAACACTGAAAATGCCTTGATGACCTACAGGCACATGGGGCTTCAGCCAGGCACAACGCATCATTACCGCGTGTTTTCCATTAATTCTATTGGAGAGAGCACCGATCCCTCCAATGTGGCCAGTGCCACGACCGTACCAATTTCAAGACCTGGAGTCCCCACGAATTTAGCGGCTCAGGCTTCCGGGCCCACACAGATCAATCTTTCCTGGAATCCTCCCTCCGACAACGGCGGAACAGACATCCGTGGATACCGGATTGAGGTGTCCAGTAATGCAGGGGGCACTTGGTCCGATTTAGTGGAAAACACAGGAAGTGGAATTACTGCTCACGCGCATACCAAACTTATGTCCGGAGTGACGCGTCATTATCGCGTCTATGCCATTAACGCCGTTGGTGAAAGTATGTCTGCTTCTAATGTGTCCAGCGCAACTACGGCAGCAGCCACTAGGCCTGGTGCCCCCATGGGACTAAGCGCAAGGGCTTTGAAGCAAAGAGAAATTCATCTTTCCTGGAGTACTCCAATGAGCGACGGGGGAGCGTCCATCACGGGCTATCGAATTCAAGTGTCCGTTGATGGGGGAGTCATTTGGTCTGATGTGGTGGCGAATACCAGAAGCACAGCCACAACCTACACGCACACAGGACTTATTCCTGGTACATCCCTTCACTATCGCGTCTATGCGATTAATTCTATCGGCGAGAGCATCACTGCTTCCAATGTGGTCAATGCCACGCTAGATGTGACAGCGAAACCCGGTGCACCTACTGGATTAAGTGCGACGGCTTCAGGTCGTACTCAGATCAACCTTTCCTGGAACGCCCCGCCCGACAATGGTGGAGCGGCCATCAGCGGATATCGGATTCAGGTATCTTTTGATACAGGTTCAAACTGGGTCAACCTAGTGGAAAACACAGGAAGTACAGCCACGACCTACACACATACAGGACTCCGGAACGGCACGACTTATTATTATCGCGTATATGCCATCAATTCCATCGGAGAGAGTACAAATCACTCCAACGTGGCAAATTCAGCAACCAATGCCATATCAGTGCCAGATGCCCCCAGGGGATTAACCGCGACGGCTTCGGGGGAAACAGAAATCAATCTTTCCTGGAGGCCCCCATCCGACAACGGTGGAACGACCATCGGTGGCTATCAAATTGAGGTGTCCACGAATGCGGGAGAGATTTGGTCTGATTTGGCAGCGAACACAGAAAGTACCGCTATGACCTATACGCACATGGGCCTTCAGCCGGGAACAACGCGTCATTATCGTGTTCGTGCCATCAATGAAATCGGCACAAGTACCCCATCGAATACTGCCCATGCCACGACGGAGATAATCTCAAAGCCTCCTGGTGTGCCGATAAATGTGAAGGCAATGGCGGATGGACAGAATACAATTCATCTGTCTTGGTCCGCTCCGCTGGAAGATGGCGGATCCTCTGTCATCGGATACCAAGTTGATGTCTCTGAGGATATAGGAGCAACATGGGATAAACTGGCAGATGATGTTACCGGCACGACCTATCTTCACGCAGAACTGCCTTCTGGGGTCACACGCCATTATCGGGTGTCAGCCCGGAATGCGGTTGGCATCGGCATGCCTTCAATGGTCGTTCATGCCACAACGGATGAAGATGAAAGGACATCTATAGAATCTTGGGAGGAGAATATCCCATCAGATTTCTCGCTGGAGCAGAACTACCCCAATCCATTCAATCCATCAACCGCCATTGAATTTTCTCTGAACAAAACAGAGCGAGTTACGCTTATAGTGTATAATCTATTGGGGCAAAAGGTGCGAGTTCTGGCGGATGGCATACAACCGGCAGGTCGCCATCGTGTGTTGTTCATCGGGTCGGACCTCTCCAGTGACACATACATCTACATTCTGCAAACCGAAGAGCAGAGAGCGGTTAAGATGATGACCTTGCTCAGGTAATGAACTCCGCCGGAATCAACCAACTTGGACTTTCAACCATTTTTTCGGTGACAGTTTGGTAATCGCAGTGTCAGGAGATAGCGTGATGGACCTGGGCTCGGGCATGATAAAGATGTCTTGTGAGCATCTTGCAAAACCTTTTTACGAAGTTGGGTCTAGGCGGTTCTGGACTCATCATTTTGGGGCTTAATTTCAGATTTTATACATGATCAGTTTCCGTTCGATGACCTACAGATCACCTCTACTCTTTCAGTATCTAATTGGGGGGGGGGCGGAGAATTTCTCCCGAATCCAACATGCAGGTGCACACCGATTCATGTCCTTCCAGAAATCGAAAGGTTCAATGA
>JAJECE010000080.1 GCA_022822185.1 Rhodothermales bacterium | reverse complement strand
CATCCCCCAAGATGCGGTGTTCCAAAATTGGTGGAACAACATTCCAGACCGTGAGGATGAATTCTGTGCGTCTAGAAAAATTGAACGGCTCTCTCTGGTTGAGTTATATAATACGACGAGTGGGCCTTCGTGGACGAATGCGATGGGGTGGGGCAGCAACGAACCGCTCAATAATTGGTACGGTGTGACCATTGAAAACGGGCAGGTCACGGAACTGTCTTTGCCGAGTAATGGTCTCACGGGTTCAATATCAGGTGCGATCAGCAATTTCACCGAACTCACAGTTTTGAATCTTGCTGGCAACTCCTTGACCGGTGTTCTGCCAAAAGAAATCTTGTCCCTATCGGAACTGACAGAACTACATGTCAACGGGAACGCGGGGCTTGATGGAATTTTCGACGAGGAGTTGATCAATCGTCTTGCAAAGCTTGAAGTACTCCATTTTGGAGGCACATCAATATGCGCCTCGCCCATCCCAACATTTCAGGAATGGTATGCAGGCCTTAACGATGCGAGCGGCGAAATATGTGAAAACCCAGATGAGGTTCGGCTAAACATACCGGTCGCCTACCTGACGCAGTCCATCCAGATTCCAGAGGGTTCCGTACGGCTTATTGAGGGACGCGATGCTCTACTGCGTGTCTTTGTTACCGGGGAGCCTGGACCTGCATTCTTTGAGCATGAGGTGGTCGCTACGATGCGTGCGGGGAGCAGAACACATCAGGTGGAGATGACACGAACTGGAGAGCAACTCCTCACCGCGGCCGACGAGAGTGATCTGCACAACTCATTTAATGCGGTCATTCCAGGCGATTTCATTATGTCGGGTGCGACGCTGGTCGTGGAGGCTGATCCTGAAGGTGTTATTCCGCGTGCGGCGGGAAGTCAGGATCGATTCCCCGCTGTGGGCGAAGAGCAACTCAATGTCGTTTCCGTTCCTGCCATGGAGGTTACCGTGGTTCCCGTTCTGGAGGCAAATGAGCCGGACCGGTCCATCTTTGAATGGACCGACAATATCAGCGACAACAGTCTGGAGGTGGGGCTATTCAAGTATGCTTTTCCATTTCGTGAATTTCGAGCCAGAAGCCGGGAGACATATGTCACCTCGCTTGATTTAGTTTCCGATGACGGTCAGTGGGGCCTTGTACTGGAACTGGAGGCCTTGCGCTTCTTAGACCGTGGAACGGGATACTACTACGGGGCCGCCGCGAGTGTCAACGGATATGTGCGGGGGGTTGCTCGACTCGGGGGATGGACCAGTATGGGGAAGGCGTGGGATACCGAGTTAGCACACGAGATCGGACACAATCTCAATCTGGATCACGCGCCGTGCGGCGGGCCTGATTTCACGGATCCGGACTATCCCCATGCAGGTGGAAGTGTGGGTGCCTGGGGATTTGATTTTCGTGACAGCACTCTGATATCTCCCAGGTTTCACAAGGATATCATGGGCTATTGCTACGATCAGGGATGGATCAGTGACTACTTCTTTGAAAAGGTCATTGACTTCCGTGAGCGGGTGGAGGGCAAGAATGGGCGGCCCATAGCCGGTGCTCCATTAGCGGAAGATGTGCTGGTACTCTGGGGCGGCGTACAGGGCGGCGTACTCCGAATGGAACCTCCATTCGCTGCAACTGCCCCGGCGCAGTTACCGGATACAGACGGGCCCTATCGCCTTGAGGGGCTTGGGCAACAGGACGAGGTTCTTTTCTCGTTCTCCTTTACGCCAGGGGAGGATAAGTTTGGCAACAAATATTTCTTCTTTGCAATTCCCATTGAACAGGAATGGGAGGAGACGCTGGATCGAATTGTCCTCACCAGCCTGGAACAAAGCGTGACCATGGACACGAACGATTCGCGGGCACTCTCTATTTTACGGGATGCAAATACTGGACAGGTTCGCGGGATTCTCCGTGATTGGGACGGCAATCTGCCCGCTGCATTGGAACAGGCGGGAGATCTCAGCACTACGACTATCCAAGGGATCAAGGAGTCTGTCCGACTGCAGAGGTAAAGGCCGATGGAGGTTCGTGTGTTTGGGGGGAACTACTGATCCGATCCTGTAAAGTTAAAATCTTTGTACAGTTGCTTCGTAATTGGCAAGTTCTGTTCAGGTCGGACGATTTGTGCGAATTTGAGCCCTGCTCTCAAGTCCACTGAAAATTCAAGGATGTGGATTCGTATCATATGTAAACGAGGATTCTACAGGCGAATTAGGATAAGAGAGCACATACTAATGGCAAACGTCTATTTCTGGTAAATGACTGTTTTGTATACAAATTACCCTCCAATGTCTTATATTGGGAGCAGGTTTTGGTTTTGGTGAAGAGCCTTGGGGATGTGGGTCCCCAAGGCTTGCCTTTTTTCGCGCGAATCACATCTCAATAGCCAATAATCGGTATGAATCTATTGTTCAGGCAGGGAAAAAGCTAAATAGGCATCCCCTGACTTCGTCCCCATCTTTCCCCCGCCTGCCGCAATGACCACATACTGCGTTCCATTAACTGCATAGGTTGACGGGGTTGCATAGCCTCCGGCAGGTAACTGGGTTTCCCACAGCATTGCCCCGGTATCCTTATTGAACGCACGAAAGCGCTCGTCTTTGGTGGCGGCAATAAAAATCAATCCACCCGCCGTAACGACCGGGCCGCCATAGTTCTCCGTCCCGGTTTGCGGGATTCCTCTGGCGGTCAGTTCGGGAAATTCTCCAAGCGGAACTGTCCATTCAATGGTGCCCATATGCAGGTTAATTGCGTTTAAGGTTCCCCATGGCGGCTTGACGGCCGGATAACCATTTTGGTCAAAGAATCGATTGTATCCAGTATGTCCGTACGGAGAGCCGGCAAAAAAGTTACTCAGTTCGGGATCTGCGGAGAGAGATTTTTCACTTCGAACCATGCCGGTTCCCGCAAACAGGAAATCCGTAATCGCAGATACCTCGCTCTCATTGAGAAAACCGAACGAAGGCATAAACCCAATCCCCCGGGTAATCTGACCCCTTACATCCTCTCTGGTCATGTGGGATTCCAGATTCGTCAGGGCGGGCATATTCTCCCCGCTGGACCCCTCCCGTTCAAGTCCATGACAGCCTGCACAGTAGCGTGCATATAATCCTTCACCGCTTGTTGCGTTATCCGGATTGAGTGGCACCATGGTCAGAATCCATGGCATTTCGTTACTGTTCACATAAAGCATACCCGTGCTTGGATCATATCCCGCACCACCCCATTCTGCACCGCCATCAAATCCCGGGTAGATAATGGTCCCCTCCACACTTGGAGGCACAAATTGCCCATCCGAACGGGTCTGCCGAAAACGCTCCAGCACATAGGCATGAGACTCCGGCGAGATATCGGTAATATCCGATTCATCGAATCGCTGGCGTGCGAAGGGGGGAGGTTTTCGGGGGATTGGCTGGGTAGGCCAGGCTTGCTCCCCTTGCAGGTCCGAGGGAGGAAATGTCTGTTCCTCTACAGAGAAAAGAGGGGCTCCGGTTTCTCTGTCCAGCAGGAAGACATGCCCGCTTTTGGTGACTTGTGCAACCGCATCAATGCTGTGCCCTTCATGCATAACGGTGACCAGATTCGGGGCAGCAGGCAGATCCCGATCCCAAATATCATGATGAACCGTCTGAAAATGCCATTTACGCTCGCCTGTCATAGCATCAAGTGCCAAAACAGAATTTGCAAAAAGATTTTCGCCAATGCGATTGCCGCCCCAGAAATCAAACGCTGCGGATCCCGTAGGCAGAAAGACAGTTCCGCGCTCCCTGTCCAGACTCAGCCCACTCCATGCATTTGCGCCGCCACTGTACAAATAGGCATCTTCGGGCCATGTATCATAGCCAAATTCACCGGGATGCGGGATGGTGTGAAAGATCCAGGCCATCTCGCCTGTTCGTACATCATAGGCCCGAATATGGCCTGGTGCAGAACGGATTCCCTCTGACAGGGAGGTACCCTGAATCAGTAGATGTTCATAAATAATTCCAGGCGTACGCGCTGATACGGCCAAGCCCGTAACATCACGTCCAAGATCCTTACGTAAATCAACGGAACCGGCTTCACCAAATGTCACGATGGGCATTCCCGTGAGGGCATCCAATGCGAATAACCTGGATCCCGCAGAATAGAGAATGCGGGATTCATATTCCTCATTCCCTTCCCAGTAGGTCACGCCCCGATTGATACCGGGTCCTTCGGCCACTGCCCCCGCCTTAAATGGATCAAAGCGCCAGATTTCTTCTCCCGTGCCCGCATTCAGGGCAAGTGCCTTTAAGCCGGGTGAAGTCGCATAGAGAATGGAATCTACAATGATCGGGTTACACTGTATCTGCGTACGGCCTGTACTGTCGGCATCCCCGGAGTTGTAGATCCAGGCCAAGGTGAGCTCCGCCACATTATTCTGGTTAATCTGATCAAGGAGAGAGTAGTGGCTGCTGGTCGCGTCACCAAGGTATACGGCCCAGTCCGTATAGGAATTGTCGTTATTGACTGAATTTTGATTGGAGCGGCAACCACAGAGAGCGGTGATTAGAAAAAAGATGCTGGTGCGCCACATTGGCTCATTCGGTGAATGCTATAATGATCTGACCACGGTTATAATACGCTAGGCTGGTGATTTGTACAAGATTTCAGGAAGGTTGGTTGTCATGGCTTTTGGGTGATAGAAGGGATCTGATGTATCCTTCAATCTCTGCAAGCGTGCGAAAGACCGCATGCGCACCGGCATCTTGCACCGTTTCATGGGAGAATGTTGAAGTTAAGCCCAGCACATGGCATCCTGCCCGTAATGCGCTGAGGATTCCGTAGTTGGAGTCTTCAACTACAATGCATTTTCTGGCAGGTAGTCCCAAACGGTCCGCAGCAATCTGATACGGCTCAGGATCCGGCTTGGGCCGATGAACATCTTCAATCGTTATAACCGATGAAAAGTAGGGGTTCAATCCAAATTTGATAAATGCTCTCTTTTGATCTGCTTTCGTGGCCGAAGTCACCAGCCCCAGCGGCATATTCAGATCATGAAGGAACTGGACAAGGCGCATGGCACCCGGCATCAATCGGAGTTCCTCTGACAGGTTTGCGAAGGTGAGATGCTTTGCTTTGATAAGATGTTCCACCGTGGTGGAACCGGTGCCAAAATGTTTGGCAATGTATTCGTATACCCGCTCTTCGGTCCATCCCTTGAAGAGATGATTTACGGTTTTGGGTACATCCAGACCAAACTGCCTGCAGACAATATCCTGTGCTTTTTCATGCAGCCGTTCAGAATCCACAAGAACTCCGTCCATATCGAATAAGATCGCCGAGGGAGCCTTAATTGTTTATGTGCCTCCTGATATCATGAATCGGACGAAGGATTGTCTGAATATATGCAACCAGGGTTTGTCTCAGAAGCGTTACCATATTCCAGTACCGCTTCGGAGTACATCAGGGTCAGAGGATCGCACCTTCGGTGAGCAGTGGGATACGCAATAAATATCCGTGTGCGGTGATATACAGAACTCTCCCGTCATCCCCAAAAGCGCAATTGGCGGTTCGCTGCGTTGTGTTGATCGTGCCAAGATGGACTCCTTCCGGGCTGAAAACCAGAACGCCGCCCGGCCCGGTCGCGAACAGATTCCCCGCAAGATCCACTTTCAAGCCGTCGGGTAAACCAGACAGCCCCGCTTCTACAAGGCCGGTCGCATCGAAAAAGACCCGCCCGTTATCAATCCCGCCATCCGGCAAGACATCGTATGCCATCCAGATTGCATTTGCCGGATCGGAATTTGCAACATACAGTGTTTTTTCATCGGGAGAAAAAGCCAGCCCGTTTGGCCGGGTGAGTCCTGATTCAAGAAGCGTGACACTTCCATCTAATGCAAGGCCATAGACACCGTGGACATCCAATTCTTTGTTGGAATCGCCCGCCTGAGGATCAAGTCCGTAGGGGGGATCGGTAAAGTATAATCTCCCGCTGGAGTGATAAACCAGATCGTTGGGACTATTGTACCGTGCTCCCTTGTATCGATCAATAACGGTCTCATACACAGGGGCAGGATCTGAGAGAGGTGCCACGAGACGCGCAATGCGGCGGTCACCATGTTGTGTGATGATCAGGTTCCTATCAGAATCCAGCGTGAGGCCATTTGATCCAAGTGAGCCGCCTCGTTCCTCCGCGCCGGTATACCCCGACGGTTCAAGGAATACCGTGGCATCACGACCCTCACTCCATTGATAGATTTGATTGGTCGGCACATCGGAAAACAGTAGAAACTCACCATCACGGACCCAGACGGGGCCCTCTGACCACACAAAACCCTCGGCTAAAATTTCTAATTGCTCATCTGCAGCAACTAAGTCAGTCAGTGCTTCATCCAGCACTTCAACCGATCCGATGAATTCCTGGCTTGATGCATTGGAGACGAAGCAGATCGTCAACAGCAGTGGGATCCAAAATAGAGTACGCATTGGGATAGAAGTTTGATTTAGTTTGATCCTGATGTATCCGGGGGAGCAAGGATGAAGCTGAATGCTCCAGGGACTCCCTGATTCTCTTTAGCAGCAAGTTCTTCCGCCGTCCACGCCTGTGTTCGGCCGGCCGTTGCCTTCCGCACAAGTTTAACTTCATTTTCCGTAACTGCAGAGGCATTGTTGTCCCATGCAGTACGGATATAGGAGAGTAGGGCGGCCATCTCCTGATTGTTCAGGAATGTTTTCCAGGGTGGCATTGCACCACTGTAGACGGTATTGCCGACCTGCATTTCTCCCATGACCCCATCCAGAATAATTCGTATAAGCCGTCCTTTATCACCGGTCACCCAATCCATTTCATTCAAGGGAGGAAAGACCCCGGTGATCCCTTCCCCGTCTGCCTGATGGCATGAGTTGCATCGGGTTAGATAGAGAGTCTCTCCATCTGTGGATGAAGTCTGTGCCATCATACTGCTGAGTGTGATCAATGAAAATATCATTGTAAGCATGCTAACTCTACATCCTGTAGAGATGAGGCTACGTGCCATTGAAGTCAAAATTTTGGTTTCCAGGTTCCAGACGAACAGCAGAAACTTCATTAACTAGGAACATAGTGTATGGTTGACATCCTGATCTCCTTTGCATGACTGTAATTTGAAGTTCAAAAGCAAGATCCGTGCAAGCTGGGCCGGTGTGAACTGCCCCTTATCCCGGTGCCCGCATTGCCGGCGGCATGTTTCTGGCTTCAGTGTCTCCCTGTGTGTGCTCATTTATCCGAATAGGCCGGGGTCAATTCGAACCATAACAGAATCATAAATCCGCATGTCAATATACAGCAACCGGTGGAAATCAACCGATTTGCGATCCTATCCAGTTTACTGCTTAATCGCCTGTAGTCGGGTATTTCGCTCATGTCTTCGATGATTCTGCAGGTGCAAAACAATTAGATGCATGCCTTTGGCCCGCAAACAGGCGAAGATTCGCCAAGATCTGATTTAGTTGTCTGATTGCTCCTCCGCTGTAGGGGGATTCTGAATCCAGCGATATCGTGTTACTTTCGAATTGGGGCCAGCATCCCAGAATCCGTCAAATTCAGCCACGTATATACTCCCGTCCGGCCCAACCTCCATGGAAATCGGTGCCGTATCCCGAAGGGTATCAAACATCCGGATGTTCACGAGCCGTTTTGCCGGGATTTGGATATTGGGCACATTCTGGCGTACATCTTCTTCCTGATCGCTCTCAAACACCCCATCCACAAGTTCCCCGTATTTAATCCAGCGCCTTGCCCAGTCAAATACAAAGACTTGGTTATTGAGGGTCGGCCCAAATGCATACTCGCCATCAGAGCGATAAATCGGTCCGATGGTGGCTGATCGACCTCCATGTTCATAGTCGTACTCCCAGAATGGAGGGACAAAGTCTGGTATCATCTCTGGGGTCCATTCGTTGTAGAACAGTTTTCCGAGTGTGCGAGGCCATCCAAAATTCTCTCCACCATTCATGGAAATATTATACTCGTCATAATCAAAGGAGGCATCCGGCCCCACGACACCGATATACAGAGCATTCGTCAGAGGATCCACTTTGAAACGATATGGATTCCGGAGGCCATAGGCATAGATTTCCCATCGCACTCCCGGCTCCCCGAAAAATGGATTGTGATGCGGAATGGTGCCATCTCGATTAATTCGCAGAATTTTTCCTCGCAGGTCCTGCAAATTCTGCGCAGAGCGTTCTGAATCCACCAGACGTGCCCAATGGTAGTCTTTCAGCGCATGCATATCCATGAATGCCGCTAATTGCTCTTCGGACATCTTCCATCCCGGGCGTACCTCTGACATCCCCGTATCTCCGGTAGAGAGATAGAGCGTGGAGTCGGGGCCCCATTCAAGATCACCTGCCTGATGACAGCATTGCGGCTCCGTTGGAACCCGCAAGAGCACATGCTCCGATTCAAGATCAAGGCGCCCGTCTCCATAGGTAAATCTGGAAAGTGTATTAATGAATGTATGCGGCTCCGCATAGTAAAGATAGACATAGGGAGCGCCTTCATAAAATTCGGGATCCACTTCAATCCCGAACAGGCCATGCTCCACATTTGTCGGATCCGTGGTCTGTAAATGGGCAATCTGTGTGACCTCACCGGTCTCCGCGTTATAATGGTGAACTTTCCCGCGCAGTTCGGTAATCCAGACATCCCCCTGTTCATCAACAGCGATATCGTCAGGCCAGACATTTTCTGCAATGACCTCTTTGATTCGATGCCCGGAAAAATCGGTCTCCGTACGGCCTGCCGCCATGCGCAGCCCCTGTACAATGTGCTCCAGGAATGCCGGAGTCTTCCAGGTATCTGCAAAATGTCCGAGCGCGGTTACAAATACCCGCCCGTTGTTATGCGTACGAATCCAGCTTAAAGGATAGTCATTCACCTCCGGGCCCGCAACAGATTCGGTCAGTTCAACGCTTTCTGTATCCAGTGACAGCAAAACCTTTGAATTCCAGCGGGGGTTGGTATCCAGAACATAAATTTCTTCGTGAACCCAAAAATCATCTCCTAGATGACGGGTTGCCGGGGTGTCTGAGTCCTCCACCGAAACACGGACACTGTGCGTCCAGGGATGACTCACAAAAAGCCCGCCGCCGACCATCTCCCGATATTCCTCGGAATGATATAGAGCATCCAGCCCGGCGTGTGCAACGGCAATTCCCTTCCCCTTTGCAAGGAATCCAAGGATCGCATCAACATGACTTGGATCCAGCGTCTCGCCCTCAAATTCCGGTTCATCCCCCTGATTGCTGGATCCAGAAAAGGGCATATCCCCAAACCCGCCTGTAATCGTTCCCCGGATGCCATCTCCCTCAATCATTCCGGTTGCATAGAAGTCGCCGAATTCGGGAATACTGAAATGGAATTTTACCGAATCTGCATGAAGTACAAGGTCATTGATCGGTACCTCTCCTTCAGGAAAGCCGACGGTGCTTGAAGCCCCTTCAAGTGTCAGTGTGGCATCCATCGCCCCCTGTGGGGTTGTGATGGTGATCGCATAGCTTATTGGTGGGGGATCACTCTCGGTTCCAATGACCGGAATTTGCATTTCTCCCAGAACCATCGTTCCATTCAGCGAATCCCCTTCGATGCTAAGCAGCATTTTGCCGATGCCCATTCCGCCGGTATCCCATAAGAATTGAAGTGAGTCGGCATCCAGATGGACACGCATCAAGGGGGCCGGGTTCGGAAACAGGTTGAACTTCACCATGCCGGTGAGTGAGTCGGGGGTTTCGCTGATCGCAACCTTTCCTTGAATTTCGTTATCCGGCACCATCATGGTGAGGTTATAGTTGGCGAGTGTCCCTTCGGACATCACCCCTGCAGGTTCTGGATCCGGGGCGCCTTCAGGGCGGGGGAGTCGCAGGGTTGAATTTGCCAGAAAAAGAACATCATATGCGGCCAGGGTTTCGGGATTCAGCATATGAACATCCTCGGTCGTATCCACGCGAAGTTCGGTGGTCTGGCTGATTGCCATCATGGCCTCTTTCTGCGCCTCAATAGCAGCCCCATGCCGAAACCCCTGGGTTGCCGTCAGCATGAGGACACGGATCTCTTCTTGCGTTTCGGAAGTTGCCATCATCGCAGCCAGCGACTCATGTCCATCTTCCTGGATGGAGCGGATCCGCACATTCCTGAACGCAACCTGGGAACTGTCGTCATGGTTCTGGAAGCCAACAAAGCCTTCCCGTCCTCGATTCCCCATGTAATCGTTTACCTTGGTGCCATTATGCCAGACCTCATATCTATGTCCGGTGACGCGAATACGGAAGTCATTCCATGTTCCAGCGGGGCGTGGATTGGATCGAAACGGCTTACTGAGTGCATAAATGCTGCCGGTCTTGTGATCGGGGTCCCGGCTGTCATCAATCTGGATTTCGTATCCCTGATTGACGGCAGCCCATGGATCATCGGTTTCAGGGAAACGCACGAATACACCGCTGTTTGCCGTGTACTTATTCGCCATCCACTCCAACTCCAACTCAAAATCACGGAACGATTCGTTCTTATAGTAGAAGAGTCCCATGCCGCCTCTGCTGACCATGGATCCATCTGCTTCCAGAGTAAATTCTCCCGGGCCTGCCTGATACCATCCTTCCAGAGTAGAGCCGTCAAAAAGTGTCTGCCACTGTGCCTGGGCAGGCAGAATTCCTCCCAGTGCAACCAGAAGGCTGGTGCAGACTGTGCGTGTAAAGGTTGTGCAGTTCATTCGATCTAATTCTCAATAAGTCCCAGATATCCGGCATGTTGGACGGCTGTATCTACGCCGCCTTCCATCATTATTGGTGCCACGGTTCCATCCCCATTCTCATCCTGTCCCGTCTTGCATTTTTCTAAAAGGCGCATCATTGCCTCTGCATGCTCACGGGCCATGGCGAGGTCACCCTGATAATCGGTTTTGAGGATATTGATTGCCTGTGCATAGGCCTCCAGAAGCCATCCGGTATCTGCACTTGTATTCCAAAATCGGGAAGGGGCATTCCAGACATGCGTGAGATCTATACGCGGCTGGCGCTCCCCCTTGGTGACTCCATCACTGAGTCGCATCCATCCGATTACATTACTCAGGGATGCCATGACATGATCGACATGCACCTCATCTTCAGAAATGGAAAGCATCTGGATGATTGCACGGCCGCGCCCCATGATCCCTAGTTCGGCCGGATCCGCAATCCGTGGTGGATCTGTGCCATGACGTTCGGAATGGGCCTCATCAAACTCGGTCCCATCGGTTTGCCATCTCGTTTTCCACCCGTGGGTTCTTGCGGCTCCGGTTTGGTTGAGCAGGCCGGAAGGCGTACCCCAGATCAATTCCGTGACCATTTCGGCGTGGGTTCTGATCTGTTGAATATCCGCAGCGTCTGCCGCCTTCTGACTGGCGGCATACGCCTGTGTCAGCAGTTCATCAATGTCCTGCAGATAGATGCCTGCCTGATCCTGTGCATGCGCAAGGCAGGGTACCATGAAGAAGAATATGCAGCACAGTGTACGTACGTTTTGAATCATGAGGGTAATTAACTTCGATTTTGTTCTGGTTGAACCAGAGGATTATGCATAAAGACCGGTATTATCGGTTTCGGCCAATTTGGCAAGAAATGTACCCAGTTTTTGCGCCAGAGCATCCAGAAACCGTTTTCCTTGAGCGCCGGCAGCTCCTTTAGGGTTGCCAGCCCCGGTATCGTCGGTGACCTCACTCCAGCGTCGCTCGGCCCAGACCCATCCTTCATGGAATTCTTTGATTTTCCATGATCGCGCACGCCCGTCTCCTGCCTCATCAAGGGAAAGAACCAGTTCCGGGGCAATTTCAAGCATGAGGCTGGTTTCAAGTTCGCCCGCATGGTCTCCGGGGTTATGGAAGTAATGTGTGGGATCCAGCGCCTTAAACCAGTTCATCTCGGAGATAAAGAGTCGGGGAAAATGAACCCCCACTTCACGAATCATCTGCCGAAAATCATTTCCTCCGTGTCCATTCAGGATTACGAGTTTCGGGATCCCCTGCTGTTCCAGAACCCGGGCAAGATCATGCATCAGTGCCTGCTGTGTGCTGGGCATCATGTTCAAGTCCAGTTTTATATCTGTCTGGCCGGTATTGACTCCGAAAGGGACGGTCGGCAGTGCAATAACCCGTGCGCCCTGATCCCAGGCAAATGCACAGGCATCTGCGGCAATCCGGTCCAGTTGCATATTGTCGGTACCATAGGGGAGGTGGAGGTTATGCGCCTCGGTTGCTCCCCATGGAAGTACGGCAACCTGAAAGTCTATTTCCTGAACAGCTTTCCAGTTGGTTTCTTGAAGCACGTACGGTCGGGCACTCACACTACTCGGTTACAATCAACACTAAATCGTATTCGTGATCAAGGATCTGGACGGGGCCTTGATAGTAGGGGACAATAAAATGTCCCTTTCGGTCGCGTGAGAGTTCGGTGGAGGTGAAGGTGAGGAGTCCACCATCATTCGTGCCCCGAAACGTATAATCCTGCATGATCCGGTTGGAGGTCACGCTCCGCTCCAATTCATATCGCCGGACTTCATCAAAATCTTTTCCGACACGCAGGGATACGTTTGTGATTTCATAACTGCGACGAATGCGAACGGTAGCCGGGGTCGTTCCCTGCTGAGATCCATCTACGAAAACCCATGCCCGTTTCACCTGTAAGGGCTCAGAGGTGGAGGTTGAGTCTTTGGGGGCACGGGAAGTAACGGTTACGCCCAGAGGAGTCGTGATGCATCCCCACAGCAGCACTGCCATAAGTAGAATCAGAATCGGGAAGTGCTTCATGGGTATATGAATGACTGGAAGCCGGAATATACGGTAGATTGGGCGATAATACTTAAAAATGGGGAACTATATCGGTGATAGGTTCAGCAGCATATTTTTTCAACTGATCATAAAGTGACGTGATGACAGGGCTGCGTTTGGCAGGAGACAACTTCCACGGTTCCATTATTCCCGGATATACTCATCTTGGACATGGGGCTTTTCTAGTGCAGGGGTGTGGATTTCGTTATTGTTCCTGCTCATTTTTCTGCGGCGAGGGGATGGGTTTTGTTCCTTGCTGCCGATGCTGTTCCGCCGGGTTCGTGGTAGTGGCGATAACATAGACTCTTCCGCCGAATAGCCTGATTGTGTATCAGAAGTCTTCGGTCACGAAGTATAATTCAGGGGAATAACGAATGACTGGATCTTGAGGACACGCTACGACGCTGCGGGGATATATCTGTTGTAGAATCCTTTCTGCGTTTCATTGGACTATCGTTCCAAGCCACGATCGGGGAGCTGTCCAAGAGACGGAACGGATGTACCATGGTCATGGGTGGGAGCCAAGGGCCTCATAGTCTTGTTGTGGCCGGCAACGGTCCAGATCACATTTTCCGTATCCACATCCACCGCATCAAAAACCCACTCCTGCCCACTGAGGGGCAAAGGCAGCCGCTTCAGGGCATCGGAAGTGAGCTGGGGGAGCAGGATTGCAGGATCTTCGTTGAATGTGCACTCGTAGGCCCTCGCCTTAATCTCTGAGTTGGTCATCCGGGCTACGAGATACCAGTTAAATTTAGGAGTGCGCTGCAGTTCGAGGGTATAATTGGACACCAACCAGTCGTGCATGGACGGGATCGGGATGACGTAGTCGTTCTTCCGTTTGTCCAGCACGCCTTTGTGCAGGGCTCGCTTGAAGATCACCTCGGCCTTCTCCTTACTGAAGGTCTGCAAGAGAGAATTCATTATGTTTTCCTTGCGAACACGCTCCCCTGGCTGAACATCTGCAACGGCGCTTGCGATACAACGGAGTTCCTTACTCTCGAATTCATCCACCCGCGCCTCATAAAATTCAATCCGCCCTTTCCGCCCTTCTTTCAGCACCGTTTCCAGCCCCTCTGGAGTCAACTCCCCCTCGGTTGACTTCAACTGCCTTAGGGCAGGCCACACATATGCCATGATGTGCTGCGGCCAGCCATGCGTCTCACGTACAATCGCATCAATCCAGGGGGCCGGATCCCCCTTTGCCCCGCCCTCTTTGAGGAGCCAGTCCTGAATGACCGTCCGCCTTGCCCCTTCATTCAGCGGTTCCAGATTGATCCGGCACCCGGGGTCAAATCTTGATATCCCCAGAGAATTAAAGGCCGCCGCGGTTGCCCCCAGGCCGGCGGCGATCAGGATCACGGGCCTACCCACTTTGCCATTGTGAATTGCCTTAACAAACTTCAATGCACTCGTGAACTGTTCGTGGTTGGATTGCGGAATGACTGCCGCTGTCGTCTGTGCCTCGTCCAGCAGGAGCAGTAGCGGCTTCCGTCCAGACTCAAGAATGTCCAACGTTGTTGGGAGATAGTGCTCAGATGTGGATTCCCGATGTAGAACCTTTACGTTCCCTCCCGTCTTCGTTTCCTGACGTTTGGCGGGGAGCGGGAGTCGCAACGACTTGCTCAACTCCGCCGGATCAAACAACTCGTCCGGGTCAATCTCGGCGGTCTGCCATCGCTGTGTCCGTGCGAGCCGTGCACATTCATGGAGCCGGGCGGTCGTGCCCGCACCGGGGGCCGCCTGGATCAGAATAGAAGTACCGGAATTTCCCGCCTTCGCCCTACCCAGCAGTTCCTTGAAATCATCCAGAATTTTCACTCGCCCGTGAAAATAGCGTGCCTCCCCCCGCTCCCGTGTAGCAGGCTTCACAATAGGTTTTTTCTGTGATTTGCTCATCGAATCTATCCGAACAGTCCAGAACAGGAGGAGACTCCTCAACTGAACCTGATATATGCCTCAGACGAGAATAGGTTTCGATAAATCGCCCGGACAGTCCCGCTGCCTCTGCATTGTTCTTGATGATTCGGCGGATCGCGCGAGCCGTCAGGCTTTGGGGTTGGATGTGGATGTGGCCGCCTCTGCGGATGGGGCGGAACAGGGGAGAGGAAGGATCGGGCGGACCGAGGGATGACTCAATCGCCTGAACCATTTTCGGAGGCGGGCCGCCGTTGGCGGGCCCAGATACAGTACAGCACCTTCACCAAGCTGGTCGGTTTTGCTGTGCCGAAGATGGAGGCGTGCACTCTGATCATCCATCCACACAATGTCTCGGATTAGAAGATCTACGAGTTCGCCTACACGGAGCATGCAATCGCTCATTACAGACAGGATATTCGCATCTCGTAAACCCTTAACACTGTCCTGCTCCAGTTTGGAAGCCAGAAATTGAACCTCCAGGAAACTGATTCCAGTGACCTGTCCCCGTCCCCGTGCACGATCTTCTCGCCGAATGCCTCCGAGTGTTCGCTCCGTCAGCGGCCTGATCGGTGCCTCGTCCCCGGCCAGCCGGCTGGCAAACCGCACCGCAGCAGGCACCAGACTAATTGTGCTCGGAACTTTACCTGCGCCGTACTCCTCGGTGAGATATTCTACAAGTGCCTCATTCGTCAGTGGATGATCGCCTAACCAGTTTTCCAGTTTAGACAGCGTTCGCTGATAGACCAGTTTTGTATTTTCGCTGACGCTGGCGCGGATTAAATGCTACGTTTGGCTGGAGACAACTTCCACGGTTCCGTTATTCCCGGAGATACTAATCTTGGACATGGGGGTTGATCTGGAAATAGTCTAAGACACGCTGCTACAGCTTATCCTACATCTGAAACATCTCCTCAAAGCGATCAGATGGACATGTGAACGTTTCCGTGACCGCTTCCTGCCACTGGAGAATAACGGCCAGGATTTGGCGGTCACTGTCCAGAACAGGACCGGAGTAGGGTATATCTGTTTTAGAATCATTCCTGCGTTTCATGGGGCTACTGCTCCATTCCATGTCCATGATCAGGATCGGGGAGCGGTCCAAGTGGCGGGATGGATGTCCCTTGGTCATGGGTGGGCGCCGAGGGCCCCATAGTCTTGTTGTGGTCGGCAGCTGTCCAGATCACATTCTCCGTATCCGCATCCACCGCGTCAAAAACCCATTCCTGTCCACCGATGGGCGAAGACAGCCGCTTCAGGGCATCGGAAGTGAGCTGGGGGAGCAGGATTGCTGGATCCTCGTTGAATGTGCACTCGTAGGCCCTCGCCTTAATCTCTGAGTCGGTCATCCGGGCTACGAGGTACCAGTTAAATTTAGGAGTGCGCTTCAGTTCAAGGGCATAATTGGACACCAACCAGTCGTGCATGGACGGGATCAAGATCACAAAACTGTCTCCCCGCGCATCCAGTACCCCCTTGTGCAGGGCTCGTTTGAAGATCACCTCGGCTTCATCCTTACAGAATTCCTTCCTTAGGGACGTAATGATCATGCCCTTGTCAAGATTTCCGCCTGATTCCATCCCCGCAACCGCTCTTGCGATGCACTGACGCTCTTTTTTGAAAAGCCCCTGTGTCCGTGCTTCATAAAACCTAATCCGCCCCGCTCGCCCTTCTTTCAGCATCGTTTTCAGCCCCTCTGGGGTCAACTCCCCCGGTCGACTTCAACTGCTTCAAGGCAGGCCGCACATATGCCATAATATGCTGCGGCCAACCATGTGTCTCATGGGCAATCGCATCAATCCAGGGCGTGGGATCCCCCTTCACCCGCCCCTCCTTCTTGAGCCAGTCCTCAATGACCGCACATCTGGACCTTTTACTCAGCGGTCCCAGATTGATGTGGCAGCCGGGGTCAAATCTTGATATCCCCAGGAAATCAAAGGCCGCTGCAGTTGCCCCCAGGCCGGCGGCGATCAGGATCACGGGCCTACCCATGTAGCCGTTATGGATGCTGTTAAGGAAATTCTGTACGAGTTCACGGTGTTCCTGCGCACGATCAGATTGTGGCCCCAATGTTTGCGCCTCGTCCAAGAGTAGCAGGAATGGGGCCTTCCCCCGTTCGATGATACTCTGAGGGGTGTGACCGGGGAGCCTAAACTTCGCGCCCCCCTGGATTTGAATCCATTTATCAAATCCAACCTGAGTGGCAATTTCGTCAAGCAGAGGCATCTATCTATCCCCCAGACTCTGGTACATGGTGTCCGTATCCCAAAATGCCCGTGTGTTCACCCGCACCGCCTCCCAGCCTGTATTCTCTGCCAGTTTCGCACATCTGTGGAGCAGGGCGATCTTGCCCGCACCGGGGGCCGCCTGAATCAGAATAGAGGTACCGGAGTTCCCCGCCTTCGCCCTGCCCAGCAGTTCCTTGAAATCATCCAGGATTTTCACTCTCCCGTGAAAATAGCGCACCTCGCCTCGCTCCCGTGTGGCAGGCTTAACGGTGGGGGATTTCTGCGATTTACTCATCGGATCTTTCCAGACAGTCTAGGATCAGAGGAGAATAGGTTCCGATAACGCTCAAGATTTGGTGGTCACTGTCTGGGGCAGGACCGGAGCGAAGTACATCTGTCTTAGGATCATTCCTGCGTTTCATTGGGCTACCAGCCAGTGGATAAAATATGATCACAGAATTAGACAGCACAACTGCGTGTCGTAGATGGCCAAACCATCTATTTTTCGCCCTTTTTGAGACTCCAAGGGGCGAAAAACCTCTCTTATATGGCTATTTTGAGCAGTCTAATCTCCAAAGACCAACCCG
>JAJECE010000088.1 GCA_022822185.1 Rhodothermales bacterium | reverse complement strand
CTTGTTCGGGGGTGGAATAGATCATGTGATTTCGTGCTTTGACGAATACACACGCCATGACGGCAGGCAGGATGAAAAGCTGATCTCCTACGCAGAGCGTCTCGGCAATGGAGCCGTCTTCAAACGCTTAGGCTTTGTGGCGGAACATATGCCGGACTGTACCTATCTCGTTGATGCTTGTAAGAAGAGACTGACAAAGGGCAATGCCAAAATTGATCCAACCTATTCATGCCCTCGACTAGTGACGAGATGGCATCTTTGGGTTCCCGATAACGATTTTCAATACGAAAGAGATGGTTACTAAGAACGAAATCCTGAATGTCAAAGATTTGTGCGGACTGAGCCCCCATGTTATTGAGAAAGATTATGTGCTTGGGTGGGTTTTAGCCGGTATCTATCACCATGCTTCACTGAAGGATCACTGGATTTTCAAGGGAGGAACCAGTTTCCATAAATGTCATTACGAAACCTTTCGGTTTTCCGAAGATCTTGATTTCACGATTACCGAGCCATCCCATCTCAACTGTGACTTTCTTATTGAAACGTTCAGCGAAATCAGCGACTGGATATTTTATGCGACCGGTTTTGAAATTCCGAAAAAACTGCTCAATTTTGAAATCTATACAAATCCCCGCGGCTCGGAGTCTTGCAAGGCCAAGATAGGGTACCGCGGCCCCATCAGCCCCCGCATGGGATACCGCTCACTTCCACGCCTTAAGATTGACCTGACGTTCGACGAGGTGGTTGTGCTGCCACCCGTTGGGCGCACAATTCATCACCACTACAGCGATAATCCACAAGAGGAACCCCTAGTCAGATGCTACCCTCCAGAGGAGGCTTATGCGGAAAAAATCTGCGCTTTGGGACAGCGTGCAAAGGCACGTGATCTGTATGATGCCATCAATATATTCCGAAGTAATCAGGAACGGCCTGACCTATCTGTTCTGAATGACACAATCCGTGAAAAATGTGCTCACCGTGGAAATCAGCCCCCAACACTTGCTGATGTGCAGGCAAAAAGACGGGATCTCGAAAAAACCTGGCCCCCGATGCTGAGACATCAGCTTCGGACACTCCCCCCGTTTGAGTCTTTTTTCCATGCACTGCCTGAATTTTTTGACTGGCTTGAAACCGGCACACTCCCCTCACTGTCTGCCATCAATCAGATGGCAGCGGGGAACGAGATCATCCGAGAGCCTACACTGAATCTGCCCGTCAATTTTAACAAACAGGTATCCGTTGAGGCCATCCGGTTTTCAGGGGTTAACTATCTGTGCGCTGACATCCAATACAGAAAATCCACGGAACGCATTGAGCCCTACTCACTGCGTCGAACAAAAGATGGCCATCTTGTACTTCATGCCGTCAGGGCTTCCGACGGGCAGCTTTGCAGTTATCAGGTGGACGAAATCGACGACGTGACGGTCACTCAACAGAGTTTCGATCCTCGTTATCTGGTTGAATTACGCCCCAGGATCCAACCGTCATAAATCATGTCATGTGTGTAAATTCAGATCTGTCGGAGAGCTGTGCAAATTGATTTTGCCAAAGGAATAACTGCCCGCTCCTCCCCGGTTACATCCTGGAATTATTCTTTCTGGAACATCCTGCAGAACTCTCAGGCTTAAAGGTTTTGCAGGAACCTCTCTGGTAAACTGACATCCGGTTGCCATACTGATATCTAAACGGCTCCGGCAGTTGGTCCGTTGGTACAGGAAAATTTTGATGATTCCGCACCGATACGGATCAAATCAGATTAAAAAGAAACCACTCACGAATTCATGCACATTGCACCTGATGAAGCAGGCCTGTGACTGTATCAGCCCTCACGATGGTCATCGCCGCGGCATCCCTGCCTTTTCTGATCCTTGGAACAGTGGTTGCCGTGATCTCAGTTTTTATGCGAAGAACTGACCGAACCTGGAACGGAGCATCCCCAATAGACGGCTGGCCCATCTGCGATACACAGTTGCACGGTCTAATTCTATGGTCATAATTTATCCACCGGCAGTTGGATGAGAACTCATGGCTGCTGACAAAATGAGCGAAACATGCCCTCAGGCGTAAAACCATCCAGATGCCTGAATTTGCATCTCTCTATAAATGACAGCGACACTTCATGACCGGTAAACTCACGTACGAATTACGCATAACCCCGAATTTCAGATGAGAAAGACACTGACCCAATGGTTCGTACTGTTCGTGCTAGTGTATCCTGTGATCCTTTTTGCTCAGAATGGCAGCGATACCCTGAGTGTTGTGGATATGGACGATCTGATTATTACGGCGGATCGGTACGAGTCCATACGGTCTCAATCTACGGGGGCCATCAGTGTGCTGAAAAACATAACTGTCTCACAGTTGGCCGGGGTTCAGAATCTGGGAGGAATACTGCGGCATATGCCGGGCTTTACAATGCTGCAACTGGATGGGATCGGGTATGATGTGCAGCCGATTGTACGGGGATTCTATGGTGGAGGCGAAGCCGAGTATGTGCTGCTGATGGTGGATGGACAACCGGTCAATGCCCTGGAAAGCGGACTCGTAAACTGGGATCAGATCCCTCTGGCTGCCATCGAATCCGTGGAAATCCTGCGCGGCGGCGCTTCCTCACTCTACGGTGATGCCGCCATCGGAGGGGTCATCAATATTGTCACCGCCTCCGATATCCCCTCCAGCTACGCAATGGCCCTGTCTGGCGGCTCGTTCGGCACCTACAAAGTAAATGGATCCGTGCGGAGGTCATTTGGGAAAAGAAAACTCTCCTCCTACGGCAACTACGAATCCACGCAGGGGTACCGCGAACATGCGGATCGTGCACTGGGAGGACTGGGGCTTGAGTTTGACTTGATACGCTCTGACCAAGCCCTCCTGACTCTGTCCGGCTCCATGCATCAGAGGAACTATGATATTCCAGGCCCTCTCACCACGGATCAGATCGCCCTGGATCGCCTGCAGGAATCTCCATTCTTCCAATTTGACCATAATGACGAGCGCACACAGCGGCTTGCACTGCAAGGACGGCTTCATCTGGGGGGGCAGTCCGAATTGCGGGGTTCGCTGGTTGCGAACCAGCGAACCCTTGAAGGGGGCCGTACCTTACCGCTGAGTGCAGAGTTCGCAGACGTAAAATGGCGGGAATTTGATACGGCCCGCTTGTTCGTGAGTGCACAATGGGTGGCTCCAAGACTCCTTGCAAAGGACCGCTTCACCATCGGCACTGATCTGCAGAGCGGACAACTGGATGTAGCATGGTATGATATGGTGACCGGTACGGCGGAAGACTTTAATGGATTTGACGGAAAGAAAGGAGACATCTCAAGCAAAGGGGACGGTTCCCGTCAGGCGCTGGCCGCATACATGCAATATGATATTGAACCGACCTCCCGGCTGCGCCTGTTGGCGGGGATCCGCTATGATCACATTCGGGATACGTATGCACCGGAAGGAGGCACAGAACAGGATGCAATTCATACCGCATTGAGTCCCAAAATAGGGCTGAACCTTCGCTATGTGGCCAATGCCCGACATGTCGGCAGCTGGTATGCCAACGTTGCCAGATCCTTTAAAACAGCAACGCTGGATCAGCTCTTTGGTCAGAGGCTGATCCCGGTCCCCATGCCGCCCTATGGGATTACTATTTCCAATTCAGAACTGAAGCCGCAGACCGGTATCAGCCTTGAAACCGGCTTCTATCACCGCACTGCGCTCATCCCCGGCAACTTGAACGGCGAAATATCCCTGAGCATTTATCAGATGGATATGGAGGACGAACTGGATTTTCAGTTTGAGACCTTCCAATACGGAAACATTGCAAGCAGCCGTCACAGAGGGATTGAACTGGGCGTGCAACTGGAACGGACGGATGTTGCTCTGTTCCGATTTAACTATACTCTGCAGAATGTGACCTACCGTGCCGGGGAGAACAAAGGGAAATTTGTCCGTACGATCCCGCGTGATTATGTATCGGCCGCGATCAGTATCCCCGTTCTTGACCGGCTTCAGGCAATGGCAACGGTGCGAAGTACGCGCCGCACCTGGCTGGATGATGCGAATTCCATTCGACTAGAGAACTTCTCTTCCGTAGACTTTAAAGTCATCTATACCCTGGGCCGGATGGCGGTGGAATTTGAGACGGTCAACCTGATGAATAACACCTTCAGTACGACCGGATTCCTGGATCCAGGTGGATCGGATACAATCTTTATGTACCCCGCGGCAGGGCGTTCCATGAAGATGGGGATTCGGGTCCAGTGGTAACCGGAAATCACCGCCCAACTACCTCAAGGTAAACTCATCATCATTGTCGCTGTCCGGACCGCTGCGCTGCGGGAGCCTTTCTTTACCCTGCCGGCAACTTTGCAGGTGGCGGGCGTACCATGTCACTGGCTTTCTAATGGATCATTCTGACGGGCCTCCACCCATCCATACAACGCCAACCTTGCAGCGTAGAATTGTCCGGTGCCGAAACACCCTGGAAAACCATGCATCAAAGCCTTCCTGAAAGGGTGCCGCCCGGCCTCATGATTGGTCCAGATTTCCAGACGCGTCTCTTCTGTATCCTGTCTTACGGGTTGGACTCAAACCGAATTATGAATCTCTCTGGTATAGAATATTTCCACCGATAATCGTATAGAGCACCTCTGTAGAGAGAATCTCCTCATCCGGAATCGTCAGGATGTCCTTTGAAAGTACCGTAATGTCGGCCAACTTTCCTGGAA
>JAJECE010000074.1 GCA_022822185.1 Rhodothermales bacterium | reverse complement strand
TCGTGGTCGGGTACGTCAGGGGTTCTTCGGGCAGGAGATCAATCTGACGACCTACAATCTGTGCCGAATCAACATGTTTCTGCATGACATCAATTTTGAAAAGTTTGATATTGCCCTTGGAGATACGTTGACTGACCCGGCACATCTTGACGAGGCTCCCTTTGACGCAGTCGTATCTAATCCGCCCTATTCTGTCAAATGGCCCGGCAAAAACGATCCTTTGCTCATCAACGATCCGCGCTACGCCTCTGCGGGAGTACTTGCACCTCCGAGTAAGGCGGATCTCGCCTTCACCATGCACATTCTGTCCTCTTTGTCGGTGAACGGCACTGCGGCGATTGTTGAATTTCCGGGGGTGCTTTACCGTGGCGGTGCGGAGCAGAAGATCCGGCAGTATCTGATTGACAACAACTACATTGACACGGTTATTCAACTGCCCAAAGAACTCTTTTTCGGGACGAGTATTGCCACCTGTATTGTCGTTCTGAAGAAATCCAAACGTGATAACGCGGTTCTGTTTATAGATGCTTCCAATGAATTCGCACGAAGCGGGAACAAGAATACTCTCCTGCCGGAGCATCAGCAAAAAATCCTGGATGCATTTGCCGGGCGCAGGGATGTGGAGTATTTTGCATGTCTTGTGAACAGCCGTGAGGTTGCGGAGAACGACTACAATATTGCGGTGTCCTCCTATGTTGAGCAGGAGGATACCCGTGAGGTGATCAACATTCAGGTACTCAATACCGACATTGCCCGCATTGTTGCGAGGCAGAGTGAACTCAGGACTGAGATTGATGCAATTGTGGCCGATCTGGAGGGGGAGCAGCCATGAATCAGATTGAAAAATTAATTGCCGATATGTGCCCTGGGGGAGTGGAACACAGGGCTATTGGTGACTTCAGCGAATTAGTTCGGGGTAACGGGATGCCGAAGTCGGATTTCGTTGAAAATGGAGTTGGATGTATCCACTATGGACAAATATATACCCATTATGGTATCTGGACGAGCGAAACCATTTCATTTGTTCCAGCAGAAAAAGCACGGAAACTTGCCAAAGTTAATCCAGGGGATCTGATTGTTACGAACACCAGTGAAAACGTTGAGGATGTATGTAAGGCGGTTGCTTGGATTGGTGAATCTCAAATCGTTACAGGTGGTCACGCGACGGTGCTCAAACATAACCAAAACCCCAAATACCTATCCTATTATATGCAAACTCCGAATTTCTCCATTGAAAAAAGGAAGCGTGCTACAGGGACAAAGGTCATGGATGTTTCTGCAAAAAAACTTGCCAAAATCCGTATTCCCCTTCCCCCGCTTGAAATCCAACATGCGATTGTCGGGATACTGGATAAGTTTACGGAGTTGGAGGCGGAACTGGAGGCGGAACTGGAGGCGAGGAAGAAGCAGTATCAGTACTACCGCAATGAGTTCTTGGATTATGATGCGAGCAGGGGAGATGTCTGGATGCCACTGGAAGAACTTGGACAGTTTATCCGTGGTTCGGGAATTCAAAAATCGGACTTTACCAAATCTGGTATTGGCTGCATCCATTATGGTCAGATTCATACCCACTACGGCACATGGGCTACCACAACGAAGTCATTCATCAGTCCCAATCACTCATCCCGTTTGCGAATGGCGCATCAAGGTGATTTGATTATTGCCACCACGAGCGAAGATGATGAAGCGGTTGCGAAAGCCGTAGCATGGCTGGGAAATAAAGATGTAGCTGTCGGTACGGATGCGTATATTTTCAGGCATTCCCTCAATGCCAAATTCGTTTCTTATTTCTTCCAGACAGAACTTTTCCAATCTCAAAAAAGACCTCGTATTACAGGTACAAAAGTTCGCCGTATCTCTGGCAAAAGCCTTGCCAAAATTCGTATTCCCTTACCCCCACTTGAAGTCCAGCACGAAATCGTTGCTATCTTGGACCGGTTTGATGCACTGGTGAATGATCTATCGCATGGACTGCCCGCCGAAATCAACGCCCGCCGCAAGCAATATGAGTATTATCGTGACCGGCTCCTTACTTTCAAAGAGGCCGAATGAGTGATAATATGAAATTCTCCGAGTTCCGGCCAATCGCCCGCTCAGGCGAGAGCACGGTGGTTGCAGAGTTTGAACCTGACAAAGTCCGGGAGACTGCCTGTCAATCCGAGGCACAGTTGGATAAATTCTGAAACTCAGAAATATCCTGACGACCTTTGATGATTTTGAAGGAGCCGAAATTCTTGATGACTGGACGTTTCAGGATTGTCTAGCGGAAACTTGAATGCATGCATCTGATCAACTTTCGCCCTGTAGCCGTCCTCCGTAATCTCCAGGAAATCTTTCTCGACCAGCCAGTTTAGATCACGAGTCAGCGTTTTCGTTGTCTTTGTCACGTACAACCGTATCAGGCTGGGATTCAGATCTCGTATGGCTTTCTTGGGAATTACATTACCTGTCTGACCGAAAATCAGGGCTACCTCACGGCGACGGCGCATGGCCGATGACGGTGCATACCTTCGGAATTCATTGTAAACAAAGTGCTCCCAGGCCAACTTCAACTGGATCTGATCAATAGATTGATTTTGCTCCCGCAGGCCATCAACAAATCCCTCTAAAGAATAGAGAAGAAAGCCAGTTGGATCTCCCCGTCCAGGGTTTGTACGAGTGGAACGATCAAGTTGCCGATAATACTCGGTCCGAGTAAGATTGTAATGGTTGCTGAGAAGATGTACACATGGCGACGGAACCCCCGCCCGTGCAAGAATCATAAATTCCATCAATCGGGCAGTCCGCCCATTCCCGTCTCCGAAGGGATGAATCCACGCAAGATACAGGTGTGCATAAATTGCTCTCAGAATTGCGGATGAGATACGATCTCCCTGTTGATCCCTGCGCACTGGCCAGTCATCTCCCTCAATCCACTCGCAGAGTCGGTCAAGAAGAAAGGCACAATCCTGTCTGGGAGCACCTCTGTAACGAAAGACTACAACAGAATGTCTAGAAATCTCACCTGGAACCACACCCTCGTCAAGGTGCGCTTCAAGGCCTGTAAGCAATTGTTGATTTGCCTTGCAAATCCATTCTTTTGTCACCACGGGTAACTTCCCTCCCATGATGTCCTCAAAGATATTGTCAAATGCCGCCAGCACGTTAGAAACCTCCTGTTTCAGATATTCCTGGGATTTTGGAAGTACCAGTGTTCCCTCCAAATATGACTTGATCTGCGCCTCACTGAGCGTGTTTCCCTCAATCGCCGTGGTGGCCTGAGCTCCCTTGATCATTGAAATCCGGTGCAGCCTTTTCGCATATACGGGGGGCAGGACTGCTTGCGCTATTTGATCACACCGGGCAGTTGCCTCGCCAAGCAGTGACCAGCACAGAGGGCCCGCACGCTCTAGATCGTGCCTGAAACTGAGCCAAGGATGTGTACGAAGATACTCTCGCTGACTTGACATGGGCAAGTTTATTTAAGGAATTTTCAGGGTTAAAGGACATTGAATGTCCAGATTTATTTTTAAAAATTTCAAAAAATCGGTGCAAAATGCGCTGTATCAGCACGTTATAGGGGGTTTTAGTTCTAATATACAAAATTATGATATTTAAAATGTCCATCAGGTTGTCCATTGAAATGTCCATATATCTGGGGAATTTTGAAACTTGCTGGAAGATGGCGATATTCCCCATATCCGGGTATGCCGGTACGCTGCTATAAATGTCGATAGATACACAATGAGTCAAAAACCGTGGAAACCACAAATGCGAATGCGCATGAGAGAAGCAAACTCACGCCGATTGTGTCTACAAAACCGCATCCCAAGCCGATTATTGACATTCTGGCTTCGCCAAACCGTCGAAGTCAGGGTAGCGGCACTCTTCATACTGCGGCGCATGAGGGTACCGCGGTCTCTGCGGCAGCGAAACTTCGCGGATGGAGGAATCCGTTCCCATACTCAATGGCCCTCTTTCAGATCAGGAAACTCACCGGAATCCCGGTTTTTGAAATTCATCCGAAGAAGTGTTAATTTTCAGGACAAATGAATCCTGTGAGATCAAAATACTGCGGTGTGGCAGGTTTACTGTTATCTCTTCTCTTGGTCCCTTCTCTGGCCCGGGGGCAGAGTTATTATGAGGTGATACATCAGAGTCTGAGAGTGTTTTATACGGCAACAGACGGAGACAACTGGATTCGCAGTGATAACTGGACCCCCATGAGCGTTCCGACAGAGCGCGAACTGCTCGCATGGTACGGGGTTGGCCTCAAAGATGGCAAGTTCGTTCAGTTACGTCTTCCTGAGAATAACCTCACAGGAATGATTCCACAGGAGATCGGAGATCTGCAGGAACTGGAAGAATTATTCCTGCCAAAGAACTCCCTGAACGGGCCAATCCCGGAGGCAATCAATACCCTCAAAGAAATTGAAGTGCTGGACCTAAGTTACAACAGGCTTCGTGGACCGATCTCGGCGGGGATCGAAAATCTTCAGCAACTGCGAGACCTCAATTTTACAGGGAATCTCCTGAATGGGGCGATCCCGCCCGAAATCGCCAATCTCTCTGCACTGACACGGCTGTGTATTGATGATAATGAGTTTACAGGTGCCGTTCCGGAAGAAATTGGTAATATGCGTCCATTGCAGTATCTGGGGATCAGTTACAATAGGTTGACGGGAGAGTTGCCACGAAGTCTCATGCAACTTGACAGCCTTCGCGGACTTTATTTCGAGGGGCAGGATCTTTGTGCCCCCCGGGACGGGGAGTTCCAGTCCTGGCTGAGCCGGATCCCGCATGTTTCGGGGCTTGTTTGCGGAGAATTAAAATTCGAAGATGATGTGAAAATCGAAAGGGCTTTTACCGGAGGCGAAGTTGCAGAATATTCGGTGGACCTTCCTGAGGCATCCGGTGGCATCGCCCCCTACGTATATACACTGAGTCCCGATCTGCCTGCCGGACTTACCTTTAACGAGTCCTCACGCAGAATCCACGGAGTTCCGATGAGATCCATGCCTCTGGCCACCTATACGTTCAAGGCAACCGATAGCCTTGGAGGGACTGCAAGCCTGATGTTTCTGGTCGAATTTGCGCAGGCTGTCCATTTTGAAGATGCGATCAATAATCAGTCTCTTGCACGCGGGCAGCCTATGATGCCGGTCACATTTCCAGAGGCCGCGGGAGGTGTGGCACCGGTCACGTATACCTTAAGGCCCGCACTTCCGTCCGGGTTGATCTTTGATGAGACTGCACGCGTTCTCTCTGGAACGCCCACGGCGGTGACAGAACATCCGCAGACCTACACGTATCGTGCAACCGGTGCAAAGGGATCTTTGGATAGTCTGATGTTTACGATTGATGTATTCTCTCCCGTCGCCAGTGAACAGATAGATCTCCCCAATTCTTTTTCAGTGCGCGGCAATTATCCGAATCCATTCCAGGTGTCTACGCGGCTGGTGTTTGATCTGCCCTGGCCTGCACAGATCACCGTTGAGGTACTGGACCTGACAGGACGGCGTGTGCTTACGCCCCCCGCGCAGACTCTATCCGCCGGATGGGATCACAGTCTGCTAATTAGAGGTCAAGGGCTTCCGGCAGGACTCTATCTGTACCGCCTGATTATTGACTCGCCGAAAGCCCGCTCTGCACACACCGGCAGTTTTGTGCATCTGCGGTAATTGCAGGAGATTGAACTTCCTGGCATTTGAGCACGAAGATAAAGGTCACGCAGAATGCCCCAAATTCCCATCCCTGCAATGGGTTGAGGATTCTCCATTCAGTTTGGCCGATGATCGTTCAGGCTTCAGCATCTTCCCGTCGTTTGAACGTCACAACAGGCTCAGTCTATATTCCCTTCTTTTTCATGCTGTGACTCTTCCATAGATAATAAATCACCGGAATGACGGCGAGGGTCAAAACTGTGGAAGAAATCATTCCTCCCACCATCGGGGTAACAATTGGCTTCATCACCTCTGATCCAGTGCCATGGCTCCAAAGGATCGGTAATAAGCCGGCCACAATGGCCAGGACGGTCATCATTTTTGGACGCACACGATCCACCGCTCCCACGATGACCGCTTTGTAAAGGTCGCTGGAAGAGTTCATCCGGCCCTCCATGTGCCTTTTTTGGTAGGCCTGATCAAGGTAAAGCATCATAATGACCCCCGTTTCCGCAGCAACACCTGCCAGAGCAATAAAGCCGACACCAGCTGCGATACTGAGGTTGTAGCCAAGTATGTACATCAGCCAAATTCCGCCAACCAGAGAAAAGGGCAGCGATAACATGACGATCAGACTCTCTGTAATATTCCTGAAGTTTAAATAAAGCAACAGGAAAATGATCAAAAGCGTCAGGGGCAGCACCAACTGGAGCCGCTGGCGAGCACGCTCCATGTACTCATGCTGTCCACTCCAGATCATGCTGTACCCCTCAGGGAACGTGATCTGCTCACTTACCGCCTCTTGGGCGCTTTGAACATAAGTATCGATGCCGACATTCTGGATGTCGATGTAGATCCAGGATGTTTTTCGAGCATTTTCGCTTTTGATAACGGCCGGGCCTTTAACAATATTGAAGTCAACTACATAACTGAGCGGAATTTGAGTTCCTGTGGGAGTAGGGATCAGAACCCGTTCAAGTGCAGGCAGATTATCGCGCAATTCACGGCTGTATCGTACGTTGATGGGATAGCGCTCCAGGCCCTCAACCGTTTGCGTGACATTCATCCCCCCAATTGCGGACACAATGATATCCTGCACATCACCAATGGTCAAGCCATATCGGGCGGCTTCCTTGCGGTCAATCTGATAATCCAGAAAATTTCCCCCAACGGCTTTGTCGGACGATGCACTCTGGGTACCGGGTAGAAGCTGCAGCACCGCGGTGACCTGATCTCCCAGATCCGAAAGCACGGCTAAGTCCGGCCCCATCAGCTTAATGCCTAAGGGGGTTTTAATTCCGGTGGCTAACATGTCAATCCGTGTCCGAATGGGCATCGTCCAGGAATTGGTCAGGCCAGGAAAGTTGATCGCACTGTCAAGTTCGCGGATCAGTTTCTCCAGCGTCATCCCATCTCGCCATTCTTCTACCGGCCTGAGTATGATCGTTGTCTCTAACATAGATAAGGGGGCTGGATCGGTTGCCGTATCTGCACGGCCAGCTTTGCCAAGGACATGTTCCACCTCGGGGAAACGTTTGATGATCCTGTCTGTCTGTTGTAGAATCTCTTTCGCTTTTGCGATACTTATGCCAGGGTCTGTCGTAGGCATGTACAGCAAATCGCCTTCATTCAAAGGAGGCATATACTCAGTACCCAGTTTCCGAAGTGGATAGATGGTTGCTCCGATAATGAAAAGAGAGGCAAGGATTGTCGTCCACCGAAATCGGAGGACACCATGAATGACGGGTTGATAGAGTCTGATGAGCAGCCGGTTCACAGGGTTTTTCTTTTCGGGCAGAATTTTACCGCGAACCAGATACCCCATCAGCACAGGAACCGCCGTGATTGCCAGAAGGGCTGACGCGGCCATCGCATAGGTCTTTGTAAAGGCTAACGGTTTGAACAAACGTCCTTCCTGTGCCTCTAGGGTAAAAATGGGCAGGAAGGAAAGAGTGATGATTAATAGAGAATAGAAGAGTGCAGGCCCCACTTCCTTGCACGCATCAATGATGATCTGCCAATGCTCCTTCTTTCCCGCGTGACGCTCAAGATGTTTATGTGTATTTTCAACCATAACGATGGCTGCATCCACCATTGTCCCGATTGCGATTGCAATTCCGCTGAGTGACATGATGTTGGCATTAAGGCCCTGTACATGCATCACCCAAAACGCAATCAGAATTCCCAGCGGAATCGTGAAGATCGCGACCAGTGCGCTGCGGAGGTGTACCAGAAACAGGATGGTCACCAGTGCGACAATCATGCTCTCTTCAAGAAGTTTGCTTCTCAGGTTTGTGATTGCCCGCTTGATCAGATTACTGCGATCATATGCAATTTTAATCTGTACACCTTCCGGCAGACCCTTTTCCAGTTCTGCCAGTTTTGTCTTTACGGCATCAATGGTCTTGAGTGCATTCTCACCGTAGCGCATGACCACAATACCGCCAACAACTTCCCCCTCACCGTCCCAGTCAATGAGTCCTCGTCTTAGTTCTGGCCCTAGATGCACATTTGCGATGTTCCGGATCAGGATGGGGGTTCCGTTTTCATCCACACCAACGGGTATGTTTTCAATGTCTGCAATGGACTGGATATACCCTAGTCCGCGAACCATGAATTCGGTTTCTCCCATTTCAATCAACTTCCCGCCCACATCATTATTACTTCTCTGTAAAGCGACACGAACACTGGAAAGGGACACATTGTGGGCTAGAAGTTGAGAGGGATCCACCTCAACCTGATACTGCTTAACATACCCGCCAATCGAGGCTACTTCGGCAACTCCCGGTACACTCATTAATTCGTAACGAAGAAACCAGTCCTGAATTGAGCGTAACTGATGGAGGTCATGGCGGTCTCCTCCATCAAGGATATATTCAAAAACCCATCCCACCCCCGTCGCATCAGGGCCCAGTGTGGGGGTTACGCTCTCAGGCAGACGGTCACCGACGTAATTGAGATATTCCAGAACACGACTGCGTGCCCAGTAGATATCTGTACCATCCTCAAAAATGATATAGACAAAGGAGTGTCCAAACGATGAATAACCACGCACGACCTTGGCAAAGGGAACCGACATCATGGCCGTGGTTAAGGGATAGGTCACCTGATCTTCCACGACCTGTGGGGCCTGCCCGGGGAACTCGGTAAACACAATGACCTGTACGTCGCTCAAGTCCGGGATCGCATCCACCGATGTGTGAAGCATTGCATAGGCCCCCGCACCTGCCCCTGCAAGCGTCAAGAGAATCACGAAAATACGGTTCGTAACAGAACCTTCTATAATCTTTTCCAGCATGGTTTGGGAGATGGATCCTAATTGAACAAAAGGCCCGGCGGTTTAATGAATGTGGGGATGCTCTGTCGGTGCGGTTTCATCGGCAGCAGAGGGGGTCATCAAGGTGTCCACGTCGGCAGCGGGGGGCTCCGAGTCTGTGGATGAGGCGAGCATCTTACGAAGAGTTTCCTGGAGTTGACTCTCGCTGTCCAGCATGAACTGGGCAGAAGAGACAATCTGTTCATGTCCAGACAGGCCGGCGAGGATGCGGATATATTGGTTGTTAGGGCCGCCTTCCTCTCCAATGATAACTTCACGGGGTTCAAAACGGCCGTTTCCATGGGCAATGAAAACGATGGTGCGTGTTCCAGAGCGCACCACCGACTCAGAATGGACGACCAGTGCATCGGGAATTATGTGTCCCTGTAATTCTACATTGGCATACATGCCCGGCTTCAGATCCAGACCGGGATTGGGGAAAATAAGGCGGACATGGACATCACGTGTCTTTTCCCGAAGGTAGGGATAGATGTAGGACACCTTGCCGGTATAGATTTTACCTGGCAGATAGGACAATGCCATTTTTACCGGCTGTCCATTCCGGATCCATGGAATTTCATGGTCATAAAAACTGGCGTGCACCCACACCATATTCAGATCAGCGATCTCAAACAGATCCTGACCTGCCTCTATATAGGCCCCCTCAATTGCATTTCTTTTGACAACAATGCCCGTAGCGGGCGCGACCAGAAGGATGGTTTTCTGAATCTCACCGAACTGATTCAGACGTTCAATTTCGGCTGGAGGAATATCCCAGTTCTCTAAACGATTCCGGGCGGAAATCAGGAGTTTTTCAGCATCTTCCTGTATGGAGGGAAGACGGCTTTGCGAAAGTAGCCGGTAATTTTTGAGGGCCAATAGATACTCCTGTTGGGTGGAGACCAGTTCAGGCGAGTAAATCTCCAGTAATGAGTCTCCCCGGTTCACTTGATCGCCGACAAAATGGACATGGAGAGTCTGAATCCAGCCGGACACTTTCGTATTCACCAAAAAAAGGTTCTCTTCGTCGTACTGCACTTTTCCGACCGCATGAATTATACGGGAAAAATCCAGCCGCTGAACCGGCTCGGTTCGGACTCCCATATTCTGCACTGTGACAGGATCAATCAAGACCGCATTGTCTACTTGGAGTTCAGTATTTTCTTCATAGACGGGGATCAGATCCATGCCCATCTTTGATTTGCCGGGGTGATCATAGATCTCGGCTGGGTCCATCGGGGCACGCCAGTAGAGGATGGTTTTTTTATCCGTTGATTCTGGCCTTTGAGAGTGCATCCATCCGAACTCATGGGTTAAGCGTCCGAAAAAAAAGCTCGAAGCCACGATTGTGATCAGGAGCAGAATTCCGCCCGCTTTTTTGATTTGTTTTTGTGTAATCATCATTCTCTTCTTTAACGGGGTGATAGAAGTATGCTGAGTTCGGCAAGGGTGTCAATACCGAGTGCCCGCTCCAATAAGGCCGTAATCTGCAGGTAGGCTGCAAAGGTGTCTTCATAATCTGTATGGAGTCGAAACAGCATCCGCTCTGCATCCAGCAGATCCAGATAATCTGTATCTCCGGTGGTATAGGAGTTGAGGGTCGTTTCCAGTACCGTTTCTGCTTTTGGAATGAGGCCCTCTTGAAATAGCAGGATCTGCTGAGTCACTTCTCCGAGTTGATGAATGAGGCCGGTGATCTCGGTTTTCAATGAAGTTTCAAGCGACTCCTGGTATGCGTTAATCTCGCTGTGAGATATGCGGGCTTCTTCCAGTTGAGCCCGTAATCGGTTTCGATGAAGCGGCACCTTCAAGAGTACTCCAATGGCAACGGCATCTCGCCCTGAAGCGGTGGATGGCACATTCGAACGACTCATATCGAAGTAGGTAAGACTCAGGCCAAAGTCGGGCCTGAAGTGCTTTCGGGCGAGCGAAATTTCTGCATCCATGCGCTGTGCAGATGTACGAAGTGCATCCACTTCGGGGCGCTCGCGCAGAGCAATCTCCAGCAGCTCATCTGTATCAAACTCAATGAAGGGCAGTGACTCCACCACGATGGAGTCATAAGATAAGTTTGTCACGGGTTGATTCAGGATGTAGGCCAGTGTTTTGACCGCCGCATGGCGCTGTTCTGCAAGCTTGAATTGTAGGCGGGACAGGGCATTCCTCTCCAGTTGTGTTTTCAAGATCGCCTGCTGAACACCCAGCCCCACTTCGTAACGGATTGCAGCGGTTTGTTCAAAACTTTCCAGCCTATTTCGGAAAGCAGAAATATGCTGCTCCTGCTGCTGGATACGATAGAGTTCGTAGTAGGCCTGCTTCGTCTCAAGAAACAGATCTTTCTCGAACGCCTGCGATTCGAAGGTTTTGGTTTGTGCATTTAGGTCCGCAATGGTCCCTTGCAGTTTTAATTTCCCAGGGTAGGGCAGGATTTGTTCAATGCTCCATTGACTCCGCTGCCTGCCGAGTGCGGTGAGAATCGAGTAAGGCTGGTAAGTGATCTTTACCGCTGGATCTGGAAGTGTGGAAACCTGTTCCCTGCGATGGATCAACGCCTGTGCCTCCAGACGGGATGCCCGCAGCAATGGATTTTGATTGCGGACTTCTTCAAGAAGATCATTCAGGTTCAGTAAAGTGTTGACCGTTGTATCTGGTTGATATTGTCCGTCAGCAGCGGTCGGGTGCAGCAGTAATGCCAAAAATACGGCGGAGATTGCACCAATGAGAAAGTGCTTTTTCATCAATTCTGGTCAAATAGAGTAATCGGTTGCAATACGTTGAAGTACCGCAGATCGGGACTTCCGTACCGGGATCACACTATTTTTCAGATCAGAAAGACGAGCAGTAGTACCTGCCTGTCGGCAGCAGGGGGTGGGGGGATGATTTCAGGGAAATGATTTGGGTTCAAATCTCTGGAAACTCCGTTTTGGGAAGGTGTATGTGTCGGGAAATTGAGGAGTGACTGCAAATCATTCCGACCTTGATTCGGGAGCAACACTTCCTCGATGATCGGTGCGGCTTCAAATGTGCAACATTGCAGGATGTCGGAAGAGGGGCAGGGGATATCCGGCGTACGAGGGACTCTCTGGCTCTCGTGAACGCAGGGAGAGGCCTGTTCAGATGGATGGACGGGTTCCGACATAGAATGGTGATCTCCATGCTCATGCCCGTTAGTCTGGCTCATTGCACAGACGGGTTGCAGGAGGGAGCCCACTGTACTCAGCAGCAGGCCCGTGCTAAGCAGGAGAGGGAGAAATTTGTATGTCCTTAATACAGAGAGCATGGAAACGTGCTACCGCTCCAGATCATCACGGACCCGGACCAGATACTGTGGCAGTGTTACTGATGTCCCTGGATCAGGTTCGATTTAGCTGGAATTCCGGTTCAATTCCATGAATGGTGTGCAAGGATCCAGTAGGGTTGTCTTGAGGTTCTGAGAACACATTCTCGTGGGGATTATATACATGAGCAGCCGAATGATTGCCGTTCTTTTTGCCGCTTCATGATCTGTTGCAGGCCTGTCTTATGACCATCATCCTCTGTATTTCCGGTGAAGTATTCCAAAGATATTTGATTTATGCCTGTCTGCCGGTCCGTCTAAGAACACGGACATGTCTTCGTATTTTCTCGCAGACGAACGCGGATGGAAACATCGTTCTGTGTGCGAGTAGGAACGTTATCGGGAACATGGAATCAAACTGAGGCGGGTATTTTACAGGCACTGGGACGGGGCTTTATTCTATCCTGTTGATCGGTTAACTCACACGATCAGAAACGACACCAGTGATTGGTTGAAGGTCGATGGATGTAGGCCTGTGCGTTTGTGCCACGCAGTGCACCGGAAGGATGAAACCATTTATGTATGCTGCTCTGCTTCTTTATGGAGCATTGACAATTCTGACGGGCTGTCAGAAAGATCCGGTTGAAATTGTAGCAACTGCTGACAATCTGGTCATTCTTTCCAGCGAGTTTAGCGACAAATACCGGTCATGGCTACTTACCACCGGGGTCCAAGACACTTCACGGCGGCGGCGTGCATTCGTAGGGGATATGGCGGCAACACGGCTGGCTGTACTGCAGGCACGCCGGGAAGGGATTGAAAAAGCGCTGCATTATCAGACGAGGAGAATAACCGTAGAGCGCCGCATTCTGATCGATCTTTTTATTGAGAAAATGGTGCTGGATTCTGTCGCGGTGGATGAGGCCCAGGTGAGAGAGTTGTATACACGCGCACAGTCCACGGTCAACGCCCGGCAGTTGTATGCGAGGACATATGCACAGGCAGAATCTCTGCGGGGGCGCCTGCAAGGGGGAGAAAGTTTTCAAATGCTTGCAGAAGAAGTGTTTCAGGATCCTGAACTTCAGGCCTCCGGGGGGCGATTGCCGCCATTTACATTCGATGAAATGGACCCGGACGTTGAGGATGTTGCTTTTTCGATCCCTATCGGAGAAATCTCCCATCCGGTACGGACCCCGCAGGGATATTTCATTATTCAGGTAGAAGATCGTTTCACACGTCCGATCATCACCGAAACGGAGTTTCAGGAAAAACGTCATCTGTTTGAAGCGTATGCTCTGGAGCGGGCACGCTCCCGTACCCGTCGCCATTACGTTCGCGAACTGGTTGAAGATGCCCGAATCAGTTTTTTAGAATCTACACTTCTGCAGTTATTTGAGCGGATCACTCCCGGCAACCCCCTCCAGGAAGATGGCCTGGACTCAAGTATACTGGTTTATTTCGGCACACCACAAGAGTCCTGGACGGTCGAGGAATTTCGGTCACGCGCCCGTTTCGCTACGGATCGGCAGCGGGCACAGGTGCGCAGCATCGCTGATCTCCATGATTTTACCCAGGGTCTGATTGCCAGTGAGTTGATGCTCCGTGAGGCAATGCCCTTACGCTTAACTCCGGCCTACGAGCGGCGGTTAGAAGATGCAATGGATCAATATATTGTTCAGTACCTGCATCAGTTGGATTTCCCTGAGATATCCGAAGAGGACGCTCGTGCTTATTACGATTCGGCATCTGGGCAGGAGTTCCGGCAGCCTGCCCGGATTGAACTCACCTGGCAGATCTTTTCCACTGAGACCGCGGCCAGGGCCGTTCATAAATTGCCTGATCCATCCGGTCCGGCGCTCTTTGAGGCCGGGATGCTAGGAGAAATTTCAGAGGATCTTTTTGGGGCGGAAGAGGGGGCACTAGTTGGCCCCTATCCAATCTCTGATGGCTGGATTCGCTTCCATACAGGGCCGCAATTCCCACCGAAAAAGAGAACATTTGAAGAAGCCCGTGATTTTGTAAATTCAGTCCTGCGAGAAGAAAAGTTGCGGGAAAATCGGTTGACTCGTTATGCAGAATTGGCCTCAAAGTATTCGCTGGTCATCCATGAAGAAGTCCTGTATGCACTGGCTCTGGGAGCAGTTAAATGAAGATACCTGCCTGCTTTTCAGAATGAGACGAGCCTCTGATCCCATGGGAATCAGAGGAGTTCAAAAACAGTATGCAACTTCAGCAATATGGATAGGCAATGGCTAAAATTCTGATTCGAGTTGGCGGGACGGTTCATTCCAAAACAGGTAATCCGTCGCATCTGGTAGTGGTTCGAGGCGTTGTAATTGACTTTAATGACCGGGAAGGGGGGCACTTTTTTACCAGAAACACGGACTTGCGTCCATGGAAAGATGGGCAGGCAAGCGGAACCTTTCATCACGGAGTTCCAGTGATTCCCAAGTCATTAAAATCCATTCTTCCCAAAATGATTGTCAAGGCCTCACGCCGGTTATCAAGGATGCGGTTTGCGAACCCCGTCCAAATCCGTTTGGAGGGAAAAACCATCTTTGCAGAACTGGTTCTGGATACGCGCAGAAAGGAGGAGGCGTTTGTAGCGAGTCTGGCAGCACAGGGGCTTCTTTCGTGGTCATCCGGGGCACCGAAACGTCGGGTGAAAATGGATCGGAAAACTGGTGCAATCATACGATGGGGGATTACGGGAGTCAGTCTTGTACCAACGGCAGCATATCCGAGGGCGGAGATTACTGCAGCCAAGCCCATAGAAAATCACGAACTTCTGGGGCGGCTATTTGGTGTAGATGTGGAGCGGATTATGGCAGATCACATGGCGGATCTGATGGAGTTCCAGATGCTCCACGAAGACGAGAGTGTATTTCTTGATGATGAATAAGAAGGAAGATCAGGCAATCTACAACCAATACCCGGATTATCTCCAGTACTCGGATCAAAAAGATATCAATGGTCTTCCATGGTTTTCGAATTTGTTTGAGGACTCATTCTGAAGGACTCAATCATTTCTCAACACACAAACCACGCACCAAGGGCCAGATCGGAGGCGAATGATGCAAGACAGTTCAGCAGGATACACCGCATCTCAACCCAGTTCGGCGGTTGAATGGTTTGACTGATCCAGTTATCAACCGTGGAGCGCAATCAGACTCCAGAGGTAATAAGATACCCCAGGATTGTAAGAATAAGTCCGAGTGCTCCACCTACGATACCGATGGTCCAGCGAGTAGAAGAGAGTTTCGTATCAAGTGCATCATACTTGCCGTTCAGCGCATCTAGTCGTGCATTCGTGGATTCCGTATGTGCTTGCATACTTGCCCTGAGGGATTCGGCAATTGAATCCAATTTTGCATTTGTAGCCTTCAATTCGGCACCGAATTGGGCGATGATATTTGAACTTGCCATGTTTTCATGTATCGTTGTGAATCGCTGTGCCTCCCGACCGGTAAGCCCCATTTTCTTAAGAAGATCATAGACATCGGTGCGCTCATCTGGAGGCGTGTCCTGATGATCCGAGGATGCATTCTGCTTTGACACGAGAGTTTACCGAACTTGATGATTTAGAAGTCTGTAATGAATTAAGGCAATCGCTTGAATTCTACATTCCAACACGTAACGGCAACGTATTCTGCAAACTCTAACAAGTTCCCATCCCTAATAGCCCGTGGTGTTACAGGAAAATGTCATTGTATACCGGCTTGGATGGTTGGGAAACCGTTTGTTTCTTTTAAGTCATTTCTCCACACACAGACCATGCATCAAGGGGC